>NZ_JARESS010000017.1:0-177082 GCF_046027915.1 Paraburkholderia sp. RL17-347-BIC-D
AGGATTGGTCCATGCGTCGGGCGCGACCATCGGTTCGCTGGCGGGCGGCTTGCCGGCCGCAGCGGCACCGCTTGTAACAAGATCGGCGTACGCGCGCAGCGCTCGCTGCGATTCGGCAGCAGCAGGAATCGTGTCGGCGGCATTGCGCTCTTCAGGTGTCGCCGTGCTCACGTAGCGATAGGGCTCGCCAGTCATGACCGAGTCATCGAGCGCGCGGCAGTTCGCACGCAACTCGCGCAACATCGCCAGTTGCGCTGCCGACACGCCTGGCCAACTGAGCGGCAGTTCACTCGCTCCACGATAAAGCCGCGACACGGTCGCAATGCACGCAAGCTGTGATGCCTGATGCTCGCGATAGTGGGCATCACGCATCGTCGTGAACCGCAGCAGCTTCTGCAGGGTGAGCGCGCCTTGCTGGACGGCCGCCAGCGTGATCGGCGCGGCGCTCGCGGTGCCGTCGACCAGCTGCGTCAGGCGCGCGTCCAGCGTCGCGAGTTGCCGATGGATTTCCGCCTTGAGTTGCAATTGCGGTTCGGCAGGCAACAGCAAGGTATTGACCACGAGCGTCAGGGCGATTGGGTAGTTGACGGCGATCCACACCCACAACACCGCGCGGATCAGCAGGTCGGCCTGATCGGTCTGGTCCACGAAACTCTGCACGTAGATCACGACGATCGCGACGATGAAAAACACCACGCCGATCTTGAGCACCCGGAGCAGGTACACGCTGCCAAAGAACATCAGACTCGCGATGACGATGCGCAGCAACGGATAGTCGAATGTAAACTTCAACAGCAGGATCGACAGGCCGATGGCGAGCGTCGAGCCGACCATGAACATCACGCCGACCAGCCGCGTGACCACCACGTTCGACTGCGTGACATAGAACACCACGAGTAGCGACAACGCGAGTTCGGGCACCTCGAGCGCCATCGACACGACGATCACGATGGCGCTCGTCAGCATGGAACGCAACATGACGTTCAGACGCCCTGGAAACGGCGCAAGCTCGCGCATCAGGAAAGCGCCTGCATCGCGCAGCGTGACGGGCAGATAGTCGGCGGCGGTCATGGGTTCCTCAATGGCGCTCGCCGTCGTCGTCGTGCCCGGGTTCCAGCACGGCCACCGCCGACGTACCGACGCGAAACAATTCCGGGTTCGGCTTGTCGATGCGGATCTTCACCGGGAAGCGCTGCGATACATGCACCCAGTTAAGCGTGCGTTGAATGCGCGGCAATCCGCCGGGCAATGCAAGGCCGGCTTCATCGGGCGCGATACCATAGCTGATCGAGTCGACGCTGCCCTGGAAACGCTGGCCCGTATCGCTCATCAGGTAGACCGTGGCAGGCGTCCCCGCCCTGACGCCCTTGAGTTCGGTCTCGCGAAAATTCGCGACCACGTACCAGTGGCGCGTATCGATCAAGGTGAAGACCGGTTTGAGCGCCGTGGCAAACTGGCCGGTCGATGTCTTCAATGACACGATGCGTCCGTCGAACGGTGCTCGCACCGTCGCATACTCCAGATTCAGTTCGGCCGTCGCGATCTCCGCCATGACGACGGCGCGTTGCGCGACCAGCGCATCGACGCCGCTCACAGCAGCCGCCGCCTGCTGCGCCTGCAATTGCGCGGCGCTGAGTTCGGCCTGCGTGGAGCGTTGCGCGGTGCGCGCACGGTCGACGTCTTCCGCCGACACATAACCGTGTGACAACAACGGCTCCATGCGGTGCAGCGTGTCCGACGCCTGGCCGGCTACGGCTCGCGCGCGCTCGACGGCCGCACGCACCGACTGCGCGTTGTACTGCTGCGCATTGACCGTGCGCTGGGTCAGCTCGATCTGGCGGTCGAGCGCGACGAGGGACGCCTGGCCCCGCGCGAGCGCATCCTGGTACGGGCGCGGATCGATACGGAACAGCAGATCGCCCTGCTTCACCGCCTGATTGTCGCGCACGGCCAACTCGACGATGCGGCCGCTGACTTCGGGCACGACGTCGATCGTATCCGCGTAGACATAGGCGTCGTCGGTGCGAGGCGCCCGGTCCCACACCCGGATGACGTAGACGAGCAGCAACAGTGTCACCACGACCATCACGATGGCCGGCCATTTTCTCTTCGATGTCCTGCTGGCTGGGGTCGCCATTCATCCACCCGACAAAAATTCAATGTTGGAAGAACATCAACCAGACAGCGAGCGCGAGGAATGCGACAAGCGTGGGATACACCACGGCGGAAGGTCCCATCAGATTGTCGGCCTGTAAGCGCTTGAGGATCAGATAGATGACGACCGTGAGCACGACGCCCGCGACGATACAGAACAGCCAGTCGGGAAAGTACGCGCCCAGCACGCCAATGGATGGCGAATTTGCGCACCCTGACATCGGAATCGCGGCAATCGCGGCCGCGCCGATTGCACGCTTTGAACATCTGCCTCTGGCTAGTGGCATGTGTCGTTTCAAAGTCGTCTCTATGGTTGAAATCAATGTTACGCCTTGCAGATACGCCGATGCGTCTCGCCTCGGATTTCGGGTTTTGGGCAGTGAGGGAAACGGCTTCGGGCGCACCGGAGATGTGACGCTTGCTTTGCATTTCCAACAAAGCGCCTTCATCCAAAGGCCTTCTGAAGAAACTGACAGCGCACCTTTCAAGATCATAGCCTGTGGGCCGCCCGTCGACAGATGGCAGGCGCACCAAGCCGTCACAATAACGCCGAAAAAGGTATTCCGCATTACATGAATATGTAATGTCGCCGCCATGACTCCTCTTCCTGGTCAAACCCTGACGCACTCCACATTCATGTAGTAGCGGCCCGCAATTGCGCTGACTATCATCAAGCCGGGGTCGAATGTTGGCTCGAGAATCCGGCACGTCACATTGATTGCGCACGGCATCTTTTTGTCTAATGAGAATCGAGGAACCGCATCATGCAAGCGCCCTTTGAAGAAGACAGAACGTGGCAGTCCGCGACGGCGCGCCTCTCGAACGAAAGCGAAATGCAACGGCCCATTGTGTCCAGTCGCGCGCGCCCGATGTGCGGCAAAGGCAAGTTTTCGAAATGCGCGATCCGGATTCTGGAGCGCAATGGACAGATCTCGGCAACCATTGCGTGGAGCGACGCGACCTCCTGCTGCTACGGCGAACAGACATGGCGGCGCTGCATCGCGAGGAAAGCCGGGGTTTGCGCACTGAGCGGCCAGACCATTGCAACCGGCGATGCCGTGTATCGACCCAGGCGTGGCCGACCTGCCCCACGAAACGTCGAAGCGATGATTCTGGCTACCGTCATGGACGCTACCCCCGTGGAGGAAACAGTCTGACAGGTCAAATCCGGCTCTGCGTCAACAACGATGACGTCATGCTCGGCCAACGTATTTCATATCTACGTAATCCGAATCTTGTTCCGGTGTCCTGCCGTAACTCAATCAGTGTCGAGCGCCAATAGCCTGTCCAGGCTGATTCCAGATTCATGTAATAGCCGCGCTTCGCCACGCTCACTAACATCAAGGACCTGACACTGCGGACCGTCCAAAACAGCCACTACGGCTGGGTGATTGCACCGCGCTCATGCGGACGTGTCTCTTTGGTCTCTCTGCGAAAGCATCGCACTCGTAGTAATTCATTCACCTATGGAGATGTGAAATGGCGACGATAGCTGCCGACTACATGGTTGGTGCACTAGTCAACGCGGGCGTGAAGCGCGTGTTCGGTGTCGTGGGGGATTCGCTCAATGGATTCACGGACTCGCTGCGCCGGGATGGTTCGATTGAATGGGTTCACATGCGGCATGAGGAAAGCGCGGCTTTCGCCGCTGGCGCCGAGGCTCATCTCACGGGGCAGCTCGCAGTGTGCTGCGGAAGTTGCGGTCCGGGGAATCTGCACCTCATCAACGGCTTGTTCGACTGCCAACGCAGCGGCGTTCCCGTTCTTGCTATCGCCGCGCATGTCCCAAGCACGGAAATCGGCATCGACTATTTTCAGGCGACTCACCCCGAAATCCTGTTCAAGGAATGTAGCCACTACGTCGAACTCGTCACCAGCCCGGACCAACTGCCGCAAATTCTGGGCCGCGCCATCCGGACAGCGGTTGCGCGTAAAGGCGTCGCTGTTGTCGTCATACCTGGAAATGTGGCGCTCGGACCTCTCACCAAACCTGTGCCGACCTGGAGCGCGCCTTCCGCTCCGGTGATTCACCCATCAAACGACGATGTGACGGAACTCGCAGGCCTGCTGAACCGGTCGTCGCGAGTGACGTTGCTGTGTGGGGCCGGCTGCAAGGATTCCCATGCGGAAGTCGTAGAACTCGCCCGCAAACTGCAAGCACCGATCGTGCACTCGCTGCGAGGCAAGGAATACATCGAATACGATAATCCATTCGATGTGGGCATGACGGGCCTTGTCGGTTTCGCTTCTGGTTATTCCGCGATGAAGAGTTGCGACATGCTCCTGATGTTGGGCACCGACTTCCCTTATCGACAGTTCTACCCGGAGAAGGTGACTATCGCGCAGGTCGATACAAGGGCGGAAGCGCTCGGCAATCGATGCCCGATAGAGCTTGGCGTATTGGGAACCGTCAAGGATACGCTCAATGAACTTCTTCCGAAAATTCAGCAGAAAACCGACAGCAGCTTTCTGAATCGCGCACTCGACGACTATCGCAAGGCTCGCCAGAGTCTGGATGCGCTGGCGGAGCCGGAAGCGGGCAGCAGCACGATCCATCCGCAGTACGTGACGCGGCTCGTCAGCGAACTCGCGGACGAAGATGCGATCTTCTCCTGCGACGTCGGCACGCCCATCGCATGGACCGCACGATATCTGAAGATGAACGGCAAACGACGACTGGTCGGTTCGTTCAACCACGGTTCGATGGCCAATTCGTTGTTGCACTCGATCGGCGCGCAGGCTGCTTTCAGGGACCGACAGGTGATCTCGATGTCGGGTGACGGCGGCTTCACCATGATGATGGGCGAGTTCCTGACGCTGATTCAAACCGGTTTGCCGGTCAAAGTCGTCGTGCTCAACAACGGAACACTCGGCTTCGTGGAAATGGAGATGAAGGCCAGTGGGTTCATCGATACGGGATGTGACCTGAAAAATCCGAACTTCGCCGCGATGGCCAACGCGATAGGAATCAAAGGCGTGCGCGTCGAGCATCCTGCGGAGCTGGAAGGCGCCCTAGCCGAAGCATTCGCCCATCCGGGCCCGGCTCTCGTCGACGTAGTGAGCGCGCGTCAGGAGCTCGTGATGCCTCCCGCGACCACCACTGATCAGGCCTACCACTTTGGGCTGTTCATGCTTCGTGCCGTCATGGACGGTCGGGGCCAGCAGCTCATCGATCTCGCAAAGGTCAACCTGTTCCGGTAACGCGGTCCGCAAAACTCAACGGAAATCGAACCATGTCCAGCAAGGCCGTCAGCACCGTCAATGTTGCATCACACCGCCAGCCCATCCACATGGGTTTCGTCATCGCCTGGCTTTTCTGTGCCGCGTTCTACTTCATGCAGTACATGCTGCGTTCGGCGCCGGGCGTGATGATACCCGAGCTGAGTGCGGCGTTCGCCCGCGATGCGCTGGGCGTGGGCGCGCTAGTCGGCCTGTACTACTACACCTATGCGCTGTTCTCGATCGTTTGCGGTGCGTTGCTCGATCGACTCGGCGGCAAGGCCGTCATTCCGGCCGGCATCGTTCTCGTTGCCGTCGGCGCGGCGCTGTTCGGTCTGGGCAGCGTGGAGGCGGCGCAGGTCGGCCGCCTGCTGCAAGGCGCGGGTTCGGCGTGTGGGTTCATCGGCGCGGTGTATCTCGCCACGCACGGCTTTCCCCCGCGTTCTCTTGCGACGGCGGTGGGATTCACTCAATGCTTCGGCATGCTGGGCGGCTCCGCAGGGCAGTTCGCCGTTGCCCCGCTGATTCACGGCCTCATCACGTGGCAAAAGTTCTGGTGGCTGTCCGGCCTTGTCATCCTTTTGATCGCCGTGCTGGTGTTCTTCGCGACGCCCGCAGTCCATGACGACAGCCCAGCCAACCAGGGCTCATGGATAAAGATGTTCGCGCCGTACAAGGAAGTGCTGTCCAATCCGCAGTCGTATCTCTGCGGTTTCTGCGCCGGCTTGCTGTTCCTGCCGACTACGATCGGCGACATGATCTGGGGCATTCCGTTCCTGCACAACGGTCTCGACGTCAGCTATGCGGAGGCCGTCAATCGTGCGAGCATGGTGCCGCTCGGCTGGGTGATCGGCTGCCCGCTGTTAGGTTACCTGTCTGACCGTCTGGGGCGTCGCAAGCCGGTGTTGATTGCCGGCGCACTGCTGATGCTTGTGTCGGGCGCGGGCATTTTCTATCTGCCAGCCGGTGTGGCGCCGCCTTATGTGCTCGGGCTGCTCCTCGGCATCGGCTCCGGTGCGGCAATGCTGCCCTACACGGTCATCAAGGAAGTCAATCCGGACAACGTGAAGGGCAGCGCCAGCGGCGCGATCAATTTCCTGGTATTCACGTTCAGCGCCTTGCTCACGCCCGCGTACGGCAAGCTGCTTGCCCACGTCGCGAGCGGCGGCGCAATGGATCTGCCGGTGTTCCGCGCAGCCGGCTCGTGGCTGCTCGGTGGCATCGTGCTCGCAATGGTGCTTGCGATGTTCATGCGCGAGACCGGATCACGCGGACGTGCGAACGCGTGAGACTGTACGGCCAGGCTAGCGTTTTTTGATCCTATCCGAAGGATGGGCCGCCGACGCTGCGACGTTCGGGCGTTTTGGTGGCCGCAAGATTTCCGTATCGGGTCGGTGCTAACACGCATCAGGCGTCAGGCATCGAACGTGGTTGTCGACGACGTTTCGAGTTGCAGTTTGCCGGCCTGCCGGACGAGAGTAGCAAACGAATCCGCCTGCATTTTTTTCATGATGTGGCCGCGATGCACCTGCACGGTGTATTCAGTGATGCCGAGGGTTGCCGCCACCTGCTTGTTGAGCAAACCGCTTGCGAGTAGCGGCAACAGTTCCTGCTCACGAGGTGTCAGCGATTGATAGAGCGCTTGAAGCGTCGCTGCATTCTGCGCTTCCTCGCGAAGAACGTATGCTCTCGCGAGAGCCGCGTCGACCGCGCGCATCAATGCATCTTCATCGACAGGCTTGGTGAGGAAGTCGACAGCCCCGCCCTTCATGGCAAGAACTACGGACGGCACATCTCCCATTCCGGTAATGAAAATGACCGGAATCGGAGAGTCCATGCGAAGAAGCTTCTGGACTTCCAGGCCATTCATGCCAGGCATTCTCATATCCAGGATCAGACATGCCACCACATTTCGATGCGGTTTGTCCAGAAACTCTCCACCGGAGCTGAATGCCTGGACGTCTCTTCCGTTTGCGCGCAGCAGCGCAGAGAGTGCTTCTCGCACCCGGCTGTCGTCGTCCACCACATAGACCAGTTCGTTTGCGGATTCCATGGAACCCCCTGTAGTCAGGCAAACTTCCCCTAACGTCGGTACAGTCGATCAGCGATAGACGCGCAGAATGTGCCTCTCAGGCGGGCGTGCCGACGAGAAATTATAGCCGTGGGAATCGTTGCCCGGAAGCGTAGGGAGCCGCATCGTGCATTACATGATTATGTAATGTCAGCGCCGTATATGAAATTGTAGGCTGAGCGTTCCACCTTGTCCGCTTGATTGGAAATCCCGATGCGGCGCACTCGGAAACACGTCATTGCTATCAGCCCACTATGCTCTTCCAAACCGCGTCTTCGAAAAGCTTTGATCCCCAAATGCAAGCAGCGATTCGCTATGGTATGACGGATCGCTGTCTCCTCGTATCCGATTCGTGCGCACTGCACTGCGCGCGACCAGGCCTCGCACGTACTACATAAAACAACCGACGACACCCCCCGCTCAATTTGCGCAAGGCACCATTGCGCTGGAAGATCCTGCCATGGGCGGAGACATGCAAAAGTACCACCGTCCAATGCGCCGACGAACTCGGAGGTTGACATGCTTACCGTGTTGATACCACGCTCGTCTCGGGATATTGCCCTCAGCGTCGCCATATCCAGTGCGTCAAGCATCGCAGGGTTACTAGAACCGATTTCCGGCATCCTCAGCCTCCTCTTTGTTGTCCTGATCGCGCACTTTTTCGGCAGGAGTTTCGGGCGTCTGGCCGCTGGGTTCGCCTCGCTTGGGATAGCCGGAATGGCATTCACCGCCGGTCACCCTCCGCTTGACTCCGGCTCTATCACCCATTCCGCGGTCGCAATCGCGGCGGCATGGCTTTGTGCCGAGCTGGCCTCCCGGCGCCCCCCGCAGCCTGACTCAACGGCCGGATCGAAGGATGGACAGTTCGATGAGCAACTCCGCCAACTGAACCAGACACTTCAAAGTATTAGCAGTCTTTTTCCCGGCCATGTGTGGACCGCGCTGCCCACTGGTCACATCGAATACCTGAGCCCCAGCCTGTGCGAATACACAGGCATAAAGGAAGCACACCACTGCGACTCTTTCCGAGCCGCAATCCACCCTGACGACCTGCAGACAAACGACCGATACTGGGGGGCGCTTCTGGCCGGAAACGACATGGGAGAGCTCGAGCTTCGACTCCGACGTACTGACGGCGAGTACCGGTGGTTTCTCTGCCGTGTCAAAACGATAAAAAACGAAAGTGGACGGCTACTGCGATGGATCGGTGTGAGCTGGGACATACACGACCGGAAGACCGCTGAATCCCTGCTTCGAATCGAAGAGGAAACCTATCGGCGCATTGTGGATAGTGTGCCGGCATGCGTATGTGTCGGTGGACCCACCGGCGAGCTTGTCTATGTGAATAAAGTCGGCGTCGCCGCGTTGGGACGACCGATGGAGGAAATAGTCGGCGACCGATGGATGGCTTACATTCATCCCGATGACCTGCCCGCCGCACGACAGCGATGGAATGCGTGCATTGCCGCGCGTGAACCGGTCGACATTGCCGTGAGGATGCTGCAGCGCGACGGCATATACCGCTGGCAGCGTCTTCTCGCCGAGCCATCACGCTCGTCGAGCGGGGACGTCATCAACTGGTACCTCGTCGGAATAGAAATCGAGGAGACCATCAAGGCTCAACAGGCATTGGCGGCCAGTGAGAAAGAAGCCCGAGAACTCCTCGATCGATTACCCGGCCGCTTCGCTACCCGGACAGAGCACGAGTTCGACTACGTGAGTCAGCAGATTCTCGAGGAAACGGGAACGACGCTTGAGGGCATACAGAATCTCGGCTTTCTGAGTTTCATTCACCGCGATGACCGCGACCGGATAGAGGCGGGCCATCGTCGCTCTCTTCGGGAAAAGAGCGCGCACGATACGACCTATCGATGGGCAGACCGCGACGGTAACTATCGATGGCACCACGCGCGCTCGATCCCTTACTTCAATGATGACGGAAGCGTTTACAAGTGGTATGCCGTGACCATCGACATTGACGATCTTTACAGGTCTAAAGAGGTCATCCGCGAAAATGAGGTTCAACTGAACTGGCTGGCGGAAACCGTTCCGGGCCTGCTCTGGCGTACGGACTCCCATGGCCGCCTGCAATACGCCAACAAGCGCACTGAAGACTACACCGGGCTACAGCTCGATGATTTGGTGGCGAACGGCTGGCTTCACCTGGTGCACCCGGATGACTCCGCGTCGACCGTTGAAGCCTGGCAGGATTCCATCGATAGCGGGAGGCCTTTTGACTGGGTCTATCGGCTCCGGGCGGCCGACGACACGTATCGATGGTTTCAATGCAAAGGCGCACCTATGCGGGGTGCCAACGGTGACATTTTGAATTGGTATGGGCTTTCGACGGATATCCACGACCGGCAGTTAGCCGAGGAGGCTCTTCGCTCGGAAGAGCTTAATTTGCGAAGGCTCGTGGACGCATTGCCCGTGATGATCTGGCGCGCCACACCGCAAGGAGATGTCGACCGGTGGAATCGACAAATGCTGAAGTTCATGGGCAAGGGCGAGGAAGAATTCGACAGAGAAATGTTACTTAAACTAATCCCCGAAGCTGACCGCCTTCGCGTCCGTTCGCGCTGGAGGCAAGCTGTCCAGGAAGGTGCGTCCTATCAGGACACGTACCAGGTGACGGGCGCCGATGGGAAACTGCGCTGGTATCTCGCTCGCGGCGAACCGTTTCGCGACGAGAGCGGACAGATCCTGCACTGGTACGGCGTATGTACGGACATCAACGATCTCAAGCAAACGGAAGCAGTGCTCGAACAGCGGGAGCACCAACTACACGAGCTTATCGAGACCATCCCGGCCATGCTCTGGTGCAATGACCCACAAGGCAGGCTCACTTACGTCAATCGGAAGACCTCCGAATTTGTTGGCCTGGATATTTCACAACTCGAGAACCTCGGCTATCAGAAGACCTTCCATCCTGACGATCTGGACAGCCTGCTTCAGGCGTGGACACACTCGATCGAGACTGGCGAACCGTACTGCCATGTTGCGCGGCTTCGCCGAAAAGACGGCGTCTATCGCTGGTACCAGAACACTGCCGAAGCAATGAGAGACGCCGACGGCAACATTGTTCAATGGTATGGGCTCAGTCTTGATATCGACGAGCGCAAGCGCGCGGAGGACCGGCTCAGACAGACTCAGGCTGAACTCGCGCGTGCAACCCAGATTGCCACGGTCGCGGAACTCTCGGCGTCGATCGCACATGAACTCAATCAGCCGCTCACGTCCGTTATCGCCAATGCGCAGGCTTGCAAACGGTGGCTCGCGGCGTCTCCGCCCAATTTAGGCGAAGCCAGGGTTTCCGTGGAAAGCGTCGTTCGAGATGCCCGTTCCGCGGACGAGACGATGCAAAGCATCCGCGCATTGTTCAAGCGGCAAACATTCCAGAAACGGGAACGGAATGTGAAAGACATGGTCCTCGAAGCCGTCCGTCTGCTACGGGAAGACGAAACCAGGCGTAGCGCCGACATCGAGTTCGACTTGCCCGATGGCCTGCCTCCAGTGTTCGTCGATCAGATACAGATTCAGCAGGTCCTTCTTAACCTCATCACGAACGGCATAGAGGCCACGGAGAACTCGGGACGCACACCCAGGATTCTGATTGCCGCGAGCCCGGTTGACGACCGGTCCATACTGCTCGAAGTCATCGATAACGGCTCGGGCATCGTCGACGACGACGACAGCATATTCGACGCATTCGTCACGACCAAGTGCAAGGGGATGGGCATCGGACTTGCGGTGTCCCGTTCCATTATCGAGGCTCATGAGGGTCGGCTTACCGCCTCCAATAACGAGGGCTACGGAGCGACCTTCGGCGTCGTCCTCCCCGTCTTGCCTGTCCCGATTTCCCAACCGGAGGTGGGCGCGAGATAGTGCAACCGGGCGACTTTCGCCATGCGTCCGCCGCCTGCTCCAATGCCCTCCGTCGCTTCAACCACAGAGCCTCGTCGACAAAAACAGACTTGACTCCAGATTCATGTAATAGCGGTCAGACATACGGCCAACTACCATCGAAACCAGGTAGAACACTGGAGCGACCACGGCTCGATGACTTCAACGCTGCTATCGCAGTCGCCGGTCTGCGCCGGTTACTGTCCCAATACAGCGGCCTCAAACGAATGGATATTTAAGCAATGATTCGCATTGGAAATCTGACTGTCTTCCCGGACCGGCGAGAGATATTCGTCGACGGCTCGCCTGTCGAGCTTGGCTGCAGAGCGATGGATGTTTTTCTCGTCCTTATCGAAGCAAACGGCGCATTGGTGACAAAGGAGAAGCTGATAGATCAGGTGTGGCCGACCACCATAGTCGTGGACAACAATCTTCACGTGCACATCTGCTGGATTCGTAAAATGATGGGCGAGGATCGTAAGTTGCTGGTATCCGTACCTGGCCGCGGCTATCGTCTGTTGAGACCGGTTCAGCTGCCGCATGCCGCCTCGATTTTCGTCGACTGTACTGACTCAAGGTGGGGTGCGCAGTAGTTTTTTCTCTTCGAGCGCGACACGTCCCGCTCAAAACAACTTGCCGGCGCCTGCAAATCTGGCAGCGCTCGTCCTAAGGCAGAGGTGGACCGACCACCGACGCCTTCAGGCGATGCTGTCGAGCAGGTCCAGCAACGCGTCCCCATCGACAGGCTTTCTGAAGAAGCCTAGTGCGCCTCTCTGCTGATAGTAGTTTTCAGTATGCTCGCCCGGTTTGCCGGTAATAATGATGACGGGCATTGCTGCGCCAGAATGAACCACACGCTCGAGCACTTGCAAGCCGTCGATGGGCCGCATTCCCAAATCCGTTATAACGCATAACAGACCCACGTAGCCGTCGGAAAAGAAATCTTGTGCCGATTCGTAGAGCCGTGTTCCATACCCGCCTGAGGCCAACAGGTTCGCTAGAGAGGTCAGAACCCGCCGATCATCATCAATCACGGCAACGGTTCGAACCGGAGGCGCGAGCATTTCTTTCCTCCGGGCCATGGAGTCTCACAAAGGTTTGGCGTTGGCGTCAGGCATCGAACGTGGTTATCGACGAGGCTTTGAGTTGGAGTTTGCTTGCCTGCCTGACAAGAGTCGCAAATGAATCCGCCTGCATTTTTTTCATGATGTGGCCGCGATGCATTTGCACGGTGTATTCGGTGATACCAAATCGAAAGGCTTTGTGAGGAAATCAACTGCCCCGCCCTTTATGGCAAGACCGTAGTTGAATGCCTGAGCGTTCGTTCCGTTTGTGCGCAATAGTGCAGAGCGTGCTTCTCGCACCCGACTGTCGTCGTCCGCCAGATAGACCAGTTCGTTTTCGGATTCCATAGAACCCCTCTGCGGTCAGGTAAAAACCTCTCCTAACTTCGGTACAGTCGATCTGCAGTAGGCCCGCTAAATGTGCTGCTCAAAGGGCGTGCCGATGAGAAATTATAGTCATCGGAATCGTCGTCCGGAAGCGTGAGGAGCCATGTCGTGCATTACATGATTATGTAGTGTCACCACCACGTATGAAGTTGTAGGCTTATTGTTTGGCCTCATCGGCCGCGGCGCATAGCGTCGGTCGTTCCAGATACACCATCTTCTACAGCGTAATCACGGCCGTCACCAGAGCCAAAGTAACTATTTATGCCTGAACGCTGCTTACAAGGGAATATTGGCACTTGTCCAACTGTTCAATGATTTGAGGCTCGTTTGCGAGCTGAAGGCCAATCATTCTGGAGCGACTTTAGTATGAATTCAAACGCCAAGCATACTTACGTATTGATCGCGGGCGCGTGGCATGGTGGATGGGTATGGCGCGATGTGATTCCAGGCTTACGCGAATTAGGACACGCCGTGACCGCACCCACGCTGACCGGACTCGGCGAGCGTCGCCACAATGGCACCGGCGACACAGATCTTGATAGCCACATCGACGACGTGATTGCTCATATCGAAATGGAAGGCCTGCGCTCCGTCACCCTGGTTGGATGGAGCTATGGCGGTATGGTCATCACTGGTGTGACCGCACGAATCCCCGACAAGATCAAATCGCTGATCTACCTGGACGCCTTTGTACCCGAAGACGGAAAATCTCTGGTTGACTATGTCCCGGCCGAGATGCGCGCCCAGTTCGATGAGTTTGTAAAAAAGGACAATTCAATTCCTCCAATCCCACCGGAAGTATTTGGCGTAACCGCCCCGACACTCGCCGAATTCGTGACGCCCCGCCTCGCCCATCAACCATGGCAAACTTTCTATGAACCGGTGCGGGCCCGGCCTCTACGCCAGGACATTTCCGTCGGATACGTGTACTGCTCGGGGTGGAATGCGACTCCATTCACACAGTTCTATGAAAAGTTCAAAAGCGATCCGCGCGTTCAGACAGCCGTCATTGATACCGGCCATCACTGTATGCTCACCGAGCCATTGAAAACCATCGAGGTCCTCGCTAACCTCGCATAAGCGGGTGTCTCTCATTGCTGTCTACTGGCCACCCTCGCAGATGTGCGGCGCGCATTGTCTTTGGATAAGCCGGGTCGAAATATAGTCGTGGTTCACTTGGCTTCCGAACGATGAGCGAGTGCGATCGCATCGAGACCCGCGAGCACGAATCGCACAAAATCCTCTGCAAGCGCATCCTTGTCCTTGGCGATAGCGGGCAATAGAGCGGACTGCATCTGCTTTGGCGCGATCATCATGGCGATGCAGGGCAACACTGAAAACATCAAAGCCCGCTGAACCACGGGCGTGGTCGGGTCCAGCCCCAGCACGCCGCCGATCACCTTGAGCAGGAATGCGGCCTTCGGACGCACCGCTTTCTCGATGAGCGCCGGGATGGCTTTCGACGGTGACAGCACTTCGCGCAGCATCAGCATAAAGCCCCAAGGCGTGCCCGCGTTCGTTGAAAGACCGACGAAACGCGAAAGGACCGCGCGCAACTGATCCTTGGGATCGTCGAGGCCCGCAGCAAGCGCGGCCAGCTCGTCAAGACCCACGACTTGCCGGTGCGCCTCGACCAGCGCTGCTTCGTAAAGCGCTTCCCTGCTTCCAAAGTGATAGTTCACCGACGCCATCGGTGTGCCCGCGCGTTCGCAAATTTCCTTGCTGGTGGCATCCGCGAAACCACGTTCGGCGAACACCCGGCCTGCAGTCTCGAGCAGGTGCTGACGGGTCGCCGCGCCGTCAGGGCGCGAGGCCCGTCTAGGCTGGGTCGCGGCTGTCTTTTTCGGGGTGGTCGGCATGGTCGAAGACTTACATTCCAGAAATAGTTTGAATTTGAATTCAAATTCGCATAGTATCCATTCTACTTGATCTGCGTCCGGTCCGCGAACGGACGCGCCGGCATGAAATGCTCAGTCACCAAGGCAGCCGGATCGCCCTCGCGGAGACTGCAGATTGAACTCATCGCGCGCTTTCCGTCGTGTTGAGTCGATCCGTCCAGTGTTCCGATCGGGACACCACAGGGTTTTAATTATGGATGACTTACTAAATAAACGCCTCTCGGTGGGAGTTTTGTCTAACCCCACGCGAGCGCAACGATTTGCCGGCGCCACACTTTCCTTGCTGCTCGTCGCTCTGTTATCGGCCTGCTCGCGGCACGAAGCGGCGACTTACCAAGGCTACGTCGAAGGTGAATTCGTCTACCTCGGCTCCTCGCAAGCCGGCAAGCTCACGGCGTTGTCAGTCTCTCGCGGACAAACGGTCAAGGCGAACGCCCCGCTATTTTCCCTTGACGCCGACGATGAAACCCACGCGCTCGCCCAGGCGCAGCAGCAACTCGCGGCGGCCCGCGCTCAACTCGCCGACATCCGGACCGGCAAGCGCGTGCCCGAAGTCGACGTCAACCGTGCGCAACTGGCCGAGGCCGTCGCCAACGCCCGCAAGGCCGCGCTGCAACTGACCCGGGACGAAGCCCAATATCGCGCGGGCGGCATCGCAAAAGCTCAACTCGACGATTCGCGTGCGAATGCCGACTCTACCGCCGCACAGGTTCGGGAGCTCACCCATCAGGTCGACGTGGCTCGCCTGCCGGCCCGTTCACAACAGATCGTCGAACAGGAGGCGCAGGTAGCCGCTGCCGATGCCGTGGTTGCGCAGGCGCAATGGAAGCTCGATCAGAAACGCGTCAGCGCGCCATCAGAAGGCCTTGTCTATGACACGCTCTATCGCCAGGGTGAATGGGTGCCCGCCGGCAGTCCGGTCGTCCAGATGCTGCCGCCGAAGAACGTCAAGGTGCGTTTCTTCGTTCCGGAGACGATCGTCGGGCAACTAGCACTCAATCGCGGCGTGACGCTGCATTGCGACGGCTGCGCGGCTGACGTGCCAGCGAAGATCACTTACGTGTCGAATCAGGCTGAATACACGCCGCCCGTCATCTATAGCAACGAAAGCCGCGCCAAACTCGTGTTCATGGTCGAAGCCCACCCGTCGATTGCGGACGCGACGAAGCTTCATCCGGGCCAACCTGTCTCGGTGGTGCTGCAATGAACGACGACACCCAACAGTACGTGATCGACGTGCATGACCTGAACAAGCGCTTCGGCAACAAGCACGTTGTCAACAACGTCTCGTTGCAGGTCGGCCGCGGCGAAATCTTCGGCTTTCTCGGGCCAAACGGCAGCGGCAAGACGACGTCCATCCGTCTCATGTGCGGCTTGCTCACGCCGGATTCGGGCAGCGGCACCTGCCTCGGCTACGACATCGTGCGCGAGAGCGAGCAGATAAAACGCAACGTCGGGTACATGACCCAGCGCTTTTCCTATTGGGAAGACTTGACCATCCGCGAGAATCTCGACTTCGTCGCGCGCATCTACCAGATGCGCAACCGGCGCGAGGCGGTGGATCGCTCGCTGGAATCGCTCGGCCTGCAAACGCGCGCGAACCAGTTGACCGGTTCCTTGTCGGGCGGGTGGAAGCAGCGGCTCGCGCTGGCCGCCTGCATGTTGCACGAGCCGAAACTGCTGCTGCTCGACGAGCCCACCGCCGGCGTGGATCCCACCGCACGGCGCGACTTCTGGGAAGAACTGCACCGCCTCGCCTCCACCGGCATATCGGTGCTCGTCAGTACTCACTACATGGATGAAGCCGAGCGCTGTCACAAGCTCGCTTATATCGCTTACGGGAAGATGCTCGCGCGCGGCACCGCGAGCGAAGTGATCGAATCACAAGGCCTTTCGACGTGGTCGATCCATGGCGAACACCTAAGCAAACTATCCGAGCAGCTCCGCACGACGCCCGGCGTTGACCAGACCGTCGTGTTCGGTTCCGCGCTGCACGTCAGCGGACGCGATCATGAAGCGCTCGAAGCCGCGGTGCGGCAAGCGGTGGTCGGAACCTCGCTGCGCATCAAACCGATCGGCACGGGGCTCGAGGATGTGTTCATCTATCTGATGAGCCATTCGAAAGACAACTTCGGAGCGCCGTCATGAGGAATCGCACCGTCTTCTCCTTGACGCGCTGGTGGAGCATCGTTCTCAAGGAGTTTCTTCAGCTGAGGCGCGATCGCGTCACGTTCGGCATGATCGTCGGGTTACCGATCATCCAGCTGGCACTGTTCGGCTTCGCTATCAATACCGACCCGAAGCATCTGCCGACAGCCGTCATCATCCACGACCAGAGCGAGTTTTCCCGCAGCTTCGTTGCGGCGATGACGAACTCCGCTTATTTCGACATCGTCGAAATCTTGCCTGACGAGGAGGCCGGACGCCGCGCGCTCGCTCAGGGCAAGGTCCAATTCGTGCTCAACGTGCCGGTGGATTTCTCCCGCAAACTGCTGCGTGGCGAGCATCCGTCACTACTGGTCGAAGCCGACGCGACCGATCCCACCGCAACGAATACCGCCGTCAGCGCGCTGCCGAAACTCGTCCAGCCGGTCGCGAACAAAGATCTGACGGGTCCGCTCGCACACCTGAACGGCACGCAAAACGCATTCGACGTGCAGGTTCACAATCTCTACAACCCCGAAGGCGTGACGCAATACAACGTCGTGCCCGGACTGATGGGCGTGATCCTGACTATGACGCTCGTCATGATGACCGGCCTCGCCGTGACTCGCGAACGCGAGCGCGGCACGATGGAAAACCTGCTCGCCACTCCTGTTCTGCCAATCGAAGTGATGACCGGCAAGATCGTGCCCTATGTCGTCATCGGGCTCATTCAGGCGTCGATCATTCTTGCCGCGACGCGCTACGTTTTCCACGTTCCGTTTGTCGGCAGCGCGCTGGCCATCTATCTCTCGGCGCTGCTTTTCATCGCGGCGAATCTGACGGTGGGCATCACGCTTTCTTCGCTCGCACAAAACCAGTTGCAGGCGATGCAACTCACCGTCTTCTACTTCTTGCCCAACATCCTGCTTTCGGGCTTCATGTTCCCGTTCGCGGGCATGCCGGCATGGGCGCGGTTTATCGGCAACCTCTTGCCGCTGACCTATTTCAACCGGCTGATTCGCGGAATTTTGCTCAAGGGCAATGGCTGGGCCGACCTGTGGCCATCGGTGTGGCCAATGGCGCTCTTCACGGCAATCGTCATGGCCATTGCATTGCGCTTCTACCGGCGCACGCTCGACTAGGGGGACACGATCATGAAGCAACTCGTTTTCCTGTGTTCACTCGTGCTATGCGGCTGCGCAGTGGGACCGGACTTTCACGCGCCCGCTGCGCCGGACACGCAAACCTACACGCACAAGGCCGAGTCATCTCGTACGGTATCGGCCGGCGGCACAGAGGGTTCCTCGCAAACCTTCACGACGGCGGACACGCCGCTACCGATGTGGTGGCGCCAGTTTCACTCGGCGCAGCTTGATCGTCTTGTCGAGCAGGCACTCAGCCAAAGCCCTACCTTGGCGCAAGCCCGCGCAAAGCTGATCGAGGCGCGCGAAAACTATAACGCCCAGTCGGGTGCGACACGATTTCCGAGCGTCGACGCGAAGATTTCGGCAATGCGTCAACAAGTCGATCTCGCGGCTTTCGGCATTCCGAATGTCGAGAACCCCGGGCCGTTTTCGCTATTCAATGCGTCGGTGATGGTGTCCTACACATTCGACGTTTTCGGCGGCAATCGCCGGGCGCTCGAAGCCACGTTGGCGCAGGTCGACTATGAGGCGTTCCAACTGGATGCAGCGCGCTTGTCCATTGCGGGCAATGTCGTGTCGACGGCCGTGCAGCGCGCTTCGCTGCAACAACAGGTCTTGCTGACGCAGCGTCTTGCAGATGCACAGGCGCAGCAACTCGGCATCATGGAGGCACGCTTTGCCGCCGGTGGTGTGTCGCAGCTCGACGTGAACAGCCAGCGCACGTTGCTCGCGCAGACGCGTGCGTCGCTGCCGCCACTCGCTACGCAGCTCGCGCAGGCGGATCACCAGCTTGCGATCCTGGTGGGCGACGCCCCGTCTAAAGCAGATTTCGATCAACTCACGCTGGACTCGCTTCACCTTCCGGTTGAGATACCCGTGACGCTGCCATCGACACTTGCACGGCAACGTCCTGACATCCGCGCCTCTGAAGCGCTATTGCACCAGGCCAGCGCAAACGTGGGCGTTGCAACGGCGAATCTGTATCCACAGTTTTCGCTATCGGCGGGAATCGGCTCTGAACGCACGAGTATTCAGGACATTGTGAATGGCCTGAACATCTGGAATATCGGCCTGAATCTGACACAGCCCATTTTTCACGGCGGCGAACTGCATGCGAAGAAACGTGCCGCCCAGGCCGCCTATGACGCTGCGTTTGCGAGCTATCAGCAAACGGTACTTCAGGCGCTGCAACAGGTCGCAGATGCGCTGACGGCATTACATAACGATGCGCACGAGTTGCATGCACGCGACGACGCCGCGCGACAGGCTCGAGCGAACCTCGAGATTGCGCGCGCGCAGTATTCAGCGGGTGGCGTCAGCCAGTTCAGCCTGCTCGACACGCAACGTCAAGCGCTGCAGACCGCTCTCGACCAGACGCATGCGCAGGCTGCCCGGTTGGGCGACACGGCTGCGCTGTTTCAGTCGCTGGGTAGCAGCGAGGCTGACTTGACGTTAGGAAGCGCGCCGTAAGGGCGAGAGGCCGCTTTGCGTGACCACATATATCATGGAGTGATATATAATCGGATCGAAGGCCCGCGGCGGAATCCGGAGTGTGGCCTCGCCCCACGTGATATCGCCCTCTCAAATTCCTATTCGACCCTTGTCCCGCTACGCTCTCATCCGCTGGCTCGCCAGCTTCGCCCCCCACCCCATTGCCGTCCGGTGGCCGGAGCGCCTGAGATCGGGTCTCGGCGCCTTGCTCGGAATTGCATTCACCGGCGGGACCATGCACGTCCTTCTCGGACCGGCGGCGAACATTCCGCTTCTCGTCGCGCCAATGGGCGCTTCGGCCGTGCTGCTGTTCGCGGTTCCCGCCAGTCCGCTTGCGCAACCGTGGTCGATTATCGGCGGCAATATCGTCTCCGCGACAGTCGGCGTGGCCTGCGCAAGCTGGATCGCCGATCCAGTGGGCGCGGCTGCCTTGGCCGTCGCGCTGGCGATCTGTGCGATGTTTGCGCTGCGCTGCGTTCACCCGCCGTCGGGCGCGGTCGCGCTGACCGCGGTCCTCGGCGGTCCGGCGGTGCACGCGTTGGGCTACCGCTTCGTGGCCGAGCCGATTGCAATCCAGTCGGTGACGCTGCTGTGCGGTGCCATCATCTATCACGCTGCTACCGGGCATCGATACCCGCACGTCGCCCAGGCGAGTTCGGTCAAAGGCGCGGGCGCATCGGCTTCGGCGTCGAATGAAGGTTTTACGCGCGCGGACCTCGAAGCAGTGTTGAACCGGCGCGGCGAATTGCTCGATATCGACACGGACGATCTGGAATCTCTGTTGCGCGATGTTCAGTTGCAGGCCTACGCCCGTACGTTCAATGAACTGACCTGCGCGGACATCATGTCGCGGTCGCTCGTCGCCGTGTCGGCCACCACGCGAGCTTCCGCCGCATGGAGTCTGCTGAAGCAGCGCCAGATCAAGGCACTTCCGGTCACTGACGAAAAGCAGCACGTGATCGGCATCGTGACCCGCGCCGACCTCGTCGACAAACGCGCGTTCGGCAAAGCGCCCGGTCTGTCGTCTCCCATGCAGCGCTGGTTCAGGCGCAGCGTCACGCCGGCGCCGCTGGTCGGCGCCCTGATGAATGTCGACGTCCGTACCGTCGACGCAACGACGCCGATCGTCGAACTGGTGCCCGTGTTCGCGAACTACGGGCATCACCATATCCCGGTTCTGGACTCGAGACAGCGGCTTGCCGGAATGATCACGCAGGCCGATCTCATCGCGGGACTGTATCGCCAGGCTTACGCCAAGCAGCGAACCACGGCATAGCCACCGTCATACACATCGAGGTCGAACACGGACATACATATCACGTCATGATATAATTCGTGTTTCACTTCTTTCTCCACGGCACTCCGATGAAAACACTCACGCGCGGCTTGACCAAGGCGAACTTCGAGCAACTGTCCGAGTTTCGCTACCAGATGCGGCGCTTCGAGCGTTTCTCTGAACAGGCCGCCCAGGGCGAAGGCATCACGCCGTTGCAGTATCTGCTGCTCCTGCATATCAAGGGTTATCCGGAGCGCGACTGGGCGACCGTCGGCGAGCTTGCGGAACGGCTGCAGGCGCAGCATCACGGCGTGGTCGCGCTCGTGTCCCGCTGCGAGGCGCTCGATCTGGTCCGCAGGAAGGTCAGTGAGACGGACCGCCGCCAGGTCGAGGTTCATCTGTTGAAGGCGGGCGAGCAGGTGCTCGCCCGTCTCGCCGAGATGCACCGTGCCGAGCTGAAGTCGCTCAAAGGCGCGTTTAATGTCCCCCAGATCGATATTTGAGTCACCATGAGTCTCGATACCCATAAGCGCGATTTTTCCATCAATGCGCGGCTTCCTGGCATTTCCGCGCTCGCCGCGGGGATCGGCGCTCTCAGCACGCTCGCGGCGTTCGTGCTGTTGAGCCTGATTCATCTATTCACCAATCTGTTTTTCTTCCAGCAATTTTCGTTTGCGGACCGCTCACCCGCTGTCAACACGTTGGGTGTCTGGGTGGTAGTCATCCCTGTGATCGGCGGTCTGATCGTCGGTCTAATGGCGCGTTACGGCTCGGAGAAGATTCGCGGGCATGGCATTCCCGAAGCGATCGAGGCCATCCTGTTCGGCAAGAGCCGCATGTCGCCGAAGGTGGCGATTCTCAAGCCGCTGTCGTCCGGCATCGTGATCGGCAGCGGCGGCCCGTTCGGGGCGGAAGGCCCGATCATCATGACAGGCGGCGCGCTGGGCTCGCTGATCGCGCAGTGCGTGAAGGTCACGTCCGCGGAACGCAAGACGCTACTGGTAGCCGGCGCGGCGGCGGGCATGACAGCGGTCTTCGGCACGCCGGTGGCGGCCGTCCTGCTGGCGGTTGAACTGCTGCTGTTCGAATGGCGCCCGCGCAGTTTTCTGCCGGTCGCCCTCGCGTGTGCCGTCGCGGGATTTGCGCGCGCGGCATTCTTCGGCACCGGGCCGCTGTTTCCGCTCGAAACCGAGCCGCCCGGCGCGCTGTCGCTGCTGTCCTGCGTCATCGCGGGTCTGCTCTCCGGTGCGCTCGCCTCGGGTTTGTCGGCCGCGCTTTATAAAGTCGAGGACCTGTTCGGCAAGCTGCCCATCCACTGGATGTGGTGGCCCGCGCTGGGCGGGCTCGTCGTCGGCATCGGCGGCTTTCTCGAACCGCGTGCGCTCGGCGTCGGCTACGACGTGATCGGCGACCTGTTGCATCAGCACATTGCAATCCAGATCGCGCTGGCGATTCTCATCGTGAAGGCTGTCATCTGGGTCGTGGCGCTGGGCTCGGGTACTTCGGGCGGCGTCCTTGCTCCATTGCTCATGCTGGGCGCGGGACTCGGCGTCTTGCTCGGCCATGTGCTGCCGGGCGGCGAACCCGCCCTGTGGCCGCTCGTCTGCATGGCGGCCACGCTCGGCGCGACTTTGGGCGCGCCGTTGACCGCCATCGTGTTCGCATTCGGCCTGACGCACGACAGTAACGCACTGCTGCCGCTGCTCGCCGCGACGCTGATCGCGCACGGGTTCGCAACAGTCGTCATGAAGCGTTCCATCATGACAGAGAAAATTGCCCGGCGTGGTTATCACATTTACCGGGAATACGGTGTCGATCCACTCGAGCGCCACCATGTCGACGAGGTGATGTCGCGCACGGTCAAGACAATCGATGCCGACATGTCCGTGGCCGAAGCGCTGGCAACGTACTTCGGCGCGACGCAGACACATCGCGCCTATCCGGTGGTGCGTCAGGGCGCGCTGGTGGGCGTCGTCGATCGCGCGGTGCTGGAGAAAATCCGCGATGGCGACGCGCAAAATGCGCTCGACTCGCGACTCGCCGACGTATTGCGCCAGCGTTCGCCCGCTTTTGCATTACCCGGTGAAACCTGCCGGCTCGTCGCAACGCGGCTTGCGGTGCATGGTCTCGAACGGTTGCCGGTGGTTGCGGATTCCGCAACGTTGCAACTGATCGGCATCGTGTCGCGCAGCGATCTGATCAAGCCGTCTCTCGCGCACTTTGACGAAGAGCACATGAAAGAGCGGTTCCGGCGCTTGCGAATGGACACCGGCAAGCGGCACTTCCCACCGGTTCCGTAAACCGCCAGAGCTGTCAGCGATTCTTCCGTGCCCCTTCGGGGGCACGCTTGCCTCCTTTTCCCCGCTGTTTCACAGCACTGTCTCCCGCACGACATCGTCCCGACGCCGCGAAGCCATGTCGCGCGTTTCATCGCTATTCGCAAGCGTTCCAAAGACACGCGCGTCGCAAGCCACAACTGGGAACGGGGCTCGCACACGTGACATCCAACACCATATTGACGATCGAATCAGCCGCCGATCGCGTGCGGACCGACCCGGACTCGCCATCATTATTCAGGAGACGCAAGATGAAGATGATCAGCGCAGCACTGCTCAGCGCACTCACGTTGACCGGCCTTCCATGCTGGGCGCAGAGCGCCGGTCCCACCGATGCGCAGATCGCAGCCATCGTCGTGACGGCCAGTCAGGTGGATATCGACGCGGGCAAGCTCGCGGAATCGAAAACGAAGTCGAAAGATGTCAAAGCGTTCGCGCAACGCATGGTCACCGATCACAGCGGCGTCAACAAGGCCGCCGCCGACCTTGTGCACAAACTGGGCGTGACGCCGGAAGACAATCCGACGAGCCAGAGTCTCAAGCAAGGCGGCGATGCGAACCTGGCCAATCTGAAGTCGCTCAAGGGCGCGCCATTCGACCAGGCGTATATCGATCACGAGGTCACCTATCACGAGAACGTTCTCGACGCGCTGGACAAGACGTTGATTCCGGACGCGCAGAACGCGGAATTGAAGGCGCTGCTCGTCAAGGTGCGCCCAGCCTTTGTCGCGCATCTCGAGCACGCCGCGCATTTGCAGGCTGCGCTGGGCAAGAGCGGTGAGTAATCCGACAGTTCGCGCGGCCGGAAAGCGCCGGAGCAAGAGCACGTTCAAGCTTTGCCGCGGACGACGAACGTGAGACAGTCCGCCGCATCGTCGCGGGAGATCGCTCGGCGTTCGAACTGCTGATGCGCCGGCACAACCGGCGCTTGTATCGTCTCGCGCGCGCCACGCTGCGTGACGCGGCGGAAGCCGAAGACGCGCTGCAGGCGGCGTATCTATCGGCCTACAGATCGATCGCCCGGTTTCGTGGCGATGCCACGCTTCTCACCTGGCTGTCCCGTCTGGTGCTCAATGAATGCTATGGACGCCTGCGCCGGGAAGCTCGCCGTCAGAACGTGATTCCGATGGTGGACGCCAACACTCACGTCGATATCGATACCATGATCGCGCAAGATTCCGATTCCCCAGAAAAGGCGGCCGCGCGCGCCGAGTTGCGGACATTGCTCGAGCGCAAGCTGGACGAATTGCCGGAAGCCTTTCGCGTTGTGTTCGTGCTGCGTTCAGTCGAGGAAATGAGCGTCGAGGAGACCGCGCAATGTCTCGACATCCCGGAAGCGACGGTGCGCAGCCGGCACTTCCGCGCCAAGAGCCTGCTCCGCGAATCATTGGCGCACGAGATCGATCTCGCCGAGCGCGACGTCTTCGAATTCGGTGGTGCGCATTGCGACCGGGTGGTCGCCAACGTACTAAAGCGGCTAGCCGATGAGGATGGTCAGCCGTTCACTTGTGGTTGAGATTTGTTTGCACGCTGTTGGCAGATGGAGAGAGTCGCCTATGCGCCGTCGATACAAATCCGCCGTTTTCGCCGACCCCATTCGCAGTGTCTGCGCGATCCTGGCCCTGCTCGCCGCGGTGGCAAGCTCGAGCGCCGAGGCGCGCGAGATCAAAGTCGTGTCGGGAACCTATGGCAAGAACTGCGGCGCGTCACGAGGCAACGCGACTGCAGACCTCGCCCGCCAGTGCAACGGTCTGCAGACCTGCCGGTACGTGCTGCACAAGGCACCCACAGGCACTCCATCCGTGCGCTGCCGCACGGACTTCCGCGCCGAATGGTTTTGCACCGGCACCGAATTCCATACCGCCGCGCTCAGCGCTCAAGCAGAGCCGGGCAGCACACTCGTGCTGAGTTGCGTCGAAGAGACCGGCGCGGGCAAATAACCGCCTCACTTCTGCGGACGGGCCCGCAGGGCGTTCTGCGCCATCCACCTGAGCCGCTCGCAGTCAGCCTTGACTCTCGATTTGAATTCCGCCGGATCGTGCAACCGCATGGCGTTCATCTGAATGCCTTCCTTCTCGCCGCGGCGCCAGCCGGTCTGCCATTGCAGGTCGAAGTTGCTGGCGTCATGCAGCACCTTGCGCAGGCGCTCCTTGTACGCGCCAATACGTTCGGGCGAGGTCCCACAGAATTCCTGGGCGAAATGAGCCCGCTCACCCGCGGCTTGCGCATTGGCGTTCGCGGTTTCCTCGTTCGCCACGCCCGGCAGCGGCCATGCCACCGACAGCAACAGCACGGATGCCACCGGCAATAGCATTCGATAGCAGTACTGCCATTTCCTCATGTCCGACTCCTTACGTCCATGGCGGCGCATCCGTCCAATCAGCCCGGCACGGCCGCATCGCCCAGGGATACTCCCTACGTTTTCCGCCATTTCACGCCGATCTGTCTTGATTCGACTGCAGGATGGCGGTTTCACGCGCTATGCCAGTGTATTGCGTTGACAATACACGGTGTTACGCTCAAGAAAGCAGCCTTCGCGGCAGTGAGCCGCCGTTCAGCGGCAGAACAGCAGCCATAGAACATACCGCGAAGCGCGAATGCCTACGAGAGGCGAAACATCGCTGCGGGAGCGACTGCGATGCAAATCAAAACATATACCGGACTGACGCTATTGGTGTTTAGCAGTGCTGCTTTCGCATGGCAGCCACTCACCTATCCAATTCGAAGTCAAAGCCCTTATCAGCGCAGCATCGATACCGCGATGTGTTACGCGACGGCGAACAAGCAGACCAAGGTCAACATCGTCCGCGAGCCGCAGATTCCACCGCGCAAGCCGGCTGCCACCAAGACGTCGTCGACCGGCGTGCCGTCGCGGCCGCCATTGCCGCCCAGCACCTTCTCGTCCGCGCCGATCGGCGCGAGCATGCCGGCCGCCGCCGCGCCGGGCGCGAGCGCGCCCGCAGAGACTACGGCGGCGACGGCGACGAAGGGTGCCTCGGCGCCTACGGCGGCGAGCGCGACTTCGGCGGGCACCACGACCACGGCCGCCACGGCGGCATCGGCGACGAGCGCGGGCAACAGCGCCTCGGAAACGGCGGCTGCGAGCGAGGCGCAGATGGCTGCGGCATCCAGTGTGAAGCTGCCACCTCTGCCGGCGCCCGAGCCGCCAATGACACAGTATTGGGCCGCGTATGGCGCGTGCATGCAAGCGCGGGGTTACGTCGTCGCACAGTAACCCTGCTTGCAAGCCTCGTTACGGTGCCTTGTTTTTTTCTGATTGTGGCGCCGGCATTCGACGCCCCTTTGCGACACGGCGATGCTTAGCGACTTTACTTCCGATCAGCACGATCCCCTCAGATGCGGGCACTGCGGTGTCCCGCTAGCCGGTCGCTTCACGCCCTGTCCTTTGTGCCATCGGCGACCGGTCGATTCGTTCGGCGCGCGTTCGGCGCCGCCTCCCTCGCTCAAAGTCCCGCTGAAGGATCCATTGGACGATTCTCAGCCGCTCGTCGACAGCCGTCTGCCGACACGCAGGATCTGGAACCCGTCCTCGCGCGCGCTGGTCAATCCCTACGAGTTCATCGAGGAGCCCGTGGTCGCGGTGTCCGCCTATCAGCGACTGCGCCAGCCCCTCGTGCTGGGCGCATCGGTGCTGGTGGTGACGTCCGCGGTGTATCTGGGGTTCATCCATAGCAACGACTCGGATGTCGGCACGCCTATCGCGGTTTCCGGCAAGGTGCGCACGCAAAACGTCCCGCCGCTCGTCGTCATTCCGCAGAAGCCCACGGCCGCTGTCGCGCAGCGGTCCGCGCCTGCCACCCCACAGAAATCCACGACCATCGTCGCCCAGAAGCCTGCAGCCGTCGCCTCCCAGAAGCCCGCCACCGTCATCGCGCAGAAGCCCGCGGCCGCGCCCACTGTCGTCGCACCAAAGCCCGCGGCCACCGTCGCCGCCGCGCGGTCCGTGCCCGTGCGTTCGCCGCCGGTTCCGCCACCGGCCGCGACGCCACCGCTTTCGCGCCGAGTCGCATCCGTTGGACCCGAGACGAAGCGAAATCCGGGCGGCCAGTCAGGCAACCCGCCGGATCAACCGCGCGCGGATGTGTCGCGGCATCTCAGAGCTGCCCGTGCCAATCTGCAGCAGAACAATCTTTCGGCGACCCGAGGGCGCCTCGCAGCAGCCATCGCCGCGCAGCCGGATAATCGCGACGCGTTGAACTTGCGCTCGACAGTGAGCCAACGCGAACAGCAGCGCGACGCGCTACTGAGCCTTGCGCGAGGCTGCGGATATATCGCTCGATGGACGTGCGTCTCGCACAATGCCGGCACGGCACTGCAGATCGATTCGAGCAGCAAGGAAGCACAGCGTCTCGTGACGCTTGCACAGCGCGAAACCGAACTGCAGATGCCGCCGCCCGCGGAACCCGCACCCGAGCCGCCGCCCGACACACGCGACGTGGCCATCCATCATTGACACAAGAGGCCGCTTCGATCAGTCATGCAGGAATGGAACAGGAACACGTGCGCGCTGCGCCCTAGCGGGCCGGCACGGCCAGACTCACCTGACGCGCGATCGCGCGATAGCGGTCAGCGGTATCCCTGAGCGTCAAGCCGGCCAGCGAGCGTTCCGCCCGCGCCTGCCCTAGCGCAACGATCACCGCCTCGGCATAGCACTGCACATTGCCGGTATCGACCAATTGGACGCCGGGAAATCCGCTCGCGAAAGCGAAGGCCGGAATCTTGCTCGCCACGATCGGCACGCCGGAAGCCAGCGCTTCGAGAAAAGCCACACTGTGCGCCTCGGATTGCGACGGCATGACGAACACGTTCGACTCCGACAGCACGGTCGCGACATCCGTGCGCGGACCTGCCACCGCGACGCGCTCCGCGATGCCCAGCGTCTTCGCCAACGCGACGACCGCGCGGTGATAGTCGGGGTCTTCGATCACGCCGTACAACACGAGCCGTGCGTCTTTCTCGTGCTTGAGGACTTCGTTGAAAGCCCGCACCGTCAGCAGTTGATTTTTGACCGCCGCGTACCGGCCGATCTGCACCACCTGCGGCGTGCGGCCGTCGCGCTCCACGCCGTCGGTGAACGCGAAGCGCGCGATGTCCACGCCGTTCGGCACGACGGTCATCGACGGATGCGGCCCGATGGCCTGCACATAGTCCGTCACCCCCTGCTCCGACACGCCGATCACCATCCGGGCGCGTCCCGACAGGACATGCTCGACGCGCCTGAACAGAGGGCGCTCGAAGTCGTTGGTCGCCGAATGCATGACGTAGACCACCGGCACGCGCAACGGCAATGCGCGCGCGTAAAACGACGGAATGGTCGCGTGCGCAAAGATCACATCCGGATGAAAACGCCGCACGGCGCCGAACAGATGGCACAACTTGATGAACGCACGATGCCGCCGCTCTGGAAAGAAGCACTGCACGCCGTGGCTTTCGAGGTCGTTCTGCAAGGGCGCGAAATCGGCATGCGCCGGCAACAGCGAAGCCACGCACACCGCCATGCCCTCGGCACACTGATCGAGCGCGAGGTCCTTGGCCAGGACTTCAGCTCCCGACAGACGCGGCGCAAGAACCAGGTGAAAGACACGCATCATGGTGTCCTTGCCATCAACGTCCTGAACAGCATCCACGCGGCGGCGCAGCCAAGGCCGAGCGTCATGGACCAGGCAATGCCCGTCACGCCCCAATAATGCACGGCGGGAGGCGCGCTCAACACCAGCACCACGACCTGGATCGCCGACGCATGCACGGTCGCCTTCGCGTCGCCCACCGCGCGCAGATAGGCCACGAGCACTGCGATCAAAGCGCCGATTGCCATATTGATCACCAGGATCCTGAAGAGCGGCACTGCCGGCAGCCATGCCGCGCCGAGAATCAGCGAGAAGAGCGGCTCGGCGATCAGCCGCAGCACTGCGACGAAAGCCGCGAGCCCGATCGCGATCACCAGCAGATAGATCTTGATGATGCGCGACGCCGACTCCGGACTGCGGCGATGATGCGCCGCGAAGGTCGGAAAGAGGTATTGCGACATGGCGATCGCGGCGTCGGCGAGCAGCATCTGCGCGAGCCGCGACGACATCTGATAGCTGCCCAGTTGCGCCGGCCCGAGCAGTTTGCCGACCACCACCTTGTCGAACTGATTGAGCAGTAGATTGATCACGCTGCTGGCCCAGATCCAGCGGCTGAAACCGACATAGTGGCCGATGCCCGACCACACCGCGCGGATCGGCGGACGCGGTTTCATGGTCGCCCAGGTCAGCGTGCTTTTCAGGCTCTCGCCGGCCACGAGGCCGATCAGCACCGAAGACGCGCCGGCGCCGAAATACGCGAGCGCGAGCCCCACCGTGCAGTCGACGAATGACGCCGCCACCTCCACACCGGCGATATGCTGGAAGCGCCGTTCGCGCTGCACCACGTAATAAGCGGGCGACGCCAGACCGCGCAGCAACGGCAGCAGCGCCGCGAGTTGGATCAGGATCAGCGAGCCGTCCAGATGGAACTGGCTGCTCAGCAATGGGGCGAGCGCGACCAGCAGCAGCGAAATGAGCACACCTCGCGCCGTCAATGTCGTCCACACCGCGCCGAGCTGCGAGCGCGACGGCGGATGTTCGCCTTGAATGACCGCTTGCGCGAGGCCGGTATCGGACAGCGCCTCGGCAATCGCCACCGCGAGCAGAGCCACGCTCACGCTGCCGATCGCCGCCGGCCCTAGCATCCGGCCAATCGCAAGAAATTTGATCGCTACAAGTCCACGCACGGCGAACTGCTGTAGCAGGACCCACGTCGCCGCACTCGCGCCGAAGCTGCCCGCCACCGAGAACGCCGGAAGCCTGATCGCCCGCAAGCTATTTCTCCGTCGAATCGGAGCGCCGTTGAATCGGCCGCGCAGAGCGATTTCAAGCATCGCTCTGCGGACGCCGCCGGCGCATAATTTGTTAGGTTGCACCAGCAAGCTGGCGAGGTTTTTTCATCGAACTCTATGCACGACCATACCGCGAGAGAATCGCCTACAACCGCCATCAGCTAGGCCGGTTCGGCCTAAGCCGACACCCCCTAGTACGCTGAACCACAAAGCCGGACAAATTAGTGGTTACACGGATTCCGGCGGTGCTAACGTTGCTCAGCTAGCGCCATGCGGGAACGGGCGCACGGGTACTTTTTTTTGCAACGCAAATGGCTACCGAAGCGATGGAACGAGACTACGTCCTGATTGTGGAACCGAATCTCACCGGTCACCGCTGGCGATATGTCGAGTGGACCATGCAGGCCTGCGCTGAAGCCGGCTATCCGTGCATGCTCGTGACCGAGTGCGCGAACGAAGACCACCGGCTCCCGAGACAGATCACCGCCGCGAACCGCCCGGACCAGCAGATCGCGTTTGTCGATCCCGAGGAGCAACCCCGCGGCCTCATGCGCGATCCCAACGAATACTGGCGCTTCCACCGCTATTTCAAGCGCGTGCACACGATCATCAGCCGGATGCAGTCGATCCGCCTCGTGGTCGTGCCCTATGTCGATTATTTCTTCTATTCTCTGCCGTTTCTCGGCTCGCCGTTCGGCAAGACGCCTTGGATCGGCATCACGATGCGCTCGACGTTCCATCATCACAAGGTCGGCATCAAGGCGCCCGATCGTCCGGTCGTCAATGCGATCAAGGCGCTGCTCTTCAAGCGCGCGATTCGGACCACCGGCCTGCGCACGCTGCTGACGATCGATCCCACCTTGCCGGAATGGTCAGCGCGCAGTGCATCGAAGCACAGCGCGGCCATTGCCTACGTGGCCGACCCTTTTCCCGATGAACACGCGGAAAACCCCGTACTGGCCCGCCAGCGTCTGGGACTCGATCCCGAGCAGCGCTATCTGCTGGTGTACGGCGCGATCACGGAACGCAAGGGCATCTACGAACTGGTGCATGCGCTGACGCGTCTCGAGCATGCGCCCACGCTGATCGTTGCCGGCGAGCAGGATGCGGGCACGCGTCATTTCATGCGCAATCATGTGCGCAGCCTCAAGCCCGCGCCGCTGGTGCTCGACGCCTTCATTTCCAACGATATGGAACGCGATCTGTTCTCCGCGTGCGACGCCGTCTGGCTCGGCTATAAGGGGCACTACGGCATGAGCGGCGTGCTGGTGCAGGCGTACCGTTTCGGCAAGCCCGTAATCGCGACGGAAGACGGTTTGATCGGCTGGTTCAGCCGGCGTTGCGAGCTGGGGCCGATTCTGAGCGACCTGAGTTCCGCGTCGATCGGCCGCGCGATCACCGAGACCATGACCTCGTGGCCGCATGCGCCTCAAGCCACGCCGTCCGCGCGTGAAGACCTGCTGTCACGGCATACGCTCGGGCAATTCAAGCAGACCTTGCTGCAGCAGATGGCTTGATTGCACGGCAGGTTCTTCAATAAAACACGAGGCGTCCATCATTGCGATGGACCGCCTCGTCACATGTGGCGTCGGTTTCGTCACTGACACGGCGAACTCATGTCTTGAAGTACCGCGGAAGTGGCTGGAATTGACGCGAAGGCTCCAAACGGTACGCGCTGTATGCCGCGAATCGAGGCCAGTAGCAAATCAGATAGGCGAGCGGAATAAAAGAGGTGACGGTAGTGACGCTGACGGTGGCGCTGATAAACAGAAATATCATCATGACGAAGCCGTCGCTCGCGGTAAATGCAATGACAGCGAAAACGACCAATGCGCTGAAGATCCCCAGTTCCGCTATCGTGCCGGGAAGACCACCAAACAGCGCACCGAGCGCCATGTCGTCCTGGATCAAACGGATATAGGGAAGGTACTTGTAGTGCGCCATCATGTCGGGTGCGCTGATGCCCTTGACGAGATCCTCCAGCCGCGCATCGAACACGAACGCATAGCCGGCCAACCGGTGGGCAAAGGTGTCCGAGCCGAAGAAATTGTTGGACGCAAGGTACACCGAGATCGCTGAAATCACCGCATAGTAGCCAACCATGACCACCACTGGATGGAGCGAGCGCAATCTGTAACGGAAGGGATACAGCGCAGCGAAAAGGAAAAGCACCATCGACGACTTCGAGAAGCTGATGAAAAGGCCGAAAAGATAGAGAGCAATGAGTTTTTTATTGGGTGAATCGCTGAAGAGATGCAGGATAAGAGACGCCACCAGCAACGACGAGAAAAACCCCGCTTCGCGCGAAAATCCCGAGACCCGAGTGAAGTAGAACACCTCGTAGAAGTTCGTGTTGGTCATCGTCGCGTAGTCGCCCCAAATCAGTTTCGACAGATTCGTTGGCCCGAGCAGGAGCGAGAAATCACGATCGACGTAGTACATCGCGAATTGCACGGTTGCGAACAGGATATTGATGACCATCCACGGATGAAGGTAGCTGATGCGGCGCTCTGTCGTGTACATCAGATAGCCGATGCAGATGCCGATCGACAGGACCCGCACCGCCGCGGAGGGAGAGGTCAACGCGCTTGCCATAACCGCGATCAGCAATGGGCCGGCCCAGCGACGCGCCGTACCGGCGAGGAAGCGGGAAAAATCCAGATCGAGGAACGGGATCACGAGATAGAAATAAAGGGTGATCCCGTTCACCTGCGGATTGAGAATCACGCAGGTAAAAAACATGTAGAACAGCACGGATACTAGTCTGGAGTACATTGTTTTCTCAATGCAGGAACGCGCGACAGCCGGCGGCGATCACGATGCGCCATGCTGTTGCGGTGGCGGAGCACTCGCCGCGGCATAGGCCGCTGCATAGCCGTAGCTGCGTTTCTCGCTGCGCCGTCGCGGCATCGCGTTGAATATCATGCCGATCAGACGCGCGCCGGCGCGATCAAGACTTTGCGCGGTGTCCTCGAGTTCCCGTTCGCTCTGGGCGCTCGGACGTACTACGAGCACCGTCGATCCGCCGAGAGAGGCGATCAGGTTTGCATCGCTCACCGCGAGCACCGGCGGTGTATCAACGATGATCACGTCATACAATTCGCCAAGACGGTCGAGTAGTTGTTGCATGCGGGGAGTCGAGAGCAGCCGGGACGGATTGGACGGGTACCGCCCTGCAGCGATAAACGAAAGTCCATGAACACCTGTGTTTCGAATCACGTGATTGACGTCGACCTGGCCAGCCAGAACTTCGGCGAGGCCACCCGCACCGGTCTGCTTCATGATGGCGGCCAGTTGGCCGCGGCGCATGTCGCCGTCGATCAGCAATACCCGTTTTCCGGCCTCCGCGCTGAGGACGGCCAGATTCGAAGAGATAAAACTCTTTCCCGTGCCGGGCGTCGCGCCTGTCACGACAAGCACGTTATTCGGCGCGTCCTGAATCTGCCGTTGCAACGACGCGCGTATGCCCCGCAAAGCTTCAAGCGGCATGTCATCGTACCCGTCGGTGGCGAGCAGGAAGCGGCCGCCGGCCAACACGGGATCTTGCGGAGCAGAGCCGCTATAGGCCAATCTGGGCGGCGATCCGGTTATCCTTTCGGCCCCTGTTTGCTGTGCTCTCCCCGAAAGGCCTTTCTTCGCCGGCTGCAAGTTCAGACTCTGCGCACGGTCCAGCCGGGCCTGCTCGTCACTGAACAACACGTGACCAAAGACAGGCAGGTTCAGATGGCGCTCGGCCGCCAGCGAGTTCTCGAGCGCCGACGACCATAGGCGCCGCACAAAGACGTACAGGAACGCCGCGATCAGACCGCCGGCGGCGCCCACGCCGATCACCAGCGGGCGCTTGGGTTTCACAGGGTCCACGGGCAACAGCGCGGTGTCGATGATGTGTACGTTCCCAAGCGTCCCAGCCTGCGTCACCGCCAGTTCGTTGGATTTGTTGACCATAGCAACATAGATATCTTCGGCGACCTTGACGTTGCGTGTGAGGTCGGCCGACCGGCGCTCGGACGCGGGCAACTGGTCAAAGCGCGCTTCGAACGCGCTCTTGGCATTCTGCAGAAGTTCGAGTTGGCTATTGACGGTCTGCACGTCACGCGAGTTTGCTGCAAAGTGACTTTCCAGCGCCGCTTTTTGCACCTTGAGCATCGCGATCTGACGGTCGAACTCAATGCTGCCCTGGAGGTAGGACGCGGCTTCGGTACCCGCCTGCATCGAGCTCGACGCGGTTCTGTACTGGCTCAGTTCGGCCTCCGCTTGCGTCAGGTTGGCGTGAAGCTTCGGCAGTTCTCCAACGATAAAGTCACGGGTCGTGAGGGCCTCGGTGCGGTGCTGCGCTATATGAGAAGCGATATAGCCCTGGGCGATGCCGTTGGCAATTGCGCGAGCCAGTTCCGGATCGGTGTTTTCATAGATGATCTGCACGACGCCGGTGTCCTTACCCGACTCGCTGACTTTCAACTGATGCTGGAAACGTTCGATTGCCTTGACGTCGCTAAAGCGCACGAGCGTGAATTCGGTTCCGGGGCGCGCGACGAGCCGATCCATCGTCAGCGCCACGCCGTTGGCCTGGGAGGGTACGCCGGGTGCGCCCGTGAGCAAGGTCCGCCCTTTCGGATCGGTGAGACGGTAGTGACCGCCAGCGAGAGCGGTCAACGTCAGTGATTCGTCTTCGAGCCAGGCCGGAACAGTCAGCGAACCGACCGACGCTTCCTCTCCGCCCCATGCAAAGGAGCCCAAACCGATGGGCGCCGGCATTGGCTCACCCGGCGTGGCAAATTGGCTGGTGATCGCTCCGATAACTGGGATGCGGTTCGGCGTGATTGAGGTGTCCTGCTTGAATTTCTTGATCACCGGCGCAATCACGCTCCGGCTTTGGATGATCTGAATCTCCGCCTCGGTAGGCAACGTGGGCGGAACGACCTGCTCCGGCGTCTTCGACGCTTGACCGAGCGCATTGGGCTGAGGGAAATCAACTTTGACCAACGCATCCGCGGAATAGACGGGGGTTGCTGCGAATGCATATAGCGCGGCCAGTCCCGTGACCACCGCGACAATGCCGACGATCAACCACACGTTGTCCACGATCAGGCGTGCTAGTTCGCCGGCGGAAAACGCATCGACGTTGTTCCGTAGCCCAACCGGCGCAGTACGGGAAACACTCGAATTCATACGACGAACTCCTTGTTTGTTAGAACCAGAGTGAACCACTGGCCGGGAAATCCTCTTCCCGAACGCGCCTCGCAGTTCGACAGGCGCATCAGATTGGATCAGGGGATCCGTCACGCTTGCGTGAGGATCAAGGGGTCGTTGGTGGCAGGGGTGGAGCGGTCCGGTCTCGCCTGACAGATTGCGGCGCCGCAGCGACATCGTCTGTGCTGTAACGCACACGACTTAAAAATCGCGCCACACAGAGGGACGGACCAAAAGAAACAGCCCGCGGCTTATAGAAAGCGCGGGCTGCGGAGGTAGAAGGCTTGCTGCGCCGGGACGCCGGCGCGACGGATCGGGTTAGACCGGATTGGCGGCAACGAAATTCTTGAAGGCCGCATAAGACGGATTCTTTGTGACGCCGTCTGCCTGTATGAGGCCGAAGTCCGGATCGATCAGGCAGTACATCTGGACGGATTGAATGTTGTATTGATCCTTGAGCGATCGATACTCCGTCAGCGCCTTGGTTACATAGCTAGCCTGTTGCGCCGGGGTGACCTGGTTGCCCTGCCAGCCCCATTCCGTCAACCAGATCGGCAGGTTAAAGGAGTCTTTCAGAACTTGCAGTACATTCAGGCAAGCGTTGTTTCGCCAGCCACAAATGATATCGCCTGAACTCTGGTACCAGTGGTAAGTCGTGTAGTCCCAGCGAACCTGCGCTGCGCCTGAAACGCCGTTAGCCGAGCCATTGGGCGTGATGCCGCTCCACAGCATCTGCAAGGCGCGATAAGCAAGCGGGACACCAACGTTGACGCCGCATTGGATCGTCGGGTCGATCGCCTTCACGCCGTCGATCATGCCGCGAATCACGCCGCGGAATGCCGGCCAGATCGCGGGACTATAGTTGTTCGTGTTGCTACCATCACCGTTCGTAATCAGGCCGTTCGAGTCGAGCTCGTTACCGCACTCGATGTACTTGACGAGGCCCTTCAGCGGCTTGGCGATGGACGATCCCAGGTTGTAGCCCAACGTGTATGCGGCCGATTCGGAACCGTTCTGGTTATACGCCGTCGACCAGACATTAATACAGGGCATGATGGACACGCCGCTGCCGGCAAACGCACCGGTCAATGCGTTGGCGACCGTCTGAGCCATGCCTGCGTCTGCTACGTCGACGCGATAGGTCGTAACGCCGAGATCCTTGAGCAACGCCAGTTGGGCAGCTGCCGACATGGTGTGGTAGATACCGTCGGGCCACGCAAGGTGGCCATTCATGCCGTAGAACAGCGAGCCCGAAGTCGAAGGGGAAGTCGCCCGGGTGACGTTGACCGTGATGGTCTGCGTGGTCTTGGTGCCGCCCGCCTGTCCCGCCGCAACGGAAAATGCGACCACATCGATCTGATGCGAGCCCACGGTCAATTTAGTCGTATCAACCTGGATGGAAAATTTGCCGCTGCTCGGCGTCGTGTCGGCGCCGATCTTGGCGACGGTCGCGTGGTCGTAAACGGCCACGTTGCGCCAGTTGGTGCCGGCTGTGCCGGTCACTGTGATGGTACCGGAGATAGTCGCGTTGGCCGCAGGGGTCGTCACGGTGAAACCGCTTGAGCCGGCCTTGTTGGCCACACTTGCGTCATTGGCTACCGCCGCGGGTGAGTCGCCGCTGCCACCGCCGCCGCATGCGGAAAGTGCAATCGACCCGGCACCTGCGACGAGACCGGCGAGGAACTTCCTTCGAGGTACTGATTCAGCAGGAACCAAAGAAGGGACGGAAAGTGGAAGATGTTGCTGATTTTTCGGTCGGGTAGGTAAGGTCATGAGTACAACTTACGCAGTTCGGTTGGGGTTCGCAGTATATGTGCCCGCCCTTTTCGTATGTTGTAACTGGATGTAAAAGCGCAGCGATAAGGCGAACTATCTCCAGACTTATGCGAAGAAGCAAATATCCGCATTACGCGTATCTAAAAAGAGAACATATGTGCGCCGCCGCACATACGAACTGTTGTGTCCGCGCAGCAGTAAAACAATTATTTACCTATTAATTAGGGGTTTTCAGCACTTAATTTTTGTGCTTCAGCCCGGCTCCAAGCGAGTTCTCGCTTTGTCTCCGGACAACCCGTCCCCGATAAAAGATCAAATATCGCGAGGATTTATTCATACAAATAGCAACCCCTTCTTCTATTTTGTCCGATGAATAAGGGTAAAAACTAACGACACCAAAAAAAAGCCGACCCTTAAATCGTTAGAGGGCCGACCGCATGTTCGCCATAGAAACTCTTTACGCGCGCACTTCTTGAAGTCGATTACGTCATTGGCTTGAACGAGTTTAGTTTTCATAACTCATTTAATTTATTCTCCATACGAAATGTCGAGCGCCCCTTTGGATGCCCGTAGCCATGGGCAATCAACAAAATGCGAGTGCGCCTGTCTGTCGCGCGGAGTGCCTGTGCGCCGGCGTGACGCTACATACTCGAACGCAAGCGCGGCGGCGAATGCTCTGAAAGTTCGATTTCGTACTGACGAGTGGTCCGGCGCACCGTATTTTGGTTCTGCTTGCCGCTAAAGAACGCGGAGTTCCGCGTTGCCTTCAGGTGCCTGCAGACCACCTGCCTCTTGCTCATCGAACCGACTGAGCCATTTTCATAAGCGATTCAACGAGGATTGATCCGATGCCGACGATTCATCGCCGCCGCAGCCTATTCAGATCACGCATATTCGGGCGCGCTACGCTGTCTGCTCTCCTGTTGCTGGCTTTCTCAAGCGGCTCGTACGCGCAGGTGAAGCTGCAACTGGCCAACCCGGCGGGCTCGCAAGTCATGCTGACAAACGGAAAGAAGACACTCCAGTTCAAAGTCGTGCCGCCGGACCATCTGCGCGCGGCGAAAATAACGGTCGGCGTTTATTCCTATGACAGCGACGGCAAGCCGGCGCCCACTCCACTCACCTCGTACGAGAAAACCATCGGCAGCATGCAGGGTGGTAAGGCGATCGACATCGACGTGGCGATCCCGCGTGCGGGTCTATTCCGCCTCGACGCAACCGTGGAATCGGCGCATGGGGAAACGCTCGGCAAGACAACGAGCACGCTGGCTGTCGTCACGAAACGCGACGAGGTAGGGCCTTCCGACTTCGGGGTCGGCACGCACTTCGCTCAACACGTCACACCACCAGCGTCGGTGCTGTTGCCGCTCGTCAAGCAGGCTGGATTCTCGTGGATTCGGGATGACCTCTATTGGGCGGCAATCGAGAAAAAACCCGGTGTGTTCAAATTTCCCAAGAGCTACGACGACTATCTTGCCTTGTGTAAGCAGCTCGGCATTTCGCCGTTAGTCGTTCTCGGCGAGGGTAATGAGGGCGCCTATCCGACACTCTTCCCAAAGTCGAATTTCCCGCTGTCAGCCGACGCTCGCGCGCGCTTCGCGGATTACGTCGACGCGGTGGTCTCCCGCTACGGTGACGATGCTGTGACTGCTCCCTACGGCGGAATAGTTAAACATTGGGAGGTGTGGAATGAGCCGGACTTCAACAAGATCAGCTACGCCGCCTACCTTTCCCTACTATGGGAAACGTTCGGCGCCGTTAAGGATGTCAACGCCGATGCGTCGGTCATTTCCTGCGGCGGTGGCGGCTCGGGCGGCGGCCCCGGCGGCGACTGTGTTGTCGGTTTACTCAAGGAAGGAGGACTGAACGATCAGACCGGATTTAGCGTACACCCCTATATGTCGCCGAATACGCCAGAAAGGGGTTACAAAACCGAAGGCGCTCCAATCGACTCCGTGAGCATTCCGACGGTGTGGCCCTACCTGAAAAACTTCACTGCCGACCGTGTGAAAGCAGACGGCCGACCTCTGCAAGTTTGGGTGACCGAGTTCGGCTGGCCTGTGAATCCTAAAGAGCCGGGGCAGGATGAGGCCACGCAGGCGGCCAATCTGGTGCGCAGCTATTTGCTATCGCGACGCTATGGCACAGTTCGCGTCATGTTCTGGTATGACTTTGTCGACGACGGCACCGACCTCAACAACATCGAACATAATTTTGGCTTGCTGCATCACGACCTGACACCCAAACCCGCATTCGTCGCGGCGTCCGTATTGAGCAGCACGCTCGGCAAGCGTAACTGGGCAAGAGCGCTCGTCGACGAGGAGAACCTCAAGGCGTATCAATACGGAACCGATGATCCAGTTATCGTCGGCTGGACGGTCGACGGCAAGCAGCGCGTTGCATCAGTCAGCCTGCCGCCTGGAAAATATATTCTGCGCGACTGGCAAGGCGTCGACACACCGGTCACGATTACCGCGCAGAAATTCCAGTGGCGAGTGGGTCCGATTCCCCGTTACCTTGTGCCAAACCGACCGTAGTGTCAGTACACGCCAGTGCGCCGGACCGCCACGCAGAGCGGCATGCATGCACGCTCAGGATAACTGCCCACCCGCAGCAGCAGCGGGCACTTCCTCGCGCACCGAACTGCTGCGCTTTTCTGGGAACAGTGCATTGCGCATCAACAGGAACGGATACTCGATAGCACGCGTGGTCACATAGCCGATCGCAATCGCGATCGCAAACTGCGCCGTAAGCGCGACGACCCAAATGAGGCTCGGCGCAAAACCCAGCGCGGTCGCTTTACGAATCAGCATGTCGCCCGGCGCGAGCGCGAGCGAATGCCACAAGTAAATACCGTACGAATAGAGGCCGATCCACGCCACGCCGCGATAGATCCACGATTTACGCAGCGATCCGGAGTATTCGAGCACCAGCACGATCAGCGCAGCAAAGCCAAGCGCTTGAATCGTGTAGCCGATGCTTTCATCCAGTGCGAGGTTCTTGGTGGCGAAAGCGAGCCATGCGCAGAGCAGGACGACGCTGAAGATCAACAGCCACTTGCGCTTGGCGAGCTGATGGTAGACACCGGGTTTCATCCAGTAGATCGCGGAAAGAATCACGCCCACCAGCAAGCTGTCGATACGGTATTGCGTGTAAGCAAACGCCCCATCGAGATTACCGCCCGCCACTGCGAAACAACGCGCCGTGAGCACCACCGCGCAGATGCCGGTAAGCACGCTGACGATCGTCCACGCGCCGAGACGCCAACGCGCAAACACCAGCAGAAGCGCCGGCAGTACCAGATAAAAGTGTTCTTCGACCGCCAGACTCCACGTCTGCGTAATCGACGTGCCCAGATAGTTTTGCAGGTGGGTCAGGTTCTGGAACAGGAAGGTATTCCACGGGTGGCGGCCGGCCAGCACATGGAAGACGATCAGCACGTAATACGCGGGCCAGATGCGGAAAATCCGGCGGATGATAAAGCGCCGTGCATCGACCTGTCCTGTTTCGGCGTACTGTCGAAGCAGCAGACCGCCCACCAGAAAACCGCTCAACGTGAAAAACAGGTTCACGCCTTCACGGCCGAAACTCTTCAGTGGGTACTCAATAATCTGGATGAGGTAATTGCCGGTATGTACAGCATGAAAGTGAAAGCCCATCACCATGATGATCGCGATGCCGCGGACGAAGTCGAGTTCGATCGCCCGTCCGGCTTTTGTGGGTCCCGCCCCGCCGAATAACTTCATGTTGTGCTCCGGTCCCATGCAAATGCGGTCATGCAAGATTGCGGTCGTCTCTCGCGGGCCCATGTCCCTTTTTGCATCTTCGGTGTCGGCAAGCGTGCGTGCGCGCCAACTTCAAGGCATTGACCGACAACATACGCAAGTGTGCGCGCGTCTTGCAGAGCTTACGCTTTCCGCGACCGCCAGAACCCAGGCAATGGTCGACGAATGCGGTCCAGCCCACTAACAGGCGTGCAGATTCCTTCAAAATAACCCGATGCGAGACCGTCCACTGTAGACCGACGGCGAAACGACGGTGACGGGGAGGAACTCGGTAATGCGCCACCAGTATGCAACGCCCTGGATATGGTTTTTTCTGCTGCCGCTTGCGTTCGACTATAAGGCGACCGACGCGAATACGGGTCACTTCGCGCAGTTCATCTTCGTCCTGCCGGCGATCGCCGCAGGGATTGCCCTTCTTCTCATCGCGCCGCGTTTTCACGAGCGCTCGCGGCTGCGCTCGGTCGTCACTTGGAGCTTGATCCTGTGCGTGTTCGGCAGCATCGTCGCCCAACTGGTTCAGGATAACGACACCGGCAACTATTTACGAACGCTGCTGCCGTTCACTCTCTTCATGCTGGGTTACCTCGTGGCGTGCCGCCCGTGGAGCGAATTCCGCATCGCCCAGTTCGAAAAAGCCCTGTTCGTCGCCAACGTCATCAGCCTCGTGTTCACCATGGTCTACGGCATGGCGACGGGCGGCGGTCTCGACGACGTGCGCTTCCGTATCCTCTCCGTGACGCTGCTGGGTTTGCAAGGCGTATTGCTCCACGAATTCATCGTGGCAAAGCGTTTTTCGCTCTTTACCGTGTCGATCTTCGCGCTGAGCGTCGTCATCGAATTGTTGAGCGTGACCCGCAGCGTGATGGTCGGCACGGTGCTGCTGTTCCTGATCGCCATGGGACTGAGCGCGCCGTCGATCCGGCATATCTGGCGCGCAATGAGCCGCACCATGATCATCGGCGCCGTGCTCGCCGGCATGGCCGGCGTCGCGGCCCTGACTTTCCCGACCGTCGCCGAGCACTGGACGCAGCGCATTTTCTTCTCCGAGGAAACCCGCTCCGGCAAGGATCCGACCACGATCACGCGTCTCGCGGAAATGCGCGACCAGTACGATCAGGTCACCGCGCAGCCGGAGACCTTGTTGTTCGGCGAAGGTTACGGCCACTACTATCGCTACTCGCCGGTCTATCTGCCTGACCTCGCCGGCCAGATCAGCGAGAAGGACTTTTACGCGATCAACGAATGGGCCGCGGGCCACAATTTCTGGGTCTATCAGTTCTTCGCGGGCGGCCTGCTGTTCGGCATCGGCATGCCGTTGGCCACGCTCGCCGCACTGGCGATCTGCTTCTTCTCGTATCGCTACTGGCGCTCCGTCGTGCCCGACGCACCCATGCTGCCGGTGCTCGGGCGCGCCATCATGCTGTTTGCCGCGCTGCCGGCCACGTCGATCGGCGGCAATCCGCTTGGGCCGCGTTTTTCTGGCCTCATATTCGGCGTCGCGCTCGGCTTGATGATCGCCACCCACGCGCGTTTGCAGCGCGCGTTGCCGGCGCGCGCGCGGCGCTTCCGCAGGCCGCCTTACGTGCGCCCGGAAGCAATGCCGGAATTGCCCGGCCGGATCCAGCCGGGCATGGGCCGCGCGGACCTCACGTCCACGCTCGGCGTGTCGCGCACGGCCGGCTCCTCGTCCGACGCCGGCCAGTTCGGTGCGCTCGTCCCGCATACGCCGCCCAGGCATCGCTCCAACCGACCGAATATCGCCCGATGAAAATTCTCCACCTGCTTGCAAGCGTCGACCCACGCGCCGGCGGTCCCGTTGAAGGCGTCCGCCGCAGCGGCATGGCGATGCGGGAGGCCGGACACGAGATCGAAGTGGCGACTTGCGATGCCCCCAGCGACGCCTACCTTGCGGCCTTCCCCTTTCCGCTCCACGTCTTCGGCCCGACCAATGGCCGCTACAGCTTCAGCGAACGCCTCGCGCCGTGGCTTGCCGACAACGCGAAGCGCTTCGACGCGGTGATCGTCCACGGCTTGTGGCAATACCACGGCTTCGCGGCATGGAAAGCGCTGCACAAGAGCGAGGTGCCGTATTACGTGTATGTGCACGGCATGCTGGACCCGTGGTTCAAAGAGGCCTATCCGCTCAAGCATCTGAAGAAGTGGCTGTACTGGCCGTGGGCCGAATATCGCGTGTTGCGCGACGCGCGCGCCGTCATCTTCACAACCGAAGAAGAACGTACGCGGGCGCGCCAGTCGTTCTGGCTGTACCGCGCGCATGAACGGATCGTGCCGTTCGGCACGACGGTGCCGCAACTCGAAGCCGCACCGCTGCGCGAAACCTTCCTCAAATCCATACCGAGCCTGCGCGGCAAACGCATCGTGCTGTTCCTCGGCCGCGTGCATGCGAAGAAAGGTTGCGATCTGCTGATCGAGGCCTTCGCACGCGTTGCCAGCCGCGATCCGGCGCTGCATCTCGTGATCGCCGGTCCAGACGAAACCGGCTGGGCCTCGACGCTGCGCACCCAGGCGCAGGCGGCCGGCATCGCGCATCGCGTGAGCCTGCCGGGCATGCTGCAAGGCGAACTCAAGTGGGGCGCTTTTCATGCGAGCGACGTGTTCGTTCTGCCGTCGCATCAGGAAAATTTCGGCGTGGCGGTAGCGGAGGCGCTCGGCTGCGGACTGCCGGCGCTGATCTCCGACAAGGTCAACGTGTGGCGCGAAATCGAAGCGGACGGCGCGGGGCTGGTGGCCGCGGATACCGTCGACGGGACGGAAAAGAATCTCGTGCGCTGGCTCGAACTGGACGACACGGCTCGCGAGGCGATGCGCGCACAGGCGGCCCGCACATTCAATGCGCGCTTCCGTGTCGAGACCATGGTCAGCGCGCTGACTGCCCTGCTCGAGACCAAGGGCGGCCACGACGACGTGCGTGAAAACGACAACACCCTCACCACGCTGCGCGAAGCAACCCAGCAAAGCCGCTGATCACCGGCGGCATTCCACGGCCTGAAGGCCTCACACTCAAAACGAAGATGGCGCGCCTCGTGCGCGCCATCTTCGTTCGTCTTCATCAAACGCTCACTGCTCTTTCATCACCGGCGTCAAAGTCGAGGCTGCGATCGGCAACGTCTCGACTTGAGGCGGCGTCTGGAGCGACATGGTCGCACTGTTCGCGGCTTCGGTTCGCGTACTGCCTACGGCGTCCGGCACATCCAGCTGTCGCATCAAATGACCGGCGAGACGCAGCGACAACGCGGCAATCGTGATGGTCGGAAAATTGGCGCCGACAGTCGGAAACACCGAGCTGCCGCCAATGTACAGATTGCTGATCCCGTGCACCTTGCAATCACGATCGACCACGCCCTCGCGCGGTGAATCGTGCATGCGCGTGGTGCCCATGTGGTGCCACGTGCCTTCCAGCTTCACCGGCCACGTCCGGCCTTCGAGCGGCGCATCGAGCGTGACGTCGGCGACGTTCGCCATCTGCAATTCCTGCGCGAGCAACTGGAACGTTTTATCGAAAGTGCGCTGCACCTGGTCGCCCAGTCGCCACTCCACCCGCACGCGCGGCATGCCGAAGTGGTCGCGCTTGTCGGCCGACAACGTGACGCGGCTATCCGGATTGGGCTCCGCTTCGACGATGGCCTGCAGCGTCACGTCGGTGATCAGCGCGGGCCATTGCAACAGCCGCGTCAAACCGAAACCGACGGTGTGCAGCGGGTGCGCGATCATGGTCTCGATGTCGCGCTTCACGCTGCGGCCGGGCTGGTCCTTGCCCATCAGCGCTTCCTTGAAACGGATCAACGCCTCGGAACCCGCACTGCCTTCGCCGTACCATTTCGAATAGAGCCACACGCGTGAATTGAGCAGCTTCTCGCGTTCCATCCACTCCTGCTTCGGCGCGAACTGGGACGAGATCTTCGTGCCGTGCGCGGAGACCGCCACATTCTGGTAGTGATACTTGATGTCGTACAGCTTGTTGCGCGCGATGCCCGGACGAAAGCGCACCTTGCCCGACATCATCCGCGGATGGTCCATGAAGTAGCGGCCGACCAGATCGTTGGCATTGCCGAGCCCCGCAGCCTGCACGTTGTTCGACGCAAGCAGTAGGCGCGCGTTTTCGATGCCGCCCGTGGCCAGCACGAAAATCCGCGCGCTCACCGACATCGCGCGGCCGCTGATGGTGGCCACCTTCACTCTGGAAATCGTCGTGCCTTGCGCATCCGCGTCGATATTGAGCACGTTCGCATGAAGGAACACGCGCACCCGTGTCGAGCGCGACAGTTCCTCGCGATACACCTTGCCGAAGCGCACCGGCGGGCTGAACTGCGCGACGGTATCGCGCATGTCGCCGGTGGCGAGCGGCAGACGGCGCACGTCCTGACGCCCGATCTCCTGCTCCCAGTAAGCAGGGTCGAAATTCTGCGGACCGAGCTTCAGAAGTTCATGCGTGCGCGCATAGTAAGGCTCCAGTTCGTCGAGACCGAACGGCCAGCCGCTGTGCGCAATCCAGTCGCGCTTTTCGAAGTCCCAGGGATCGAGCGGACGGCACCAGCCGCCCCAGCAGTTGCTGCTGCCGCCGAAATAGCGGCTGCGCGAGCCGTCCGCGAACGTGTAGGGCAGCCCGATGTTCTCGCCGCGATAGAGGTCGCGGGTTGCGTCGTCAGGACCAAAACCACCGCTTTCGAGCATGCAGGCGTCGATACCCGCCCTCGACATTTCGAGCGCGAGCGTAATTCCCGCCACGCCTCCGCCGATGATGCAGACGGTCGTTTCAATGACCGTGTTTTGTTCAACAGTACGCGTATCGATGAACATCCGCTACTCCCCATCTGCTTCACGCATTTCCTGAGCGCGTCACGGTTCGCCAAGCGGAGCTGGCAACCAGGCCACGCAAACGTCGCGGCCGGAACTTGCATTGGTGCTGCCACGAACGCCGCTCATCCCGCAGCGCGGCAATCCCATTGTGGCAGTCGACATTCCGGCAAAACGACCTCGGCCTCCCAGCGTACAAAACGCTGTGGTTCTATGTCTGTGGTTCAGGTCACGGAATCGAACCGGTTCCTGATAAAGCGGCAAGGATTTCCGCCGTACACGCCCTCCGCTTCCAGCGAACGATGCACGACCGACAAAGGTGTCACGACCGCCGAGCGGCCGATGGTCACGCCCATTTGCACGACGCACTTCGAAGTGATCCAGACGCCGTCCTCGATGATGATCGGCGCGACGTGCAGATCCATCGTCGTGCTCATGTCGTGAGAGCCCGCGGTGAGGAACGTGCCCTGTGAAATGCACACGTTCGAGCCGATGCGAATCAGCGTCTGGTTGTAGATCCACACATCGACACCGAACCAGCAGTTGTCGCCCACCTCGAGATTCCACGGCGCCTTCACGCGCACCGGATGCACGAATCGGCAACCTGTACCGATCTTTGCGCCGAACAGTCGCAGCAACGCAACGCGCACACCTGAGAACGGCAGCAGTTTGTTGTTGATCACACAGGCTTCCAGCACGAACCAGATGAGCTCGATCAGCGCGCCGCGCTTGGCCTGATAGTTTCCTTTTCCGGCCTGCGACAGATCGATGACGCGGCCGTCTTCGCGCGCGCACTCGGCTTGCGGCATGCGCCCGACGTGTGGATCGTCGGCTACGTTACCCATCAGCTTTCTCCGAACCACGAACAGTGGTAAACATACGCAGGCATGCCAGGCAAACCTCTCACATTATGTTGCCACGCCTGGCTCGACTTCGCGCGGTGGCTGTGAGGGCAAGCGTTTTGGCGGCTACACGCGTACCGGTTGGCGCACGATAGCTTTATCCCGACAGCATTTCCCTGGGGAATGAGATGATGACCTCGCTTCGACACACCGCTACCTGGACGTTTCTCGCGATCGCATCGTGCGCGATGCCGGCGTTCGCACAGAACGCCGCACCCAATCCCGCCACGGCCGCCCGCCCTCCCGCCGCGACGGCGGCCAACGGTTACGGTCTGAACGCACAGCTTCCCGCCGACCGGCGCGCCGCGCACCGCAGCAGCGAGCAAGGCCTGCTCGGTGCCCCGAACCCATACGGCACCGCCGGCGCGCAAGGCAATACCAACGACGCCCAACGCGCCGCGCTGCTCGACTCGCAACGCATGACGGTGCTGGGCGGTGATCAGGCTGCGCAACCGGCGGTGGGCAAGGGCAAAGGCCAGCGCAAAGCGCCGGCTGCGGCCAACGGCCAGGTCCGTGTAGCCGGCCAGCCGGGACGGCCGAATGCGGCCGACGGTCTGACGCCCGAAGGCGCCGCGAGAGCCACCTATACCGACCCCTACGCCAGCAAGCAGGGTGTCTACCGTTCTCCGTGGTGAGATCGCCTTCATGACAAGGGCCGCGCGCCGGATCAATCCGGCGCGGCTTCCTCCGCAGTAGCCGGTTTTCGCCGGCGCCTCGCTGCAGCACCTGAAGGCCGCGCGCCGAAAGACGGCGCTTCGCCTTTGCCGCGTTTACCGTCCACCTCAAGCAACAGCATCGCGAGCCGTTCCTCGAAGGCGCGAATCGTCGACTCCGGCGAGAGCGCGCGCTCCGCATAATTGCGCGCCGCCTTGCCGAGTGCCGTGCGCCGTTCCGCGTCGCTCGCCAGCACCGTGATCGCCGCCGCCAGCGCTTTCACGTTGTCCGGCGGCACGACCACGCCACGCGGTGCCACGGCTTCGTAGAGCGCCGTGCCGCGACGCGCCATCGCCACGGTCGCGCGTCCGCTCGCGAACATGCCCGTGAGCTTGGACGGCATGACGAGATCCGCCGCGTCGCCGCGTTGCGGCAGCACGTGAATGTCGGCGAGGTTGAGCAGTTCGTTCAGGCGGTCCACCGGTTGCAGCGGCAAGAACACGCAATTCGTCAATCCTGAGCAGCGCGCGACCAGACTCTCTTTCGCGGCGCCGCTGCCGCAGAACACGAAGGTGAGGTCCGTGCGTGCGGCCAGCGCGACAGCCGCATCCGCAAGCGTTTCGATGCCCTGCTTCGCGCCCATGTTGCCGGAATAAAGAATCACTTTCTGCTCGGCAGGAATCCCGAGCAAACGCCGGAATTCGCTCGGCCGCGCAAGCGGAAAGATGGTCGACACGTCCACCCAATTGGGCAGGCAAACAACCCGTGACGCGTCGACGCCCTTGGTCGTCGCGCGCGCGCTCATCTGCCGCGTGATCGACGACACCGCATCGAAGCGCCGCAGCAATGCGCTTTCCACCCAGCGTGCGGTGCGGGCCGCGAACGAGCTTTTCAGCAATCCCAGATCGAATGCCGCATCGACCTCGTAGTCCTGAATATGCAGCCACGCTCGCGCGCGCGTGATGCGTGCGAGCATCAGCGAACCCGGCGCGCACATCAAGGTCGGTGCGATCAGCATGACCGCGTGGGGGCGCCACAGCACGTGCCGTACGAGCAGCGGCAGCGAGGTCGCCGCGAAGGTCGCGAGATGCAGCATCCGCTTCAGGCCGCTCGGACGCGCCGGCACCCAGAGCGGCGCGCGCCAGATCGCCACGCCGTCGCGCGTCTCGTGCTGATACCGCCACGACGCGTAGCCCTCCCCAACTCGCCACTCCGGGTAGTACGGCGGCGCGCACACCACGCGCACCTCATGTCCGCGGCTCGCCAGCAGCACGGCCATTTCCGCCGTGTACTTGCCCACTCCCGTCAGCTCAGGCGCATAGTTGATGCCGTAAATCAATATCTTCATCGTGGCTGCCAGAACAAGTTAGGGCGTGATGCGCGCGACGTGGCTGGGGGCGGAGCGACTCAGTCGCTCAACATCAGTGCGCAGCCGCGGGCGATGTTGGCAGCCGCGGAAGGCGGATCGAAACGGCGAATCACATCCATGCACCGGCGCGCGGTGCCGCCCGCGTCGGCGAAGGCCTCCATTGCCTTGAGCATGGTGCGTTGCAGGCCGGCGACATCGCCCGGTGTAAACGCATAGCCGCTCACCCCGTCGATCACCAGTTCCGGCACGCAGCCGCAACTCTCACTGACCACAGCCGGGCAACCATGCGCGAGCGCCTCGTTGACCACCAGTCCCCAAGGCTCGCTGTAACTCGGCAGCACCATGCAGGTGGCGCCGTAGTATTCCCGTGTAAGCGGCTCGTCCTGCAGACTGCCGACGAACGTCACCGCGTCGCCGAGTTCGAGCTCAGCCACCTTGACATGCAACGCTTCGCACATCGGGCCGGTGCCGACAATGCGCAGCTTGGCCGCCGGAATACGCCGCCGTAATCCGGCGAGCGCCTCGATCAGCGTGCCGATACCTTTCTCTTCGGACAAACGCCCCACGAACAGAAACACCGGCGGATTACCCGCACGAGCGGCGACCCGCTCGACCAGCGCACGTTCCGGCGAAAACGAACCCGGCATCGCCGCGGCCTGACACGGCACGAAAATCTTGTCGCGCTTCGCGCCAAGCGACAGCAGATACTCGCGGCTGCGCTCGCCGAAGCCGAAATAGCCATCGCACAGCGAGAAAAACACGCGCTTCGGAATCGACGTCAGCAGCTTTTTAGGCCGGTCACGCGCGGTCGAGTCGCAGAACACCGCACGCCGTTTGCCGGTCACGATGCACGCCGCGAGCATCGCCCAGTATTCCGGGCGGTGATAGCCCGGCAGCACGATCAAATCCGATTTGGTGCGCAAGACTTCCCACGTGAGCCGTGCGATCAGTTTCATGGTGGGCACGTCTTCGTAGCAGCCGTCGAACAGCTTTTGCATCGGATAGCGATGAAACGAGTAATCGACGTCGGAAAAGCCGACGCGGTCGTGCTCCGTATCCGCGATCTGCACCATCGAATAGCGAATCGCTCCGGAAGCCGAAATGTTATGCAAGGCGGAAAACACGACACCCTTGTGGCGCGACCACACGACGTTGTGGAAGATCGTGACTGACGCTGTCATTTTTATGCCACTCCTCGAAAAATCGACCTGCGTGCGTTGCGCGTCCTGCGCATGCACAGCGTCCCAAGCGGTCCTTTACTCCAAAGCCGCGCGCCTAGGCCTCGATGGCGGCAGCCGGTGTCGAACCAGCGTGTGATTCGACGAAGTCCCGGTACGTGGATGCGATTCCGTCCTCCAGACCGATCGTGGCCTGCCAGCCCATTTGCGCGAGGCGCGAGACGTCGAGCAGCTTGCGCGGTGTGCCGTCGGGTTTCGAGGCGTCGAATACGAGCTCGCCTTCAAAACCGACGACCTTGCAGATGCATTCGGCGAGTTCACGAATCGACAGGTCCTCGCCCACTCCGACGTTGAAGAGGCCCTCCGTCACGTTGTGTTCGAGAACGAATAGCGTGGCCGCGGCGAGATCGTCGACGTGCAGGAACTCGCGGCGCGGCGTGCCCGATCCCCACACCGTCAAAGCGGCGTCGCCATTCAGCTTCGCTTCGTGCGCCTTGCGCACCAGCGCCGGCAACACGTGACTGCTCTTCAGATCGTAGTTGTCGTTCGGGCCGTACAGATTGGTCGGCATCAACGCGACGTACTGCGTGTTGTACTCGCGGTTGTACGCTTCGCACAGTTTGAGGCCGGCGATCTTCGCGATCGCGTAGGCGTCGTTGGTCGGCTCCAGCGGCGAGGTCAGCAGGTACTCCTCCCGGATCGGCTGCGGACATTGCTTCGGATAGATGCACGACGAACCGAAGAACACTAGCCGTTCGACTTTGGCGCGGTACGCGGCATGGATCACGTTGGTTTCGATCACCAGGTTTTCATAGATGAACTCGCCCGGCTGCGTCGCGTTCGCGAGAATACCGCCCACGCGCGCGGCCGCGAGCAGCACCACGTCGATCTTTTCGCTTTCGAAGAAGCGATTCACGGCCGCCTGATCCGTGAGGTCGAGCTCCTTGCGCGAGCGGGTGATCACGTTCTGATACCCCTCGGCGGCGAGACGCCTGACCAGCGCGGAGCCGACCATGCCGCGGTGGCCCGCGACGAAGATGCGTGCTTGTTTGTTCATCGCAAGTTACTCGTGATGTTCCAGCGCCGTGAATCCGGCCAGCGTGACGAGCGCGTCACGTCGTGCAATCTGATAATCCGAGCGCACCATTTCCTTGACGAGCGACTCGAACGAGGTGGTCGGCCGCCAGCCGAGCTTCGCATGCGCCTTCGACGGATCACCGAGCAGCGTCTCGACCTCGGCGGGCCGGAAGTAGCGCGGATCGACACGCACGATCACGTCGCCCGGCGACATCCTGATCTCGCGCCCTTCCACCTTCTCGACGATGCCGACTTCATCCACGCCGGTGCCTTCGAAACGCACGGTGACGCCCAGTTCAGCGGCAGCGTGCTGCACGAACTGACGCACGCTGTACTGCACGCCGGTGGCGATCACATAATCCTCCGGCTGTTCCTGCTGGAGCATGCGCCATTGCATTTCCACATAGTCGCGCGCATGGCCCCAATCGCGCAGCGCCGACAGATTGCCGAGATACAAGGTCTTCTGCATGCCCACCGCGATACGCGCAACGGCGCGCGTAATCTTGCGCGTCACGAAGGTCTCGCCGCGCACCGGCGATTCGTGGTTGAACAGAATCCCGTTGCAGGCATAGAGGCCGTAAGCCTCGCGATAATTGACCGTGGTCCAGTACGCGAACAGCTTGGCGACGGCATACGGGCTGCGCGGATAGAACGGCGTAGTCTCCGACTGCGGCACCTGTTGCACGAGGCCGTACAGCTCCGAGGTCGAAGCCTGATAGAAGCGCGTCTTCTCCTGCAAGCCGAGAATCCGGATCGCTTCGAGAATCCGCAAGGCGCCGAGGCCGTCCGCATTGGCCGTGTATTCCGGCTCCTCGAACGACACCGCGACGTGGCTCTGCGCGGCGAGGTTGTAGATCTCGTCCGGCTCGACGCGCTGGATCACGCGCAGAATGCTGGTCGAGTCGGTCAGATCCGCGTGGTGCAGAAAGAGGCGCTGGTCCGGATCGTGAGGATCGCGATAAAGGTGATCGATCCGGTCTGTGTTGAACAGGGATGACCTGCGTTTGATGCCGTGTACGTCGTAGTCTTTGGCGAGCAGCAGCTCCGCCAGATACGACCCGTCCTGTCCAGTGATGCCGGTGATCAGCGCGACCTTACGTTTCATGGAGCCTTCTCCTCGTTAACTTTTGCAATCCGAGTGCCACAAACTTTGCTGCACGGCCGGCAGTCGGCCGCTCTCTCAGCCGGCAATGCTGTCGTAGCCGTAGTAGCCGCCCTGATAGCCCGAGCCGAGGAACGCGCCTTCCTGCGGCACATCCGTCAGCAGCACGCCTCTGAGCCCCACGCCGCCATTGCGCAGCCGCTTGGCCGTCTCCATGACCTCGTTGAGCGGATGGCGGCCGTGGCGCACCACCAGCAGCGTCGTGCCCGCGTACTTGCCGATCACCGTCGAGTCGGTCACCGCCAGAACCGGCGGCGTGTCGACGATCACGAGGTCGTAGTGCGACTTCAGTTCTTCGAGCATCGTTTCGAAGCGCTTGCTCATCAGCAGTTCCGCCGGATGCGAGGGCAGCGTGCCCTTGGCGAGCACGTCGAGACCCGGCAACACGTCGCGCTGGATCATCGAGCTCAGATCGCCGCCGCTCAGCACGTCGGACAGACCCGGCTGATGCGCGACACCGAAATGCGAATGCACGTCACCGCGCCGCATATCGCCGTCGATGATCAGCACGCGCTTGTTCGCCGACGCCACCAGCGCCGCCAGATTCACCGACAGGAACGACTTGCCGGAATCGGGCCGCGAGCCGGTGATCATCACCACGTTGTTCTCGGCGTGATCGAGCGAGAGCTGCAACGAGGTGCGCAGATTGCGCACGCCTTCCACGGCGATGTCTTCCGGCGCCTGCTGCGCCAGCACATGCAGCCCGCGACGGCGCAGCATGACGTTTTCCTGCAGCTTCAACTGGGTCTGGCTGCGCGGCACGACCGCGAACACCGGCACGCCGAGCATGCCTTCGAGTTCATCCGGACGTTCCACGCCGCCGTACATGGCGCGCTTGAAGAAGGTCAGCAGAATGCCGAGCACGAGGCCGCCGCCGAGCGCGATCAGGATCGCGATCACGCGCTTCGGACGCACCGGTTCATCAGGTGCTTCGGCGAAGTCGACCACGCGCACGTTGCCCACTTGTCCCGCTTTCGCCACGCGCAGTTGCTGCGCGCTATTCAGCAGATTCGTGTACAGCTCCGTGTCGACGTGCACGTCGCGCAGCAGCCGCAATGCGGTTTGCTCCGTATCCGGCATCACCGCCACGCTGCGATTCATGTTGGCTGCCGCGCCTTGCAACGCGGCGATCTGCGCGTCGAGCGAGGCCACCGCCGGGTGATTCGCCGTGAAGCGTTGCGACATCTCCGCGCGTTGCTGCTGCAGATCCATCAGCTTGGTCTTGTTATCGACGATCTGTTGCAGCAGCAGGCGGCTTTCTTCGCCCAGATCGACCGTGCCGTGCGTGTTGCGGAACTTGTTGTAGCGTTGCTCGGCGTCGTCGAGTTCCTTGCGCAAGCCCGGCAGTTGTTGATCGAGAAAGGCCAGCATGTGCTCGGCCTCGGTCGACCGGCTCTCCACATCCTGACGCACGAACTCGCGCGCCATGCTGTTGACGATCGCGGCCGTCAGGCCGGCGTCGCCGCCTTCAAGGCTCGCGCGGATCACGCCGGATTGCAGCGTGGTTTCCTGCACCAACAAAGCCTTTTGCAAACGGTCCACGGTGCTCAGCGTCGACGCGCGCTGCAATTCGAAACGCGAGCCGGCGGCGCCGACCAGCTTGTCGACGCGCAACGTGATCGGGCCGTCGGCGGTATCCGTTTCCACGGTTTCGCCGACTTTCCCCGACAGAATCGCAATACCGTTCTTGTCCCGCAGCACGTACGACCCGTCATTGCCGGAAATCAGCGTGAAAGTCGCGTCGTACATTTCCTTCGAGGTGTCGAACCGCGACACCGAAATGCTCTCGTCACCCCATGCATAGCCCGACAGGTTGATGAACTGCGGCAACTTGAAGCCCCATTGCCCGTTCACCAACCCCGCAATCATTCCGCCGATGAGCGGAAAATAGCGCGGCGTAGCCGTGATATCGAGGTGCAGTTTCTTGACGGTTTCTTCCGTGACGAGCCGCGACTTCAGCAACTCGATCTCGGCCGCCGTCGAAGGCTTGGTGTCGAACATGCCGGTGAGCGGCGGCAAGGAATCCTTGCCGTTCGCATTGGCATTCGCCGTCTTGTCCTCGACGTGAAACAGCACATCCGCGCGGTACGTCGGCGGCGCGAGGAAAGCGTACGCGCACCCCAGCGCGAGCGCGATCAGCGTCACCATCACGATCGTGCGCCAACCTCGCACGATCGTCCGCAGATAGTCCGACAAGTGAAGCTCGTCCGGACCGGACACGTCGGTGTAACGGTTTTCAAAGTTGATTGCCATTTTCTTCACCCAACAAAGCCCGGCGGTTCAAGATCACGTTGTACGGTTACTATTTCGCGAGGACGGCGCCCGTCACAGCCGCATTGATCGCCGGCAGCAGCAGGTTCAACACACGGTTGAAGCGGACCAGCCCGCCTTGACCGACATACACCACGTCCTTCGGCTGCAGTTCGAACTGATTGGCGAGCACCATCGACACCGGCGAGGTCGCGTCGAGGTGGTACACCTCAGGCGCTTCGCTCGTCGAGTTGCGGATCACGAACAGTTGCCGGGCCGCGGCCGTGTTCGAGTCGAAGCTGCCGCTGTCGGAGATCGCCTGCGAAAGCGTCAACGAGCCGTTGCGCATCGGCAGGATGGTCGCCGGCTTGTTGACCTCGCCCATCACGTAGACACCGCTGTCTTCGCGCGACGCCACCCGCAGCATGTCGCCCGGTTGCAGATAGATGTCCGACGGATTTTTGCCACGCTTGATCAGATCGTCGAGATTGAGCTGATACGGGACGCCATTGCGGATCAACACCACGCGGCTGCGATCCGCATTCGCGCTGAGGCCGCCGCTCAAGCTGATCGCGGTCGTCAGCGACATCGGAATGTCGTTGACAGCCTGAGAGCCAGGCGTGCGCACTTCACCGTCGACGTAAACCTGCTGCGCGCGGAACGAGGCCACCCGCACCGTCACTTCCGGCTTCTGGTACACCTTGCTCAGACGCTTCGCCAGGTCCTTCTGGATCGAGGCGACGTCCCTGCCCGCCACATGCACGGTGCCTGCGTACGGAAACTGCACATCGCCGTTTTCGTCGATCAGGAAGCCAGGTGCGGCATCCGTCGTCTTCGTGTTCTGTGCCGGCTGACCGAGTGCGGCAGCTAGTTCCGGGTGATCCCATACGACGATCTGCAGCACGTCGCCGGGGCCGACCTTGTAAACGGCCGGCTTGCCGAACAACGCGACCGTTGCCGGCGGCAGCGCCGAGCTCGTCTGAGCCTGGTTCATCTTGCGCAGCAGCGCGAGGTTGATATCGGTAATCGGGATCTGCTGTTGCGATGCCGCTTCAGTACTGTAATCACCACCCGTGTCCTGAATTGCGGCAGGCGTGACCATCCGCTGACCCGGAGCGATGCCGCATCCGGAAATCAACGTTGCAGTAGCGAAAACCAGGAGACTTCCCGTGCGTAGACCAAGCGAGCTCATGATGTTTCCTCCTTGTGCCACGGCGTTTTTCCTCAAAGTAGAAAGCGCGTAGCGTTTTTAACAACTAATAAGCGTTTCGATGCACCAGTCCGGCGACTATCGTCGCGCCGATAATCCGCATGTCGAGTGCGAACGACCAATGGCCCAGGTAATACAGGTCATGTTCGACACGACGTTCCATCTTTTCGATGCGGTCGGTTTCGCCACGAAAACCGTTGATCTGTGCCCACCCCGTAATCCCCGGTTTTATGCGGTAGCGATTGATATAGCCCGCGACCACTTTCTGATAGAGGTCGTCGTGCTCGAGTGCATGGGGACGCGGTCCTACGACCGACATGTCGCCACGCAACACGTTGTAGAATTGCGGCAGTTCGTCGAGGCTCGTGCGGCGCAGGAAAGCGCCCACTTTGGTCACGCGCGGATCGTTGCGCGTGGCCTGCCTGACGGTGCCTTTTGGCTCGATATGCAAACGCATCGAGCGAAACTTGTAAATCGTGAATACGTGACCGTCTGCGCCTTTGCGTTTCTGCTTGAACAGAACCGGACCGCGCGACGACAGCTTCACCGCGATCGCAATGGCGAGCATGACCGGTGCAAGAGCGATCAGCGCGGTCAACGCGAACAGACGGTCGAAAATTTCCTTCTTCAGCATCGAACTGGCGGACAGCGGCGAAGCCACGAGATTGATCGCCGGCACGCCGAGCAGATCGATCACGCCGCTGCCCTCGAAGAGCGCGAGGCTGCGCACGTCCGGCATGAAACGGATGTTCACCAGATCGTCGCGGAATTCGCCGACCAGCGAACAGATCAACGGCTCTTCGGAAAGCGACAGCATCAGCCACAGTTCGTGCACGTCGTTGGTCCGCATGTAGCCGGCCAAAGCATCGACGGTATCGAACACCGGCACGCCCGGGCTCGCGACCGACGACACGTCCGGACGCGCGTTGTACACGGCCGTGGCGCGAAAACCGGTGGTCGGCGCGGCGTTGATCCGGCGAATGATCGCGTCGCACTGCGAGCCGCTGCCGACAATGGCGACCTGGTGCAGATTCATCCCGGCGCTGCGCGCGCTCGCCAGCACGGCGTGCGTCATCAGCCGGTACGCGATCAGCAGGCCGCCGGTCACCGCCGTCCAGTACGAGAACCACAGCCGCGACACGAAGTCGATCCGATGCAGCGAATACATCAACACGAGCGCGCTGCCCTGCACCATCAGCCACGCGAGCGACACCTGGCCGGCCAGCACCAGCTTGGAGCGGCCGCGCCATGATTCGTAGACGCCGAACGCCGGAAAGATGGCCAGCGCGAAGGCCGCGGAAAACATCACGAGCGCCCAATAGAACCCGGATTGAGCGAGGTAATCAAAGCGGATTTGCGACGCCACCGCCGCTCCCGCCAACACCAATGCAACATCGAAAACCCGCGCGAGCAAATCCTGAAACTTGCGCATTTTGGTCACCTCGTTCTTGCCGTTCTTGTCCGCAGTTGAGTCCGGCGTGCTGTTTAGGAGCAGCGGCCGTAGTTGTCGTTAAACCTCACAATGTCGTCTTCACCGAGATAGGTGCCTGACTGGATTTCAATGATTTCGAGCGGCACCTTGCCCGGGTTTTCGAGCCGGTGGCGGGTGCCGAGCGGAATGTAAGTCGATTCGTTTTCACTCAACAGAAACTGCTCTTCACCGCGAGTGACGAGCGCCGTGCCGCGCACGACGACCCAGTGTTCCGCGCGGTGGTGATGCAATTGCAACGACAGTTGCGCGCCCGGCGTCACGACGATCCGCTTGACCTGGAAACGCTCGCCATGGTCGATCGAATCGTAGAAACCCCACGGGCGGCGCACCTTGCGATGCGCGTCGGCCTCCGGCGCGTGCTGCGCCTTGATGCGCGACACCAGACCCTTCACGTCCTGCACGTGCGAGCGGTCGACCACCAGCACCGCGTCGGCGGTTTCGACCACCACGACATTGGTGGTGCCGACGCAGGCGACCAGCCGCCCTTCCGAATGCGCGTAGCTCGATACCGCGCCTTCGAACGTCACCCGGCCGCGTCCTGCGTTACCGTTGGCGTCCTTCTCCATCGCGGCCCAGACGGCGTCCCAGGAACCCAGGTCCGACCAGCCGGCATCCAGTCCGACCACCACGCCGGCGGGCGTCGCCGGCGCGCTCGCGGCCGCGCCATCCGTCGTTTGCGGCTCGGCCGTCTCGGTCAGGCGCTCCATCACCGCGTAGTCGATCGAATTCGCCGGCGTACTGAGGAACGCGTCGACCAACGGCCGGAAATACGCACCGTCGACACGGCCACCGGTGAATGCGCGTTCGCAAGCCGCGTGCATTTCCGGTTGCAGACGCTTCAACGTATCGAGCCACACGCTGGCGCGGACGATGAAGATGCCGCTGTTCCACCAGTACATGCCCGCCGCGACGTACTTCGCCGCGAGTTCTTCCGCGGGCTTTTCGACGAAACCGTCGATCGCATGGCCGCCGCCCGCCAGCTCGGCACCGATGCGGATATAACCGAAGCCCGTGTCGGGGCGCGTGGGCGGCACACCCAGCGTCGCGATCGAGCCCTCATCCGCATAGCGTGCCGCGAGTTCCAGCGCGGCCTGCAAGGCGGGCACGTCGGCGATCGAATGATCCGCGGGCATCACGACGAGAATCGCGTCGCTACCGTCCGCGCACGCCAGCGACGCCGCCAGCGTCAGCGCAGGCGCCGTATCGCGTCGCGCCGGCTCGACAATAAGACGAGCGTCGACGCCATTTTCATGAAGTTGTTCTGCGATCACGAAGCGATGTTCTTCGCCGCATACGATGATCGGCGATGCGTCCACGCTCCAGCCGGCCGGAAAGCCTTCCATGCGCCGCGCGGTGGCTTGCAGCAGCGAGTCGGAACCGACTACGTCGATCAGTTGCTTCGGATAGTTTTCCCGCGACACCGGCCACAGGCGCGTGCCCGAACCGCCCGCCAGGATCACCGGGACGATGCGCGCGCAACGCGCGCCTGCCGTCGCGCCATCCGCACCGGTCGGGGCGACCGACGCGGTGCCTACAGCTCCCTGATTCGACATATTCGCATTCCTTATAATTTCCAAAGATCGACGGAAGTACGGACCGGATGCCGTGTTGCCACGGCGATCCGGCTGGCCCCGTCGCGCTATTCGCCGACTAGTCGGCGACTTTGAATCCGAAATTCGGTCGGCGAAATTCTCATCCGCTTGCGAAACACTTTCGCGAGGCGGTCGCCGTTACCCATACCCGTGCGCCGGGCAATCTTGTCGACCGGCAATTCCGATTCGGTCAACAGGCTGCAAGTCACCGCAAGGCGCTCGTGCAACAGAAAACTCGAGGGCGTAATGCCCATTTCCATCTTGAAGCGGCGCAGAAAGTTGCGCTCGCTCATCGCGGCGAACTGCGCCGCGTCGGCGATCGAAATCGCCTGCTGGCAGTTCTCTTGCAGCCAGCGAGCTGCCGCGCGCACCTTGTCGCCGGGACTCAGGCCACCGTCTTCGCCGAGCAGCGGCGCGAGATTCGAGCACGAGTCCGCCAGTAGGCGCTCGGCAACCGTACGCGCCGTGGCGCCGCCGAGATCGCGCTTGATCATGGCGAGCGCGCTTCGCATCGATTCGAGGCGATCGCCCGCATCGGCCGTCTGTTCCGGCTGGCGCGCCGACACCGGCTGCGCCTGTGAGTCGCCACCTTCCTTGCTGTCGGGCACATACGCCGCCTCGAGCAGCGCGCGGCCTTCCGCGATCGGCCGGATCATGCCGGTGTTGCGGCGCACACGGCGCAGCCACGCGATCAGGCGTTCATCGCCAGCGGCGGCGAATGCGCCTTTGCCGCCCGCCACATACAATGCGTCGAAACCACCGTAATGCCGCGCGTCGAGCCCGTCTGTCCAGACCCGCAGCGCGGACGACGAAGTCACCATGCCGCCATCGGCCGACAGGAAGGACACGTCGTATAACCAGCCACCCGAGCCAGACGAAGCCATTTCGTTCGCTGCCTGGAACACCTCGGCAACGACCCCGGCTCCCTGCAGCGAGCAGTCGTTGAACATCAGTATCGCGATGCGACGCATACCCTTGTTTGGAGCGTGCACCCAGCGCAGCATTGCGGACTCGAGACTCGCGCAGGTCATAGTCATCCTCTCACCAGAAAACGGATCTACTTTTCACCTTGGACGGCCGCAGAGAGGCCGGCCTCTGTGCAGCGCATCATAGTCACCGCCACTCAAGCATTTAGCCGCCATGACCGAAAGCGCAGACATGTTGGCGTATGGACAGGGTGACCAACCAGGGATTTTCGGAACACCCCCACTACCGCCGTCTTTTCAACGAATTAATTGCCGATTCCACATAGGAATGAATTGGCATTCTGCGAATGTTAATGCAAATAAAAGCGCCATTTCGTACGCCACCGCACACACCACGACTACTCGAAAACGGCGCAGTTACAATTTGATCCATCCATCGCCATGCCGATTTGAAGTGACTTTTTCCCATCGGGACGTCAGAATGAGCGCAACCTGCTTCGCTATTCCAGCGCCCGCCGCGCCCCTTGCCTGCTTGGGTTTCTTCTGACGATATATCCGCGGGGATGGCAATAAGTAAAACGAACATCCAATATAAGCACTTGAGAGTGCGACAAAATTATTTAGTTGGTTGTTATTGGATCTCACGGATATAAACGTGACGATTAATGTTTCAAACGTGAAACACGGGAATAAGACCACTTTAGGCGGCACGGCAATAGACGGGCCAGTGGCGGAATGTGTCGAGTGGCAACCGGGCTATTTCCGCCAGCGGTTTGCGGAAATACACTATGCGGTTTCCGCAACACATTGCTTCGAGAGGTGGGCCGAGGCGGCTTTGACCTGGTGAACTAGTAGTTCGGCGACGCGTCTGTTGCCTTGGAAGGACAGCGAACGACACGGGGAACACATGTCGAATGTACGCGAACAGCGCGCGCCGCGAAAGCGCGTTGACGGCTTTTCCGGCGGCAGTCGAGGGCTGAGGAGCGGCATTGCCGCCTCGGTGGCGGCCGTCGTCCTGCTCGGCCTCGCGGCCGGTCGATGCGCTGCGGCCGATGCTGCGCCGCAAGCGAATGGTGTGGGCAATGGCGAATTCACCGCGGACGGCAGAAAGTGGACGCCGTGTGCGGCGGAATACGGCACCTGCCGTTTCAACGGCACGCGCGACGTGCTGTATGGCACGGCGCAACAGCACGTCGTCAAATCGTTCTCGAATAGCGCGGAGTGCAACAACGGCGTATTCGGCGATCCTGCACCGGGCGTGGAGAAGCGTTGCGCGATGGCGCCAACGGTGGCGAATACTGCAACCGCGTCTGTCGCGAAGCAGGACGCGGCGCCGAATGCGGCAATGCAATCCGCCACACCCACGGACCTGAAGGCGCCACCGGGACAAGGGCTGCGTTGCTCAGCGCCTTCGTCGCAGGTCCCCACGGCCGCGAGCGGCGATCTGCTCGAAGCCGACACGCCCAGCGATGGCACGCGTCTCTTCGCCATGAACAAACCGTTCGCGCTGGTTTTCGCCACGCGCCCAGCACAAGGCGACACGCTCAACTGGCAGATACGCGACACGTGGAATGCCGTGCGCGCCAGCGGACGCTTTCCCGTTGCAGCTGGTGCGACGCTGTCCACTTTGAGCTGCGCGTCGAGCGTGGCGGGTTACTTCGCGGTGTCCGCATCGCTGGAACGCGGACACGGGCAGTTCGAATCGCGCGGCACGCGTCCCGCGGGCATCGTCACGTTCGGCGTGCTGCCGGATCCGTCCGCTGCGTTACCCGGCGTGCGTTTTCCGTATGAAGATCTGCACCGGTTCGGCGGACAGGGGGCCGCATATCTTGCGCCGGGACAGCACTGCTGCGACGGCGACGGCTATCGGCCGGTCTATACCGCTCTCGGCCTCACGTGGGTCAACGACAATCGCAACTGGTATATGGAGGAGCCGAAAAAAACCGGCACGTTCGACCCCGCGAGCAAACAGCTCACGCCGTTCTTCCGGCGCGGCGACCTGCTGCGGCTGATCCAGCTCGACGGCATTCCGCAATGGGCGAGTCCGACGAACAAGGAGACCCACAGCTATGTGCCGACCTCGCTCGCGCAGATGAAGGACTACATGGCCAAGGTGGGCGCCGAGTCGAATCGCGTTCGCATGACTTACTTTCCGAAACAGCGCGACAACTACTATCAGGTGACGTGGGAACCGGACGCCGACGGCGGTCTGCCGTGGCGCGACACGGACGCGAATTTCATCGCCATGTACAAGGCGGTCTGGGAGGGCATCCATCAGACGGATCCGCATGCGGTGGTAATGGGTCTGACCTATTCGTCGGTGCAGGGCAACGTCACGTGGATGCGCAAGCTCGGCCCGCTTGGCATCGGCCGCTATATGGACGGCATGACGATTCACGGTTACTACGACATCGGCACGACGCCCTCGCATCCGCCCGAGCGCGTCGCGGATTCCGGCAATCAGGGCACGGTGCCAGGCGCGTTGCCCGCCGCGATGCGGGCGCTGCGCCACGAAATGCGTCTTTACCTGAAGCCCGGCGCGCCGCTCTTCGTGACTGAAACCGGCATCAGCTACGACATCGGGCAGTCGTATGGCAAGAACTATCCGGGCGCGAACGTGCTGTATGCACAGGCTGCCGTGACGGCGCGCACGCATCTGATTTTGCTCGGAGAAGGCGCCGACATGACCTACGTGTTCTATCTAGCGGATATGCCGGACGCCGCGCCGGGCTACGGCATTTTCTTCGAGCTCGATCATCCGAAAGGCGCCTACGGTCCTTCCCGCATCAGCCCGAAACCCGCGGCGCTCGCGGTGGCGGCGATGACGCGCATCATCGACGGCACCGACACGCTCGGCCCGCTCAAGGATCTGCCCCAAGACGTCTACGCCTACGCGTTCCGCCGGCTCGGCGGCGGCAAGATCGTGACCGCGTTATGGACGCATGACAACGGCAAGTGGAACGCCAAAAGCGGCTTCGACGCGAGCCGCAGCGTGGACTTTCGGCTGCGGGTCGACGCGCCCGGCACGACCGGCGAAGTGACGGCGTTCGACATGATGGGCAACGCGACGAGCGTGCCCTACCGCGACGGAATGGCTAGCCTGAAACTCTCGCCCGCGCCGGTCTATGTCGTCTCCGGCAACGCCGAAGTCTTCAGGAACGCAGTCGCCACGCCCGAGGGTTACATGGCGCATTAGCGGCGCGATGTGACGATAGTTCGGCGTGATGTGACAGGTTCTGTGGCCCTTGGCGCACATAGTATGCAGGCGGAGGCACGTTAGCATGCCTATCAACACGCTGGAGCCGAAACATGAGCGGCCTTGCATGGATGATGCTGATACTGGCCGCGATGATCGGCGCATTTCTCTTTGCGACGATCGGCGCAATTGTGCTCGCGCTTCTTCTGACGAGCGTCTCAAGCCGGCTCACGCGGGACGATGATCAACGTCGTGACTACTAGCTGACCTGGCGCTCAACCAGCGCGAGAAGCGGGGGAGATGACATGCTGCTGACCGAGATCGATTTCCTGGACGTGGTCCGCCTCACGCCCCTGGTCGCATTCGATCTGATCGTGAGCGATGCTCAAGGGCGCGTGCTGATCGGCCGACGCCGCAACCGCCCTGCCCGTGGCACATGGTTCGTTCCCGGTGGCCGCATTCTTAAAGACGAAACACTCGACGCCGCGTTCACGCGCATCGCCGACGCCGAGTTGGGCATTGCGCAACTGGCGCGCTCGACGGCACGCTTCGAAGGCGTGTTCGAACATCACTACAGCGACAACTTCGCGGGCGAGCCGGACGTGTCGACGCATTACATCGTGCTCGCCTATTCGCTGACGCTTACCGGCACCGCACCGCTCGGACGGCCCGAGCAGCACAGCGAATATGTGTGGCTTGCGCCTTCGGAACTGCTCGCGCGCGCGGACGTCCACGAAAACACCAAGGCCTATTTCCGCTGATACGGGAGCAAGCCATCACGCGGGCCTGAACCCGCGCCGCATCGCAATCTGGCGCTGACTGTGAGTTCGGTAACGTGCCGGCCACGGTCGCTACAGTATGATGCGAGCTCACCGTCAGAGCTCGAATCACTATGCGATTACCGGCAATCAGGCTCGTTCGCGATTCTTTCACTGCTTTACTCGCGGTTTTCTTCTTCACCTTCCTGCCAGGCACGGCGCGCGCGGCCGATTGCGGCGCCGGCACGCTGGTCACTGTGGTCGCGCACCTCGACGACGATCTGCTCTTCGTGGACCCCGCCATCAGCGAGCGTCTCGACGCGGGCTGGTGTATCACCACGGTGCATCTGATCGGCGGCGCCAACGGCGGGGACTTCGCTTATGTTCAAACGCGCGAGCGGGCCTCGCGGCTCGCCTATGCGCGCATGGCAGGCGTGCCTGACGAGTGGCTCGAATCCAACGTGACGATTGCCGGCAAGCTCGTGCATCAAATGGTGCTGAAGGCCCGGCCGCAGGTGCGCCTGGTCGAATTGCGCCTGCCCGGCGGCGCCGTGCGCGGCGGCCGCGTGCCGCTCGGCCTGCTGTGGGAGCAGCACGCCACGATCTCCACTTATCCGATGAACGCGGACGGCTCCGTACGCGTGAAATACGATCGCGATGCGTTGTCGGCCACGTTGAAAGTGATACTCGCGCAAGCGACGCTGATCTACACGCTCAATCCGGACACCGTTCCGTTTATCGAGCATCCCGATCACATCTATTCCGCGCGCATTACCCGCCACGTCGCGCAGACGCTCGGCAAAGGCGTCCCGATCGTCTATCACGTCACCTATCCGACCGGCGGCTGGCCCGGCAATCTTCCCGCCGCCGAAGTGCAGCGTAAGCGCGACATCGTCGCCAGCTATTTTTCGATCGACGGCAGCGAGTCGTCGCATGTATTCGGCGAGTTTCAATGGGACGGCAACTGGATTTCGCGCCGCTATGCGTTTGCCGATCGCTCCGATCGCCGCGTGCCCGATTTCGTGTCTCATCCGATTCAGCTCTTCAATGCGGCGGCGAGCCGCTGCCTGACCTCCGCGGGTCCAGGCCGCGCGCCGACACTCGCCGCGTGCACGGACTCGTCCACGCAGCAATGGCGATGGGATCCGCTGACCGTGTATCCCGGCAATACGCGCAACGCGGCGCTCGTGAGCGTCGCGACTTCGCAATGCATCGCCGAGCGCGACGGCTATCTGGTCGCCGAGACTTGCGATCAATGGGACCTGGCACAGCGCTGGACGCCGTGGGACTTCGGCCTCGTCTATACGCCGATGCGGCATTGCCTCGGCGAAAACGATGGCAAGCTGACCATGCGCGGCTGCACCGCGCTCACCACCCGCTACCGTTGGGCCACCACGCAACGCACCCAGGCGAACGACCTGAGGCTCGCCACGGCGATGGTCGGCGACATCGCCGGCTCGGGCGAGCAGTCCGCCGTGTACGTTCAGCGGCAACACGACGGCCCGGGATTCGACGTGTATGCCGCGTCGCTCGCGAAAGCGTCGCCGCCCGCGCTCTGGTACGCGGGCGCCGTCCCATTCGATCCTCTGGCTACCGCACCGAGCTGTGCCGGCGACAAACTGTGCTTCGACAGCGTGCGCTTCCTGCTCGGCGATTTCGACGGCGACGGCAAGGCGGATCTGATGATCGTCGCGGCGCGCCAGGGCGGGACCGCATTCTGGTTGCTCCGCAGTGCCGGCGACCGGTTCGAGGCGCCGCGCCTCTGGCTGCAGACCAGCAATGCGTTCAAGCCGGAACTGACGCAGCAATATGTGGCGGCGGACTTCACGGGAACGGGACGGGCCAGCGTGCTGATCGCGCAGAAGCGGCCCGACAGTGGGCTCGATCTGTGGATCGCGTCTTCGCAAGGATCGGGCGTCTCAACGGGAGCGGCGCCGGCGCTCTGGGCGCAGGCCAAAAACCTGCCGCAGAACGTCAATCTGCTGGTGCGCGAAACGGCGGGCGCGCGCGCCTCGCTGGTCGCGGTCGACGGCGCGAACCGCCGCCTCGCGCTCACGCCCATCACCAACGAGGGCTCGCGCATGAGCGTCGGCGAACGCAACGTCTTGCCGGCAAGTTTCGCCCCCAACTTCGTGAAGGTGACAATGGGCGCCGTGCATGGCCGCGACAGCAACACGCTGATTCTGCTGAGCCCGCATCTCGACGAGTCGAGCGAAGAAGCGATGGTCGACGTCGCCACCCTCGACCTGAGCGGCGCGGCGAGCGCGCCGGCCCAGGCGGCGATATTGCACGGCATGACGTGGTCGGATGTGTTTCCGCAATTCGTGCGCGACAGACAGGGTGCCGCACTCGTGCTGTTTCGACGGACGGACGCGACTCTCGGCGATTTCTATTTCACCGGTGGCGCGCCCGCGCTCACGCGCTATCCATCCGGAAACGGCCTGACACTGGGCGAAGCTCAGGAACTCGGCAAACTGCCGGGGCTTTTCTCGGAGACAGTGCGAATCGACCGGCTCGCGCAGTAGCGCGGACCGGCCGGTCCGATAGACGTCAGGCCGAAACCTGTAGCTGAACGAACTTGCGCGCGATCGTCATGTAACGATCCGCGGTGTCGTGCAGCGTGTAGCCGGCCAGTTGCCGGTTCGCGCGCGGCGTGTCGAGCGCGTACAGCAGCGCGCGGCCGTAGGCTTCCGGGTCGGTCGTATCGACCAGGTTGACGCCGGCGAAAGCGCTCGCAAAGCCGAACGAGGGAATCCGGCTCGCCACGACTGGAATACCCGACGCAAGTGCCTCAAGAAAACCAATGCTCTGCGCTTCGAAACGCGACGGCATCGCGAAGACACGCGAGGCGCGCAGGATCGCGGCGACGTCGGAACGCGGCCCGCCCACCGTCACCTTGCTTTCCAGGCCGAGTTGACGAACGAGCGACAGCACCGCTCTGTGATAGTCGAGATCTTCGACAACGCCGCAGAACAGCAGATGCGCTTCCGGCTCCGATTGCAGCACGCGCTCGAACGCGCGGATCGTGTCCAATTGGCTCTTGCCTTCGATATAGCGGCCGAGCTGGACGATCTGCTTCGGGTGCATGCCGATATCCGGCGCGACGGCGTCGTTGGCTTGCGCGAATAATTGCGCGTCCACGCCATTCGGAATCACGACCATGGACGGATGCCGGCCAATCTCACGAAGGTAGTCGTCGATATTCTGCTGCGACACGCCGATGATCGCTCTCGCCCGTCGCGAGAGGAGGCGTTCGGCCCGCTTGAGCGCGCCGTTCTCGAAGTCGTTGACGCCGGAATGCATCACCCACGCAATCGGCGTATGGACCGGCAGGAGGCGCACATACAGCGCGGCAAGCGTGGCGTGAGCCACGATGAAGTCGGGCCGGAACCGCCGTACCACGCGATACAGGTGCAACAGCTTTCCCACCCTGCCGTAGCGAACCTCGGGAAACAGACACGTGACGCCCGCCGCCTGAAGTTCTGCGTGAATGGCGGCGAAATCGTCCTGCTCTGGGAGCAGCGACGTCATGCAGACTTCATGGCCACCGCGCTGATGGTGAATGGCCAATCCTTTTACGAGTACTTCTGCTCCGGACAAGCGCGGTGCATGAACCAGTTGAAGAATCCTCACGATTTATCTCTCTGGATAACCGCCTTTTTTGCGCAGCGGAGGGATACCGCCCCCGTTATTGCAGACCCCAAATAACGTCGGCATCCATCATCGTGTATCGCGCGTTCCCTTTCGCGGAGCGCGTCAATGGCTCAGTAAAACAGCGACAGTTCCGCTGCGAAGTCCATGTCGCGAGGAAACGTTACACCCAAGGCCCAGCACTTTTACGCCAACCCCAAGAGCTTTTCGGCGGGTCAATGAGCGCTAGCGCCCATTTCTCAGTCGATTAGCCGTGCCAGATAGTTAGGCATCCGTTTCAAATTATTGCGACCCCAATTCGTTATGGCGAAAAAATACTAGTTTCGCCTGACGGATATTTTCATGCGATCAAAGCAATTAGTACTGCATTAATGTTCATACGTAACGACTCGTTACTTCTTTTAAACACACTAATGCGTATTGTTGCGTCGATTCTTCCCAAATTGAGCTTTTCTAGCTTACAGGACAGTAAAAAATTCATCGGCTCGTGCCGTGAATTCACGTACTGCGATCTGAATCGCGCTGTTCCTCAACTCGCTGGCCGTTTTCGTCGTCCTTCCCCGGTCGTCCGATTCCGCCAAATCCGCTTCTGTCAGCGGTTCGGTTTCGTATGACAAGAGTTTCTCTGCAGAGAAATGCGTTCGGGGCCGACATCCCGGGAAGGCATCACCTTCGCGCAGCCGCAAAGCCGCGCACACAGGACGCCAGTGTCGAAGCCTCGGTCATCGGCTGGCTTGCAAATGAACCCCGATGTTCGCTCCACCTCCCGACGCGCTTTGCGCGAGGACACGGACGAAGCATCAGCTAACGCATTGCTTACAGATTGATGAAATCGCACCTACTCGCACTCTCGACACTCTCCCTCGCACTCGCCGCATGCGGCGGCGGTGGCGGTGGCAGCACCACCGGCACCGCGGCAAGCCAGTCCAACGGCAACAGCAGTAGTTCGAACAGCTCGGCCAGCACGTCTGCCGCTAACAACCCCAGCACCGGCACCACTGCGCTGAACGCCACGGGCGGCACCGCGGCCATGAGCTGCGCCTCGCCCTCCACGTCGGCCGGCTCGGGCAGCGCGACGATCTCCGCCGATACGCCCAGCGCCGACGGCACGCGCATCTTCGCGGCCGGCAGCACCTTCCAGCTCGCCTTCAACACCAACGCGCCGAGCGCGGACACGCTGAACTGGGCCGTCACCGACACGCTCGGCCGCGTCGCCGCGAGCGGCAGCACCGCCGTGCCGAGCGGCGCGAAGACCATCACGTTCAATTGCACCTCGACGCTCGCCGGTTATTTTGCGGCGACGGGCACGCTCGCCAAGAACGGCGGCCAGCTGCCGCAAGCCGGCACGCGTCCGGTCGGCATCGCCAGCTTCGGCGTGACGCCGAACCTGTCCGGCGTCGTTCCGGCCGTCACCTATGCGCGCCAGGAACAGCATCGCTTCGGCATGCAGGGCGCAAACGACAACGGTCCGCTGCTTGCCGCGCTGGGCATTTCGTCGACGATCGACGACCGCCAGCTCTCCACCATGGAACCGAACGGACCGAACACGTTCAATCCGTCGGCCAGTAATCTCGATTCGTTCTACAAGAGCGGCAACGTGATGCGCCTGATCCGCCTCGACGGCATTCCCGCCTGGGCGAGCAGCACCGGGGCCTTCCAGGACGACACGACGCTGCCAACCGATATTTCGTACTACCAGAGCTATATGAGCCGTGTCGGCACGGAATCGAACGCGATCCGCGCCGCGTACTTCCCGACCCAGTCGGCGAACTACTATCAGGTGACGTGGGAACCGAACCAGATGTGGACCGATACCGACGCCAACTTCGTCGCGTTGTACAAAGCGGTCTACCAGGGCATTCATTCAACCGATCCGCACGCGATGGTGATGGGCCCGGCCGATGCCTTCCCGAGCCTGACCACGACGCACCTGAAACGCCTCGCGCCGCTCGGCTTCGGCCAATACATCGACGCGGTCGCCACGCACGGTTACTACGACGCGGGCACCTCGCCGTCGCACCCGCCTGAGCGCTACGACAGCGACCCGTCCACCGCGGATGGATCGTTGCGCGGCCAGATGCGCAACCTGCGCACGGAGATGGCCACCGACTATCGCACCGGCATGCATCTGTTCTCGACGGAAGCGGGCATCAGCTACGACCTCGGCAGCTCGTATGGCCCCAACTATCCGACCGCGAACGTGCTGTACGCACAAGCGGCGGTCGCGGCGCGCATGCACATCATCACGCTCGGCGAAGGCGCCGATCAGACCTACGTGTTCTACGGCGCGGACTATCCGGATGAAGTCGGCTACGGCACCTTCTTCGACCTGAGCGATCCGCAAGGTGCGTTCGGCGCGTCCAACATCAGCCCGAAGCCGGTTGCCATGGCGATCAGCGCGATGACGCACACGCTCGACGGCACCACGACGCTCGGTCCGGTGAACGGCACGCCGACCGGCGTATACGCCTACGCGTTCCAGCAGGTGGGCAACGGCGCGGTGGTCACCGCTTTGTGGGCGCACAACAACAACGTGTGGAGCGCGAGCGCGGGTTTCAGCTCGACCTATAGCGTCTCGTACAGCCTCAACGTCGATGCGCCGGGCACGAGCGGCACCGTGAAGGTGGTCGACATGATGGGCAACGCGACCAATGCGAATTACAGCAACGGTGTGCTGACGCTCAACCTGACTGAATCGCCGGTGTATGTGGTGTCGAACAATGCGTCGGTCGCCAAGGCCAACGCGACGACGCCGGTGGGATACGTCGCTATGTAAGTTGCGCGTTTGATGGACCCGAATTCGGGTACTCGGTGGACATGAAAAACGTCAGCCGGCTCATAGGCCGGCTGACGTTATTTTTTTGGACGCTCGAAACAGGCAAGGCATGTTCGGCGTCGAGATCGAGTCACGATGTTCTCGTGGCGCTGGCGATTGCTTTCATCGCGCTGGCAAAAACCGGTCAGATTTCTTGCATGACTTGTGCGCCGGCCAAACTGCTGGGCCTGATGTGAGCTTCGCCGAGACCACAGCCAGGCAAGCGCCTTAAAAACCAGAAACCCCAACATAAAGCACAAAACAGGCGCACACTACCTTATTGCTCCCCTGCGGAGCAAAAACCGCCAATTTGGGAGTCCATCATGGCAAAAGGTCAAATGCGCAGTAACCGCGAAGTCAAGAAACCGAAACAGGCGAAGAAACCCCAACCCGCCACCTCGCCATCAGGCGCGCCGCCGATTCGCGTAGCACCGAGCGTGTCAGCGACCCAGAAGAAGCACTAAAGCGAGCAAGCCCGCCCCACACAGGCGGGCATCCTCCTCGACAAACTACTTCGAAATATCCTCCAACGCCACGTCCCGCGTCTTCGGCCCAAGCGTTCCAATGGCCAGCATCACCACTGCCATTGCCCCGGAGATAAACACGAACACGCCGTCCACGCCGAAGCGGCTCAAACATCCCGCGATCACGAACGCGGAGAACATCGCCGAAATCCGGCTCCACGAATAAACGAATCCCACGGCCCGCGCCCGAATGCTAGTCGGAAACAACTCGGCCTGATACGCGTGATAGCTATACGAAATAATATTTCCCGCTAGCACGAGACAGACGCCCAGGCTCACCAGCAACACCGTCTCGCGCGCCTGGCTGAACGCCAGCCCGCACACCACGTTGACCGCCGCCATGCAGATAATCACTGTCTTGCGCTCGAAGCGGTCGGCGATCAGCAATCCCAGCAACGGCCCGAGCGGTGCGGCAATCGCGATGATGCTCGCGTACATCAGACTCGTCGTCACCGTAATGCCCTGCTTGATCAGCAAGGTCGGAATCCAGTTTGCGAAGCCGTAATAGCCCATTGTCTGGAACACGTGGAAGATGATCAGCATCAGCGTGCGCTTGCGATATGGCGGCACCAGCAGATCTCGAAACGCCGCCCGTGCGCGCACCGGTTCGGGCGAGGCCGGCTCCGGCAACGGCCGTCCGTATTCGCGCGCCACGCGTGCTTCGAGCCGCGTCATGATCGCGTCCGCTTCGTCGATGCGGCCTTTCTGCGCGAGCCAGCGCGGGCTCTCCGGCAAACGCAGGCGGATCCACCACACCACGATCGCGCCGACCACGCCGGTCAGCACGACCAGACGCCAGCCATCCAGGCCGAAGTAGCGATGCGGCACCAGCAGATACGAGAGAAACGCGACGATCGGCACCGCGCAAAATCCCACCGCCTGTGAACACGCCGACGCGCGTCCGCGCACATGCTTCGGCACGAGTTCGGAAATGTACGTGCCGATCGTGACGATCTCCACGCCAATGCCGATCCCCGCAATGAAGCGCCACAGGTTGAGCCCGAGCGCCGTGTCCTGGAACGCCATGATGATATTGGCCGCCGTGTACCAGAGCAGCGACCACGTGAAGATCGCGCGCCGGCCAAAACGGTCGGCGAGAAAGCCGCACGCCGCCGTGCCGATGAACAGGCCCGCGAACAACGCCGCGATGAAACTCGCGACGCCGCTGGTGCCGAACAGACCGTGCGTGGTCGCGGTGAGAATGCCGCTGCGCACGAGTCCCGGCGCGATGTAGCCGGAGAACATCAGGTCGTACAGTTCGAAGAAGAGCCCGAGGCTCAGCAGCATCACCAGCTTCCAGATCGAACGCGTGGCCGGCAGGCGGTCGAGTCGCGCGGAGATACGCGCACCATCGAGCGCGATTTCGTCCGCGCGGCCGTCCGCCGACGCACCCGCGCCGGAGGGCAAACCGCCGAGCGCGCCGGCATCGCCGACCGCTGTCGCATACACCGCATGATTCGACGACTTCATCGTCTGTCTCCTTTGTCCGGTCTTGCGCCGGATGAGATTGATTTGATTGCGTTCCATACATCGAACGCCGCGCTCATGCAACGGCCTCACGCGGCTTCCTGCGGCGCCTGCTTCGACCCGCCGCCCAGCGCCACGATCTGCGCCTCGTCGTAGCCGAGATCGCGCAGCACTTGCGCCGTGTGCTCGCCGATCTTCGCGATCGGTTGACGTGGCTGCAGACGCGCGCCGTCGAGTGAAATCGGCAGCAAAGGCATGCCGGTTTCGCTGCCGTCATCGAGCGTGAGCCGAGCAAGACCACCGCTCTGGTTCAGATGCGGATCGTCGAACAGCTCTTCGGGTTTCGTGATCGACGCGAACGGAATGTGATCGCGCTCGAACTGGGGCGCGAGCGCCGCGCCTTCGAACTGGCTCAGCGTTTCGCCGAGTGTCTTCAACAGCCATTCGCGCGCCAGCACGCGGTCGTTGTTGCTGGTGAGGCGCGGGTCGGCCAGCAGATCCGCGCGGCCGAGAATCGCACACAGCGCGCGCCACTGTCCGTCGCCGGTCGCGGCGATGAACATCTGCTCGTTGTTGGCGAGCGTGAACACGTCGTACACGGCCCACGCGCTGATGCGCTCGGGCATCGGCGCGGCTGGCACGCCGGTCGCGGCGAACTGCTGCATGTGCTGCGCGGACAGCAGCACGCAGTTCTCGAACAGCGCGCTCTGCACTTCCTTGCCGCGTCCGCTCGCATGCCGTTCGTGCAAGGCGGCGAGCACGCCGATCGCGCCGAACATGCCGCCCATGATGTCGTTGACCGAACTGCCCGCGCGCAGCGGACGGCCCACCGGCCCGGTCATGTAGGCGAGGCCGGCCATCATCTGCACGACTTCGTCGAGCGCGAGACGGTGTTCATACGGACCGTTCAGGAAGCCCTTGTGCGAGACGTAGATGAGCTTCGGATTGCGCTCGCGCAACGTCGCGTAGTCGAGACCGAGGCTCGCCATGCGGCCCGGTTTGAAGTTCTCGACGAACACGTCCGTGGTATCGACCAGCTTGTGCAACGCGGCCAATCCCGCTTCGCTATCGAGGTCGAGCGCCACGCTCTTCTTGTTGCGATTGAAGGTGCGGAAAAAGCCCGCGCCGGTGCCGAGCAAACGGCGCGTACCGTCGCCGCGCGGCGGTTCGACCTTGATCACTTCAGCGCCGAGATCGCCGAGAATCATCCCGCAGGTCGGGCCCATCACCATATGCGACAACTCGATCACACGAATGCCCGCGAGCGGCAGCGCGCCTGGCTGCGGCAAAGAGGTGGAAGTAGAGGAAAGCGGATTCATTGCAGTACCTGCGAGTCGGAGAATTCGAAACGTTGACGGGCGGCGCTGAACTGCTTCGGCAAGCCGGCGCGCGCCAGATAGCCGTACAGCGGTTCGCCGGGCAAAGCGTCGGCGAGCACGGCGCGCGACGCGAGCAGAAGGTCGAGGTCGATGCCGGTCGTGTAGCCCATGCTGTCGAGCATGAACACGAGGTCTTCGGTGTTGACGTTGCCGGTTGCGCCCGGCGCATGCGGACAGCCGCCGAGTCCGGCCAGCGACGCGTCGAATTCGCGGATGCCGTGTTGCAGCGCGACCAGTGTGTTGGCGAGACCGAGGCCACGCGTGTCGTGGAAATGCAGCGAGCGCAGCCTGCCGCCCGCGACGTTGCGCACCAGTTCGATGATCTCGCCGACCTGGCGCGGCGTCGCTTCGCCGGTGGTGTCGCCGAGTGCGATCACATCGGCGCCTGCTTGCACCGCGGCGTCGGAGATCGCGGCGATATCCGCGTACGGCACGGCGCCTTGCAGCGTGCAGCCGAACACCGTCGACAAGCCGGCGATCAGTTCGACGCGCCGCGCGCCCGCTTTCGACGCGCCGTCGATCAACTCGCGCATCGCCGCGAACGCCTCGATCATTTCCGCCGGCGTCTTTCGCACGTTCGCAAGGCTATGCGCGGCGCTCACCGAAATCGGCGCGACGATCCGATGCACGCCGCATTCGAGCGCTCGTTGCGCGCCCTTCAGATTCGGCACCAGCGCCGTGACAATCAGATCGTCGTAGGTGAGCGCGTGGGCGATGACTTCGTCGGCGTCGGCCATCTGCGGCAACAGCGTCGTCGGCACGAAGGAGGCGACTTCCATATGGCGCACGCCAGCGGCATAGGCGGCGTCGATCCAGCGCCGTTTGAACGCGGTGGGCATCGTGCGGGCGATGCTTTGCAGACCGTCTCGCATACCGACTTCGGTCACGACGACGCGCTCCTGGGTGTCACTCATGGTCTTGAATCCCGGTCTTGAATGCGGCGGAGAATGCGGGGAATGAAGCAACTGAGTGACAGCGTGCCCGCGCATCGACGCGCGGCAAAGTCTGCGTTGGCGACGCACTCCATCGCCGCTCGCGATGGCGGCTCAGGCAGGCCGGACGGGCGTGAGCCGCCGCAAAGGGGAAACCCTTAAGGGCTTTTCAGAGGATGCGCCGGGAAGATCTTGGCCGGGATTTCAGGCTCGGGCTCAGCCCGCGTTCAGCAGATGATCGAGCAGATGCGACGCCGCGAGCGTGAGCGCCTGACGGTCGCGCATGCAAATCACAAAGCGCCGTTCGGCCCAGGCTTCGCTCAAGGGCACGGCCATGATGCCGTATTCGTCGGCGGCGTGACGCGGCAGTGCTTCGCGCGGCAGGATCGCGACGGCGAGGCCGGCCTGGATGAAACGATAGGCGGCGTCGAACGTCGACACGTAGGTGCGATAGTTGAGTTCGCGGCCCTTCTCTACCGCGATGCGCTGCATCAGTGCATTCACTGAGGCGTTCGACGAGAGTCCGAGGTGGTCGAACGCCAGCGTCTGCTCGAAGCTGACCGCGCCCTCGCCCGCGAGCGGATGGTCGCGCGGCACGATCAGCGCGAGATGATCGGCGCGATAGGGCAGCGCGTCGAGACTGCCCATCGGCACGACATCGCGGCAAATGCCGAGATCGGCGACGCCTTCTTCCAGCCCTCGAACGATTTCCGCGCTCACGCGCTCTTCGACGTCCACGCGAATTCGCGGGTTCGCCTTTAGAAACGCCGAGAGCGCCTCAGGCAGAAACTCCACCATCGACGACACGTTCGCCAGCACCCGCACATGGCCGCGCGCGCCGGCCGCGTATTCACTGAGTTCGGCTTGCAGGCGTTCGTGGCCGCGCATGATGAGCCGCGCATGCCGCAGCAGCGCCTCGCCGGCGGCGGTCGCGCGCACGCCGCGCTGGCTGCGCGAGAGCAACGCGACTTCGACCAGCGCCTCGAGGTCCGCCAGCCGTTTGCTGACCGCCGACGGCGCGATGAACTCGCGTTCGGCCGCGCGCGCGATCGTGCCTTCCTCGCAGACGGCAATGAACAAGCGCAAGGTCACCTGATCGATCTGCCACATGAGCGGGCGTGCTCCCAAGGTCTGAAGTGGGAAAATTATGCCCGACGATGACGGCGGCCGAGGCCATCTCAGGGTATCCACCGCGGAGGTTGCTTGGCTTGCTTGGGTTGCTTGGCTTGCTTGGCTTGCTTGGCTTGCTTGGCTTGCTTGGGTTGCTTGGGTTGCTTGGGCTGTTTGAGCCGCTTTACCCGCGATCATTCCCGCACTTGCCCGGCTTTTCCGGTCTGGCTATGCTGAGAGCCTTGCCGGCCGCGAGCCTCTGCGCAGCACGCGAATCGCGGCACGAACCAGAACAATCGACCAGAACCAGAGATAGCCATGTCCACCACCAGTCTCTTCCTCACGGCCGCAGGCGTCGGCCTCGCGATTGCCGCGCCGGTCGGCCCGATGGGCATGCTGTGCATCCGCCGCACGTTGACCGGCGGTCCGCGTGCCGGGCTCGCCATCGGTTTCGGCATCGCAACCGGCGACGCCGCTTACGGTCTGATCGCGGCACTCGGCCTCGTCAGCATCTCGCAGTTCATGCTCGCGTACGACCGGCCCTTGCATCTGCTCGCCGGATTGTTCCTGTTGTATCTGGGCGTGCGCACGCTACTGCAGAAAGCACCCGCCGACGCGTCGAACGGCGACAGCAACGGCAACGGCAACGGCAAGCTCGCGCAAGTGGGCCGCGCCGGTGCGCTGCGCGCCTATGCAAGTTCATTGCTGCTCACGCTGACCAATCCGCAAACGGTCATCATGTTCGCCGCGCTGTTCACGACGCTCGCCCCGCGCGGCGCGTTTTCATCGAGCATCGCGCTGACCACGGTTGGCGGCGTGTTTTGCGGCTCGATCGCTTGGTGGTGTTTCCTCGTGACGGTGGTGTCGCTCGCGCGCCATGCGATCGGTAGCAAACTGCGCGTTGCCATCGACCGGATCGTCGGGTTCACGCTGGCGGCGTTCGGCGTCGTGGAAATTCGCCGGGCGCTTTGAGCAAGCATCCGCGCACAGCACCACGTGTTAGCGCTGCGGCTGGGTCGGCCGCTACGCTCCCAGCCTCTGCCTCACGAGCGCCCGCGCAACGCCACGAGCACCACACCGCAGATCGCCAGCAAACCACCGCATAGCGTCGCGAGCCCCGGGCGTTCTCCGGTCAGCAGCGCGGACAAGACTGTCGCCACGGCCGGCGTCAGATAGAGAAAATTGGCCGCACGCGCCGCGCCGAAATGACCGAGCGCGAAGGTCCACGTCGCATAACCGAGCGTCGCCGGAAACACGCCGAGCACCAGCACCGCCTGCAGCGTCCCGTGTGGCGCGCCGTCGAGCGAATGCACCGCGCCCGGCAACCAGGGCGTCAGCAGCAGCGCGCCGGCCAGCAATGTGTAGGCGGTGCAGGTCAACGCGCCGTAGACCGGAATCAGACGCCGCTGCAGCACGAAGTAACTCGCGGAACACAGCGCGGCGCCGAGAATCAGAGTGCTGCCCGCGCCGAGCGTCAGGCCGCCCGGCTGCCCGCGCGCAATCACGGCGATACCCGCCAGGCTTATCAGCGACCCGAGCCATCCCCAGCGGTTGAAACGCTCGCCGAGTACGACGGCCGCCAGCAGCGCCGTAAAAATCGGCAGCGTATTGACGATGAAACTCGCCGCGCCCGCAGCCACGGTCTTTTCACCGGTATTGAGCAGCGCGTTGTAGAGCGCGATGCCGAGAAAACCGCACAACGCGAAGCGCAGGCCATCGGGCCATGTCGGCAGACGCGGGCGCCGGTAGGCGAGCCACGCGAGCACCAGCAGCGCCGCAGTAGCGAATCGCGCGGACGCCAGTTGCAAAGGCGGCAAGCCCTGCAAGCCGATCCGAATGAATGGAAAAGCGGATGCCCACGACACAATCGTGAAAGCGACCGCACCTGCCGCCAACAGCGGCTGACGCGCAAAGCGCGAGGGACTAGGCGAAGTGAGTGTGTTCATGCCGCGATCGTGCCTCGCCATGAGCTGCTAAGCTAGAACACAAATGAACACCGTGATGTGAATATGGCTCACACCTCGCCACACGCCGCGTCCGCGCGGCCGCCGCTCGCCAGCCTCGAAACCGTCTGCCATGTGGCCCGCGAAGGCTCGTTCCTCGCCGCCGCGGAAGCAGCCGGGCTCACGCACGGCGCGATCAGCCGGCGCGTCGCGGCGGTAGAAAACTGGCTCGGCATGACATTGTTCGAACGCCATGCCCGCGGCGTGCGGCTGACACCGGACGGGCAGCGTTTTGTTGGGCGGATCGAGCAGGCTTTCGGCATTATCGACAGCGCGGCGGACCAGTGGCGTTCGCCGCGCAGCCCGCAACTGGTCAAGCTGAGCGTGGTGCCCGCATTCGCCAAGCTGTGGTTCTTCGAGCGCCAGGCGGCGTTCGAAACCGAGGCGCCCGCGCTGCGCATCCAACTCGACATCGACCATCGCAACGCGGACATCGTCAGCGGCGACGCGGATCTGGCCATTCGCTACGGGCGCGGCAACTGGCGTCATCTGGAGGTCAAGCCGTTCTTGCCGGAGAAGCTGTATCCGGTGGCGCATCCCGCACTGGCCGCGCAACTGGCGAAGCAGCGGCATAAGCGCGGCGACGCGGCGCTACTCGACGTGCCGCTGCTGCACGACTCGGACGTGACAGGCTGGCGCGCATGGTTCGATGCGCTGGACATGCCGTTGAAACCTCGCCCGCAGGACCGGCGCTTCGAAGACTACACGCTGGTGCTGGCCGCCGCGGAAGCGGGACTCGGCGTGGCGCTGGCACGCGTGCCGCTCGCCGACGCCTATCTGCAGCGCAGCGGCCTCGTACGCGTGAGCCGCCATGAAGTCGCCTCGCCACTGACCTACTACTTCGTGCATGCGAAAGGCGAAAACCGGCCCGAAGTCCTCGCGCTGATCGATCGTATGCAGGCCGCGCAGCGCAGCGCTTCATACGCAAACGCGGCAGTTTTGCGACAATAGCGGCTTTCGCCGCGCCGCGGCGGCCTTTGCGCCGCCCTCCATCGACTGTCGAAGGCCGGCGCGCCGGCCTTGCCGCCTCTAACCCGTCCAACCCACCCGACCGCCAGCGGTCCGCTCAATGGCACTTCCCCACATCGATCTGCTGTACTCCGTCTCCGGCCTGTTCGTCGGCTTTCTGGTCGGACTGACGGGCGTCGGCGGCGGCTCGCTGATGACGCCGATCCTGGTCCTGCTGTTCAATGTGCATCCGGCCACCGCGGTCGGCACCGACCTGCTGTACGCGGCGGCCACCAAGGCCACCGGCACGCTCGTGCACGGCCTGAAGCGCTCCGTCGACTGGCAGATCACCCTGCGCCTCGCCGCCGGCAGCGTGCCGGCCGCCACGATCACGCTGATCCTGCTGCATCGTTATGGCATGGACACGCCGGGCGCGAGCCGGCTGATCCAGGTCGTGCTCGGCGCGGCGTTGCTGGTGACGGCGGTGGCGCTGGTGTTTCGTCCGCAACTCGCGGCGCTCGGCGCGCGCAAACAGCGCACGCCGCGTCAGGGACGCACGCTCGCGCTGACCATGCTGACCGGCGCGGTGCTCGGCGTGCTGGTGTCGCTGACTTCGGTCGGGGCGGGCGCGATCGGCGTGACGGTGCTGTTGCTGCTGTATCCGCTTTTACCGACCACGCGCATTGTCGGATCGGACATCGCGCACGCGGTGCCGCTCACCCTGCTGGCGGGCGCCGGCCATTGGCTGCTGGGCTCGATCGACTGGTCGATGCTGCTGTCGTTGCTGGTGGGATCGCTGCCGGGCATCGCGATCGGCAGCTATCTGTCCTCGCGCGCGCCGGACGCACTGCTGCGCAACCTGCTCGCCGCCACGCTCACACTAGTCGGCGTACGCCTCGTGCTGGCCTGAAACCGCCCTAAGGATATCGACGCACGGCGGCGCGAACGTCCAGCGGCTACTTGAAGAACCGGCAGGTCAGATCGGCCTCGAACTGCCGGATCCATTGACCGTGACGATCGTGATAGGACTGCGCCCAGCCGCCGCGCCGCACGGTGACGAGGCGCTCGTGCGCTTCATCGCTCGGATCCGCGCAGGCACTGATGTCGAAATGGACTGGTGCAAAACCGTGCCGCGCGCACACCAGTTCGAAAGCCGCCCGATCGCCGATGGGCAGATCGGTATAGCGCAAAAGCGAGGTGTCCATGACGTTGACTCCGGTTCCTTACGCATCACAGTACGCTTTGCAACGCGTCAGCAGTGTGTCACAGCGCACAGACGGACCGTGGCCGCGCCGCCGTCCCATTCGAAACGGCGAAGCCCCATCATCGCCGCTTCAATAATCGCCAAATAAATAAAAAAAGGCTCCGGTTTTTTGCCGGAACCCTGGTGCACGCCTGCATCACGATGGCGCATGACGGCGTGAGCCGTCCGCGCCAGGTGCCGCAGCCTGCTTACTGCTGCACAACGGTCAGCTTGTTCGACACCGACGTCACGCCGGCGACGCCCTTGGCCGCCTGGCCGGCAGCGTCGATCTGGCCTTGGTCAGGCACCGAACCCGTGAGGGTCACCGCGCCGCCACGAGCACGCACGGCGATGTTCGACACATCGACGCCTTGTGTCTTGGCCAGCGCGCTACGCACCTTGCGGCCCAGCTGGCTGTTCGCCTTCTTGGTCGACTTGGCGCTGGCAGCCGGCGCGGCGGTCGTGCCGGTTGCCGTTGCGTCGCTTGCCTGAGCGTACACATTGCACGCCACCACCATTGCCACAACCGAGCCCAGCGTTTTCAGAAAACCGACCGATTTCATAGCTTTTCTTCTCCTTAGCTTCACATTGGACCGCATATACAAGCGGCTTCGTTACGACTACCGGCAGCCATGCTGGGCGCGCACGACAAGGCGCGGCCGAGCAACGGCCGACTAGGGCTGTAACACGATGTGCGAGAGGCGAGAGAGGCCGGTTGCCGTTGCCGCCTGCGATGACCGATGGCGGGCATGCAGTGCGGTACGAAACCGGCAAGCCGCGAAGTCCGCCGACGCGCCCGGTTCTTGTGTGTCGTGCCGGGTCGCGCCGCGCAAACATCTGTTCGCGGCAGCGATGCACAATTTAATCTAGCCGGGCCAGAAGCGCAAAGGGTTTAGTCGGGTTTAGTCACACTCGAGATGCGAATCGCGTCAGACGCGCGGGCTGTCACGCCACGTTCACGATTTGTTACGGGTTTGTCGGCGCTGGCAGCCGCCGCGCGTTCCGCCGTGCGGTCAATCTCAGGTACCATCGGCGCGACGCAAGCTGCCGCGCGGCTTGCGTGCCCTTCGCGGCAGCCTGGCCACAAGCCGCGCGTGCTTCGCACCGCTTTGCGCGCGGCGGAGCGCCGTTCCTGTTCACTTTCGACCGTAGCCCGTCACGTCATCCGATGAAGCCAGCCTCCGGCCGCAAAAGCCCTCCCCGTCTCGTCGCCCGTTTCGTCGCGATCTCCTGGCGCGATCTCGCGGTTTCGTTCGGGCCGATCCTGCTGATCGCCGCCGTCGGGATCTGGGTCGCCGTGCGGCTGATCCAGCCCGCGCCGCCCAGCACGCTGACCATCAGCGCCGGCCCCGAAGGCAGCACCTTCTGGACAGCGGCGCAAAAGTACAAGGCGATTCTGGCGCGCAACCGCATCACGCTGAACGTGCTGTCGTCGGAAGGCTCGCTGCAGAATCTCAAGCGGCTGTCTGATCCGAAGTCCGGCGTCGATGTCGCCTTCGTGCAGGACGGCGTCGCGCCCGGCCCGGCGGCCGACGGGCTGATGTCGCTCGGCAGCGTGGCCTATGTGCCGCTCGCGATCTTCTATCACGGGCCGACCGTCACGCGGCTCTCCGAGTTCAAGGGCCAGCGGCTCGCAGTCGGCGCCGAAGGCAGCGGCACGCGCGAACTGGCGCTCGCGCTGCTCAAGGCGAACGGCATCGTGCCGGGCGGCGCAACCAAACTCCTGCCGCTTTCGGGCGACGACGCCGCCGAAGCACTCGTCTCCGGCAAGGTCGACGCGGCGTTCCTCGCCGGCGATTCGGCGCAACCCGCGGTGATGGGCAAGCTCTACCGCACGCCGAACGTGCAGTTCTACGATTTCTCGCAGGCCGACGCCTACACGCGGCGCTTTCCCTACCTGACGCAACTCGAAATGCCGATGGGCGCGTTCGACCTCGGCAAGAACCTGCCGTCCGCGCCGATTCACATGGTGGCGCCGACCGCCGAGCTGGTGGCGCGCGACTCGCTGCATCCCGCGCTTTCCGACCTGCTGATCGAAGCCGCGCGCGAGGTGCACGGCAAGGCGAACATCATGCAGCGCGCCGGCGAATTCCCCGCGCCGCTCGCCCACGATTTCCCGGTCAGCGACGACGCCGCGCGCTACTACAAGTCCGGCAAGAGCTTCCTCTACCGCATCCTGCCGTTCTGGCTCGCGAGTCTCGCTGACCGCCTGCTGGTGGTCGTGGTGCCGCTGATCGTGTTGCTGGTGCCGGCGTTGCGTCTGGTGCCGTCGCTGTATGCGTGGCGGGTGAAATCGCGCATCTATCGCTGGTACGGCGCGCTGATCGCGATCGAACGCAGCGCGCTCAGCGACCATTCGCCCGCCGAGCGCGCGTCGCTGATCGAGCGGCTCGACGCGATCGAGGAGTCGGTCAACGGTCTGAAGATGCCGCTCGCCTATGCGGATCAGTTCTACGTGCTGCGCGAGCATATCGGCTTCGTGCGCCAGCGGCTCATGCAGGCCCGAGACGCTCAGCGCGACGACGCCGCCAACGAAGCGGAAGGCGCGGAGAACGGATCGGACGAAGCAGGCGCCGGACCCACGCCGCCCGCCGCGAACGAAGCGGCTGAAATCGGCGAAACGCGCGACGACCACGACGCGAAACCATATTGACGGGTGCAAGCCGCGGCTGCACCGCGTAAGATCATTACAAATCCGACGGTGCAGCAGACGCGCCGTGCGGAACCGGCAATTCGGGAGACATTTATGACCGTTGGCATCGACGCCAGGCAACCGCTGTGGTTCTACGACTTTGTCTCGCCGTTTACCTACCTGTTGCTGGAGCAACACGACAAATGGCCGGGCTTCGACTTCGTGTTCACGCCGGTCGTACTGAATGATCTGTATCGTCACTGGGGACAGCGGCCGGCTTACGGCGTGCCCTCGAAACGCACCTTCCTGTACCGGCACGCGCTGTTTCGCGCGGAGCAACTCGGCATTCCGTACAAGATGCCGCCGGCGCATCCGTTCGATTCCATGAAGCCGTTGCTGCTCGCCACCGCGGCGAATGGCGACATCAACTTCGTGCGCGAGATTTTCCGATTCATCTGGCGTGAAGGCCGCGATCCGTCCACTGATGAGGCCTTTGCCGAGTTGTGCGACCGCGTCGGTATGCCCGACGGTCCGGAGATCATCAGAAGCGCAGCCGTGCTGGCGCAATTGCAGCGCAACACGGCGGATGCGATCGGCCTCGGCGTCTACGGCGTGCCGACCTTCTTTCTGAACGATCAATTGTTCTGGGGTGAGGACGCGTTGCCCATGGTGCTGTATTGCGCGCGCACGCCGAACTGGCTCGAATCGAGAGAAGTCAAACGGATCAGTTCGCTGCCGTCGGGGCTTGCGGACATTCAACCGTAGGCGACACGTAAGCGTAAAGCGGGCAAAACGCGCGCCGCATGGCGCTTGCGCGGGTCGATTGCAGGTCGATAGCGGCAAAACAGCCTTGCTGATGCCGGTCATACCGTGCCCGCTATGCCGCTACACCGCAAACGGGCCTAAGGTTATGACCTTCGCGCCGTGCGCGTTGGCGCTGCGCTGTCACGAGACTCTCGCGGGCGGCTCCGTACGACGCCTTATCGAATGATCCGTTTGCCCCGCCTCGCTTAAATCATGGACGACACCGCCGCCTCCCTCGATATCTGGCTCGTGCGCGTGCTGCGCACGCTGCTGGTCGAGCGCAGCGTCACGCAGACCGCGTTGCGTCTGAATCAGACCCAGCCTGCCATCAGCACCGCGCTGCGCAAACTGCGCGAGACGCTGAACGACCCGATCCTCGTGCGCGGCAAGTCGGGCATGGTGCCGACCGAATACGGCGAGTCGCTGCTGGCTTCGGCGCAACGCGTGCTGCGCGAAGTCGATTTCGTCGCGACACCGCATGGCGACTTCGATCCCGGCCGCTCGCGCCGTACGTTTCGCGTGGCCGCGCCGGATTATCTGAACGACTTCTTCATGCCGACGGTGATCGCGCAGTTTCGCGAGGCGGCGCCGCACGCGCGGCTTGAGATCGATTCGTTGAGCCCGATGCTCGATCATTCGGCCGCGCTCGATGCCGGCGAACTCGATCTGGTGATCGGCAACTGGCCGAAGCCCGAGCCGCGCTTCGAGCGCAGCGATCTGTTCTCCGACACGGTCGTGTGCATGATGCGCGCCGATCATCCGCTGACGCGCATGCCGTTGACGCGCGAGGCGTATCTCGCCGCGCCGCATCTGGCGCCGACGGCGTATAGCGGCGCGAGCAGCGGCGCCATCGACATTGGTTTCGCGCGGGCGCGCGCCGAGCGGCGTATCGTTGCCACGCTGCCCTACTTCGGACTGGTGCCGCAAACGCTGCTGCAATCCGATCTGATCTTCACGACCACGCGCCGCTTTGCGATGCACTACGCGGACATGCTGCCGCTCGCGGTGGTCGATGTGCCGATTCCGTTTCCGCGCATCAAGTGCTATCAGTTGTGGCATCCGCAGCCGGACCGGCCGAGCGATGTCGGCTGGCTGCGTACGCTGATGTCCGAGGTGTCGGATACGCTGGTCGCGCAGAAGGTGCGGCGCGCGAAACGGGCGCCCAAAAAGGAAACGTCAGCCGCGATGGGCTGACGTTTGGGTTTGCAGTGCGATCGGCGGCGGTTGAACGCCTTCGTCTTGATCGACTTCTAGCTATCAGACACTCGCGCAGAGCTGCTGCGTTGCGAGCTGCGCCACGACCTGCCGCGTACGAATCTGCAGCAACTCCGCGCACACCGCCACGGCGATCGCCGAAGGCGCCTTATCGACGATACCGGCCACGCCGATCGGACACGTCATCTCCACCAGCCGGTCCAGATCCACGCCACGATCGAGCAAACGACGCTCGAATTTCACGCGCTTCGTCTTTGAACCGATCATGCCGAAGTAGGTGAAATCGCGCCGCCGCATGATGCGTGCGGCGAGCGAGAAATCGAGCGCGTGATTGTGCGTCATCACGAGAAAGTACGCGCCTGGCGGCGCCGTATCGACAATCGCGTCCGGCGTGTCGGTCGCTTCGATCTGCACGTTGGCGGGCGTTTCGTCGGGGAACAGTTCGTCGCGCTCGTCGACCCACTGGACGACGCACGGCAAGCTGCCGAGCAGCTTGATGAGCGCGTGCCCGACGTGCCCCGCGCCGAACAGCACGATATGCATCGGCGCCGGACGCGGCGTCTGCACGGCGCTGCGTCGGCCGATCTGAACGGATGAAAAATCGTTCATGGCGATCATTCCAGTGAGTGTGTTGTTCACGCGCTTCTTTCCCGGCTCATTGCTACGCTGGTTGCCGCGGTGTTGCGGTTGCGGCCCGCACCGCGCCGACCGCCTTGAGGATTTCCTCGCTGGTCGCGGGCGCATTCAGCGGCGGATTGACCTTGTGGTCGCCCACGGCCGACACTGCGTCGCGCACGGCGAAGAACACCGAGAACGGCAGCAGCAGCGGCGGCTCGCCGGTCGCCTTCGAGCGATGGATGCTGTCCTCCGCGTTGCGGTTTTTGAAGAGACGCACGCGGAAGTCGGGCGGCGTATCGTTGACGGTCGGAATCTTGTAGGTGGACGGCGCATGCGTCATCAACTTGCCGCCGGCGTTCCACCACAGTTCTTCGGTCGTGAGCCAGCCCATGCCTTGAATGAAAGCGCCTTCCACCTGGCCGACGTCGAGCGCCGGATTCAACGAAGCGCCCACGTCGTGCAACGCGTCCGCGCGCAGCACGCGCATTTCGCCGGTCAGCGTGTCGATCACCACTTCCGATACGGCCGCGCCGTACGAGTAGTAGTAGAACGGCCGGCCTTGCAGCTTCGATTGATCCCAGTAGAGCTTCGGCGTCGCGTAGAAACCGTCCGACCAGAGCTGAATACGCGCGACGTAAGCCTTCGCGATCACTTCTTCGAACGGCACGATCGCGTCGCCGACCACGACCCGGTCATGCACGAAGCGGACTTCCGACGCGCTCACCTGCCCCGCGCCGAAACGCTCGGCGGCAAACGCCGACAGACGTTCGCGCAACTGACGCGCGGCGTCCTGCGCAGCCTTGCCGTTCAGATCGGAACCCGTCGAGGCCGCCGTCGCCGACGTATTGGCGATCTTGCTGGTGTCGGTGGCCGTGACGCGAATGCGGTTGAAACCAATGCCCAGTTCATGCGCGACGACCTGCGCGACCTTCGTGTTCAAGCCCTGGCCCATTTCGGTGCCACCGTGGTTCACCAGCACCGAACCGTCGGTGTAGATGTGAACCAGCGCGCCGGCCTGGTTGAAGTGAGTCACGTTGAACGCGATGCCGAACTTGACCGGCGTGAGCGCCATGCCCTTCTTCAGTATTTCGTTATTCGCGTTGAACTCGTTGATCGCCGCGCGACGCGCGCGGTATTCGCTGGTCGCTTCGAGTTCGTCGATCAACTCGTGAATCACGTTGTCTTCGACGATCTGACCGTACGGCGTCTGGTTACGCTCCGTCTTGCCATACAGATTGCGGCGGCGCACGTCGAGCGAATCTTCACCCACCGAGCGCGCGACGTTGTCCATGATGTATTCGATCGCGAACGCGCCTTGCGGACCGCCGAAACCGCGGAACGCCGTATTCGACTGCGTGTTGGTCTTGCCGCAGAAGCCGTCGATCGTGACGTCGGAGAGCCAGTACGCGTTGTCGAAGTGGCACAGCGCGCGCGTCATCACCGGACCGGACAGGTCGGCGGAGAAGCCGCAACGCGAGGTCATGTCGACCGTCACGCCGTCGATCACGCCCTTGTCGTCGTAGCCGACTTCATACGTGTAGTGGAAGTCGTGGCGCTTGCCCGTGACCATCATGTCGTCGTCGCGGTCCGGACGCAGTTTCACCGGGCACAGCAGCTTCCATGCGGCGAGCGCCGCGCAGCACGCGAACAGACCCGATTGCGATTCCTTGCCGCCGAAACCGCCACCCATGCGGCGGCATTCGATCAGCACGTTGTGCGACGCCACGCCCAACGCGTGCGCGACCATGTGCTGCATTTCGGTCGGGTGTTGCGTCGAACAGTAGACGTGCATGCCGTCGTCGTCCTTTGGCACCGCGTACGAAATCTGACCTTCCAGATAGAACTGTTCCTGACCGCCGAGCAACATTTCGCCGGTTTCGCGACGCGCGGCGCGGGCGATCTTGGTGTCCGCTTCGCCGCGCGCGAGTTTCATCGGCGGCAGCACGTGCTGGTTCGCGGCGCGCGCCTGCTGCGCGGTCAGAATCGCCGGCAGTTCCTCGTAGACGACTTCGGCGCGGCGCGCGGCGAGACGCGCGGTTTCATGCGACGTCGCGACCACGATGAAGATCGGCTGGCCGATGTATTGCACGAGACCGTCGGCGAGAATCGGATCGTCGCCGTGGATGATCGGGCCGACGTCGTTGACGCCCGGAATGTCGTCGGCGGTGAAGATCGCGACCACGCCCGGCGTGGCGCGCACCTTGTCGAGCGACATCGAGACGATCTTCGCATGCGCTTTCGAGGACAGGCCGAGCGCGGCGTGCAGCGTGCCGGCGAGCGTCGGGATGTCGTCGGTGTACGTGGCGCGGCCGCTCACGTGCAGATGCGCGGACTCGTGCGGACGCGAGATGTGCACCTGGGTGAAGTCGTCGAGATCCTGAAGGTCTTTCAGGAACGGTTCGGCTTGCTGATTCATTGTTGTGTTCTCCGTATCCTTTGGGCTTCTACTTAGACTGCGGCCGGCGCACAGGCCGCGGCGACCGCGCGCACATCCAGCGCGCTCTTGGGCAGCGGATTGTTCGGACGCGTTTCGAGCCAGAAGCGGTACAGCGTGTTCTTCGCCGATTCGAGGCGGTAGTTGCTGGTCGCGCGCATGTCCGACAGCGGCGCGTAGTCGTTGCCGAGCGCGAGCATCGCGGCCTGCGCGGTGGCTTCGTGCCATTCGGCGTCGCGCAACACGGCTTCCGCATGCGTCGCGCGCTTGGACGTGGCGGCCATGCCGCCGAACGCGATGCGCGGCTCGCGGATCAGGTTGCCGTCGGCGATGAAGGCGAACGCGGCGCACACCGCCGAGATGTCCGAATCGAAGCGCTTCGAGAGTTTGTAAGTGCGGAACTGCAGGTTCTGACGCACGCCGGTGCGCGTCGGCACTTTCAGTCCGACGACGAACTCGTGCTCCGCCATGTCCTTCTTCTGATACGCGAGGTACAAGTCTTCGAGCGGCATTTCGCGCCCGATCTCGCCGCCGCGCACGATCACGCGCGCGCCGAGGGCGATCAGGCCCGGCATCGAATCGCCGATCGGCGAACCGTTGGCGATATTGCCGCCGAGCGTGCCGGCGTTACGAATCGGCAGCGACGCGAAACGCTGCCACATCTCGTTCAGTTCGGGGTATTGCTTCGCGATTTCCGCGTAGGCCTTTTCGACGCTCACGCCCGCGCCGATCTCGATCCATTCGTCGTTGGTCTCGAGCTTCTGCAATTCGGCGATCTGCCCGACATACACGATGTTGCCGAGGTCGCGCATCATCTTGGTAACCCACAGGCCGATGTCCGTGCTGCCGGCGAGAATACGCGTGGCCGGTTCGGCTTCCTTGATCTTCGCGAGCGCTTCGACCGTACGCGGCGCAGCGAACTGCTGGCCGGCGTGCTGGTAGTGGAAAGTGTCCTTACGTTCGAGCGTGGCGAGCGTTTTCGACAATGCTTCGATGTTGACCGGCGCTTTCGGCGCGGGCGCTTCGAACATGCGCACTGCCGCGTCGATGATCGGACGATAGCCCGTGCAGCGGCACAGATTGCCGGTCAGCGCGTTGCTGATCGCGTCACGCGACGGCACGCTCTTGTTCGCGCAGCTATGTTCGTGGCCGTGCTTTTCGTACAGCGACCACATCGACATGACGAAACCTGGTGTGCAGAAACCGCACTGCGAGCCGTGGCACTCCACCATCGCTTCCTGCACGGGATGCAGCGAGCCGTCCGGTTGGCGCAGGTCTTCGACGGTGTAAAGCGCTTTGCCGTCAAGCGTCGGCACGAACTGGATGCAGGCGTTGACCGCCTTGAAGTCGACGCCGCCCGCCTCGTTACGCTCGCCGATCACGACCGTGCACGCGCCGCAATCGCCTTCGGCGCAGCCTTCCTTGGTGCCCGTGCAATGCGCGTCTTCGCGCAGATATTGCAGGACGGTGCGGGTGACGGGCGCGTCCTTGATCTCGCGGATCGCGTTGCGGTGGTAGAAGCGAATCGGCTCAGTCATGTCTCGTTACTCTCGAATGTTCTGTGTCCGTGGGGACGTGCAGCAGTGATGGTTCGAAAACTATCACCGTCAATAAATACAACCCATAGCTCGGGTCGCATGCGGGACATATCCGCGAAAAGATATCGAGATGGGTTTGGGGAAGGGTTGGCTTATGGTGGTTGGGGTATTTGGCCGTATTTTTTCTGTTTTTGTTGATTATTTGCCAATTTGTGGAGAGCAGTTTTGACGCACCCAGCCGAAAAAGTGACCTCTGACGAGGCTAAAACGGACCACTATACGGTTCCGGCACCGGGTTTTTGTCAGACGAATTATTAAGCAAGTCCTGCAAGAGAATCGGTTCCATGGGAAAATCACGCCTTCCCGCCGATTTCAAGTCTCGTTTTCCCCATGTCCACCGACTCAGCGACACCTCGCAGCGAATTTGCGACGACCATGCAGATCATTCCGGTCGTCTTTTTCACGTTTCTTTGCTATCTGACGATCGGAATTCCGCTGGCGGTACTGCCGGGCTACGTCCACGACGACCTGGGTTACAGCGCCGTGCTGGCGGGTGCGGCGATCAGCGTGCAATACCTGGCGACGTTGGCGTCGCGGCCGCTGGCCGGCCGTTCTGCGGATACGTTGGGGCCGAAGCGGACCGTGTCGATCGGTTTGCTGGGTTGTGGCGCAAGCGGGGTTCTGTTGTTGCTGGCTGTGCTGTGCGGACGCTGGCCAGTGCTGAGCCTCGGCCTCCTGGTCTGCAGCCGTCTCGTGCTGGGGTTCGGTGAGAGCCTGTGCGGCACGGGGGCGATTCTGTGGGGTATCGGCCGGGTGGGCACGAGCAACAATGCGCGAGTGATTTCTTGGAATGGCATCGCCACCTACGGCGCGCTGGCAGTCGGTGCGCCGCTGGGCGTGGCGATCGAGCATACGGTCGGGTTTGCCGCGTTGGGAATTCTGGTCATTCTGCTGGCGGCGCTTGGTTTTTATCTGGCTCGTCCGATGGCGCCGGTGCCGATCGTGCATGGCGAGCGCATGTCGTATCGCAGCGTGTTCACGCGGGTGCTGCCGCATGGGATCGGGTTGGCGCTTGGCTCGGCCGGGTTTGGGTCGATTGCTACTTTCATCACGCTGTTTTATGCGGCTAAGCATTGGCCCAATGCGGCGTTGTCGTTGACGGTGTTCGGGACGCTGTTCATCGGGGCCCGGTTGTTGTTTGCCAATACGATCAAGACCTACGGTGGATTTCGCGTCGCGATTGCCTCGTTTTCGTTTGAATGCGCCGGGTTGTTGATGTTGTGGTTGGCGCCTGAACCGCACATTGCGCTGGCTGGGGCAGCTTTGACCGGGTTTGGGTTTGCTTTGGTGTTTCCGGCTCTCGGGGTCGAGGCTGTTGGGCTCGTGCCGCCGGCCAGTCGGGGGGCGGCTTTGTCGGCTTATTCCGTGTTTCTGGATCTTTCTCTCGGGATTACCGGGCCGTTGGCTGGGTATATTGCCGGCGAGTTTGGGTATGGGTCGGTGTTTCTTTTTGCGGCTGTTGCCGCTGCCGCGGGTGTGGGGCTTTCTACTTTGCTCTATTTGCGCAATGCCAAGGTGAATAATTTGCCTGCGGCGCTTTGAGTCTGGGTGCGTTGTGGTACTGGAGTTTTGGCCTTTCCTTGAGTTCACGGTGGTCTATTAGCGTTGCCCCTCTGCGGGGCAATGCTCTCAACTTAAGCCCCATCCCATCAAGCGAGTTTGTGCGCAAGATGGAAATGGGGCTTCGCTTTTTTCTGGGTGGCGGACCACTGCAAGCACCCGATTGAGGTTGTCCAGATAGCGCCGGATACGCAGAAGGCACGCGCCGAGGATGGGCTTGAGCGCGCCGAGCAAGCAAAGAAGAACCTACCTCCCCCCCGACAACCCCCTCTCCAAAGCTGCGACCCCCGCCGGCAAATCAACCTTGACACCCAGATCCACCATAGTCCTCCCAAGCGCGTGCACAGTGCGAAAGAGGTTATGTTCCCGACACTGCTCTCCCATCTGTCCCACGCGAACGATAGGCAATCCAAAAGACCCTGAAATCTCCACCTGATGCATCCGCGAAATATGCGAGCACACATCTGCCGGACTGAACCCTTCGGGCACCTCGATGCCAACAACAGAATTCAACCGACAAGCGTCAGGCGTATACAACCGCAGCCCCATCGCCGCGACCCCATCCTGCAGCGCCAACGAACACTTCAAATGCCGCGCAAACCGTTTCTCCAGCGTCTCGGCACAAACAAGCCGCAAAGCTTCGTGTAAAGCCAAAACGCCAGAAACAGGCGCCGTATAGTGATACCCCGCGTTGTGCCAAAAATTCTCCGCAAGCGTCGCATCCAGGCACCAATGCGCATTCGGCGCCGTGCGCCCTTTCACGCGCTCCCACGCCGCATCCGAAAACGCGATCAACGACACACCGGGAATCGACGACAACCCCTTCTGCCCACCCGTAATAACGGCATCGATCCCCCAGGCATCCATCTCCAAAGGCATCGTACTCAAGGTGCAAACCGCATCGACGATCACCAACGCGCCCGCGGCTTTCGCCAACGCGGCAATCTCCTTCAGGTGATAATTCCACACCGTATTCGACGTCTCGCCCTGCACCACCGTCACGATCTCCGGACGCTCGCGTCGAATCGCCTCGGCAATCTCTTCGAGACTCGCCACCGAGCGGTCGGCAACATCGAGCGTGCTCACCCGCGCGCCGACGCGCCGGCCCATCTCCGCCATCCGTTCGCTGAAGAAACCGTTCTTGATGGACAGCACACGCGTGCCTTCCCACGCGAGGTTCGAGATCGCCATCTCCATCGCGGCCGATCCAGGCCCGGCCACGCCCAGCACCCATTTCGAATTCGTCTGGAACACATAGCGCGCCATCGACTTAACCTGCCCAATCACCTTCACCATCGTGCCACCCAGATGATTGATCACGATCGCGTTGGCCTTGGCCACCGCCGCGGGAATCGGCACGGGGCCGGCGCCCATCATCAGGAGCGGCTCTTCGGGAAGAATGGCGTCGAGCGACTCGACAACCGGACAGGGCACTGCGGAAGATGCGGATGTGAATGATGAAGTCGGCATGATGATCGGTACGTGAATGTCAGGACGCAAAGGAGCAAACGGCCCCGCCAGCATTGACGCTGGCGAGGCCGCCTGTTCGATCATTCACCGATCCGCGCGATTGCGCAAGTTTTTTGACTATGCTTGACCGCACAACACGGCGGACAATCCCGTCACTTCACCTTGGTCTTATCAAGCTTCTTGCCCGTGGACGCATTGAAACGCTCGACATAATCTTCGATCAGCTTGCGCAGGGCGCGGCCGATCTGCCGGTAGTCGGACTCGTTCAGATTGGCCAGCGAGACGCGCCCCGACGGATGCTGAGTGCCGAAGCCGCGGCCCGGCAGCAGCACCACCCGCGCTTCGCGCGCGAGACGGAACAACAACTCGGAAGGCTGCGTGTTCTTCAGTAGCCACTCGACGAACTCGCGCCCGAACATCCGCTCGCCGAGGAATTCGATGTCGAGAATGGTGTAGTAGTCGACCTGATTCGGATCGTCGTCCTCGAACGAAATGCCGACCTCTTCATAGAGCGCCTGCTTGCGCTTGCGAATCAGCCGCTTCAACGCGTTCTTGTACGCGTCCGGCGTGTCCATCAGCGAGAACAGCGAAAACAGCACCATCTGTACCTGCTGCGGCGTCGACAGGCCCGCCGTGTGATTCAGCGCGACGGTGCGGCTGTCGGCCACCAGGCGGTCGATGAACTTGAGCTTGTCCGGCTCCGTCGTGATCGACTCGTAACGCTCGTGCAACTGCTTCTTCGCGTCCTTCGGCAGTTCGGCGATCAACCTGTCGAGCACGTTGTCGCGATGCGTCGCGATCGTACCGAGACGCCAGCCGGTCGCGCCGAAGTACTTCGAGTACGAGTACACGAGAATGGTGTTCTTGGGCGCGAGCGCGAACAGCGACACAAAGTTATCGGCAAACGTGCCGTACACGTCATCGGTCAGCAGGATCAGATCGGGCCGTTCCTTGACGATGTCGGCAATGTACTGAAGGCTCTCGTCGTCGATCTTCACCGAAGGCGGATTGCTAGGGTTCACCAGGAAGAACGCCTTCACCTTCGGATCGCGCAGCTTGTCGAGTTCCTTCTTCGAATACTGCCAGCCGTTGGCCACGTCGGCTTCGAGATTCACGACGTTCAACTGGTAGTCGTTCAGGCGCGGAATCTCGATGTACGGCGTGAAGATCGGCATGCCGAGCGCGATCGTGTCGCCGGCCTTGATCAGGTGGTTCTCGCGCATCGTGTTGAAGATGTACGTCATTGCCGCCGTGCCGCCTTCCACCGCGAACACGTCGAATTCGCCGACGAACGGATGGTCGCCGATCATCTCGCGCCGCAGATACTGACCGACGATCAACTCGGACAGTTTGAGCATGCGGTCGGGCACCGGGTAGTTCGAAGCGAGAATGCCCTCGCACATTTCATACAGGAAGTCGCCGGCCGAATATCCCAACTGGTCGCGCACGTAAGACACCGCGCCGCGCAGGAAGTCGATGCCCGCCACGCCCTTGTTTTCGCGCAGGAACAGATCGAAGCGCTCTTCGAGGCCGTCGCGTCGCGGAAAGCCGCCCACGCCTTCCGGCATGTAGGCGAACGAGCGCTCCGATTCGCGCATCGCAAAGAGGCCGAGTTGCCAGAAGCCGTGGCGCGGAATCGTCGCGAGAAAATTCGGATTGCCGCGGCCGGCGTTGAGCATCGATGCGTTGGCGGGCCGCTCCACGGCGCCGCCGCCGGCGGCCTTGATCAATTCGTCCTTCAGCTCGAACGGGCTGAGCGCGGCCATACCTGCTTGTGCCATATCTGAGTGTTTCTTGTCGCCCTTCTCTTTTGCCATGATGCGTTCTCCTGAGCCAAGTGAAAGACGCCGGCGTGGCGGATGATCGCCCGATAAGCGCCGGCGTAAGAGATCGATAGACGCCCGCGCTAGACGAGCCCGACCACGAGCGGGCCGAGCAGCGTCAACGCGACGTTCGCGATGGCGTACGTAATCGCGAACGGCACGGTCGGCACGGCGCTTTCCGCCTTGTCGAGCACGCCGCCGAATGCCGGATTCGCGCTGCGTGAGCCGGTCAGCGCGCCGGCCAGGATGGCCGCGTTGTTGTACTTCAGCACGTAGCGGCCGAACAGCATGGTGAGCAGCAGCGGAAACAACGTGACGAACACGCCGAGCAGGAAGATCGTCATGCCGCTCTGCTTGACGGTGACCACGGCCTGCAAGCCGGAGTTCAGCCCGACCACCGCGACGAAAGCCGCGAGGCCGAAGTCCTTCAGCAACTGCGAGGCCGCCGTCGGCATCACGCCGTACATCGGATGCTTGCCGCGCATCCAGCCGAACAGCAGCCCGGCCAACAGACAGCCGCCGCCCGAACCGAGCGTAAGCGGAATGCCGCCCACGTCGATGACGATCAGTCCGATCAGCAAGCCCAGCACGATGCCGACGCCCATATAGATGAAGTCGGTCTTGATGCTGTACGGCAGCTCGTAGCCGGCTGCGTCGACGGCGCGCTTGGTGTCTTTCGGCGAACCGTAGAAGGTGATCACGTCGCCGTGTTCCAGCTTGGTCTCCGGCAAGATCGGCAGCGGCTGGCCGGCGCGCAATATGCCCTGGATGTAAACGCCGTGGCGCATATCACGATCCAGCACTTCCCGCGCGGCGGCGATCGTTGTGTGGTTCATGCCTTTGCGTGTGAACACGGCTTCACGCGTTTGCATAACCACGCCGATGTCTTCGACTGCGGCAACTTCGCCGCCGCTCGCACCGAATGCGACCACAGCCTCGCGGCGGCCAACAACCAGCACCACGTCATCGGGCTTCAACACCAGATCGGGCGTTGGATCGAGTTGCTGCCCGTCACGCTTGATCCGCTCGATCGTCAGCATGTCCTGATGTTGCGTCTCGACGGCCTTCACCGTTTTCCCGGCGCTGACATCGATCTTGTATGCTCGGCCGACCATCTCGGGCAACGCGGAAAGCTGTCCCGGCGCGATGGACGGCGCACCGGAGGACAGCTCGCGTTCCGCCTGGATCGAGGCGTCGCGCAAACTCTGCCCCATGAACTTGGGCAGAATGTTCACGCACACGATGATCGCGCCCAGCGAGCCGAACACGTAGGTCACCGCGTAGGCAATCGCCACGTCTGATTGCAGCGACTTGACCTGATCGGCAGGCAGGCCGAGACGCGCGATCGCGTCGCCCGCCGTGCCGATAATCGCCGACTGCGTCAGCGCGCCGCCCGCGAGCCCGGCGGCGAGGCCCTTGTTCAGGTGGAACAGCTTCGCGCACACCACCACGGTGATCAGTGCGGTGACCGCCAGGAAGACGGCCATCGCGATCTCACGCAGCGTCTTGCGGTTCAGCGAATTGAAGAAGCCCGGACCGGAGTCGTAGCCGACGGCGTAGATGAAGACGGCGAACATCACCGACTTCACACCGTTGTCGATGGTCACGCCCGCCTGACTGATGACGACCGCGGCCAGCAGCGACCCGCCCACGCCGCCCAACTGAAACTTGCCGAAGTTGATCTGCCCGATGAAGTAGCCGGCTGCGAGCGATAGAAACAGCGCGATCTCGGGTGATTTCTGAAAGATGTGATGTAGCCAGTCCATCGTGCCCTCGCTGGATAGTTTGCGATACTGAGTACTGGGTGCGGCCCGCGCATGCGAGGCGCAATCGTGTCGCGCGCCACATGCCGCCTGCCGCCTGCCGCATCGACCGAACGTGGCATGGCGCGCCACGTCCGGCACATCTGCCGCCTAATGGAATTTCCCGGCGAGGCCGACAACCACCGGCCCCATCAGCGGCAACAGAATGTTCGAGAGTGCATAAGTGATCGTGTAGCCGATCACGGGAGTGGAGTTGCCGGTGACGCCCACCAGCGCGCTGATCGCGGGCGTGCTGCATTGCTGGCCGGCAATCGCGCCGAGCAGCATGGGCGCCTCGAGCTTGAGGAACATGCGGCCGATCCATAGCGACAGCAGACCCGGCACGAGCACCATCAGAATCCCGGCCACCGGCAACGCGAGACCGTATTCACGCACCAGCTTGATGGCGTCCGGTCCCGCCGACAAACCCACTGCCGCGATGAAAGTGGCGAGACCAAAGTCCTTGAGGATCTGCGCGGCCGCCGAAGGCAGCGAACCGACCAGCGGATAACGCGAACGGATCCAGCCGAATAGCAGCCCCGACAGCAAACAACCGCCGCCCGTACCGAGCGCAACCGACACGCCGCCCACCCGTCCGCCGAGATGGCCGATCGCCATGCCGACCAGCACGCCCACACCCAGATAGACGAAGTCGGTCTTCTGCGTCGCGACGAGCGCGTAGCCCAGCCGCTTCGCGCCGCGCTCCACATCGGTTTTCGTGCCCACCAGCGTCAGCACGTCGCCGCGATTCAGTTCGGTGCCTGGCAGCGCCGGCACCGTGCTCTCGAGCCGCGTGACCGCCGCGATGTAGACGCCGCGTCCGTTTTCCGGCGTCGCCTGTTCGCGCACCTGCGCGATGGTCCGGCCGTGCAGGTCGCGGCGCGTCAGCACCACGTCGAGCTTCTCGGCGATCACGAGGCCGAAGTCGGTGCCACTCACTTCGTCACCAAGCGCGGCAGCGGCCGCCACTATGGCTTCACGTCGCCCCGCCACGAGAATGACGTCGCCAGGTGCGAGCGTCAGTTGCGGTTCGGCCGGTACGTCCAGGCCATTGCGCCGCACGCGCTCGACCGTCAAATTGAAGCCGTACTGCTGTTCGAACGCCCGAATCGTCGCGCCAGCCGCCGTGCCGACGAGAAATGCGCGGCCCACCAGCGCCGGCGCGGCCGCGTGCTGTCCCTCGCCGAATGCGCCGTCGCCGCCGAGCTTGCGCCACACGCGCTCGGCTTCGTCGCGCAGATTGACGCGCAATAGCAGCGGTGCGAACTGGCTCGTAAAGAGCACGATGGTGATCAGGCCGAACAGGTAGCTCACGCTGTACGCGGTCACGATATTGGCCTGCAGGCGGACCGTTTCCGCGTCGCCGAAGCCGAGCTTGGCAATCGCCTCGGACGCCGTGCCGATCACGGCCGACTCCGTCGCCGCGCCGGCCAGCAGACCGGCCGCGGTACCGGCATCGAGCCGCATGACGGCCACCGCGATCATGATCAGCACCAGCACCGACACGATCTCGACCACTGACAGCAACCCGTAGCGCCAGCCGCGGCCGATGTTGGCGAAGAACTGCGGCCCGCCGGTAAAGCCCAGCGCGAAGATGAACAGCGCGAACGCGATGTTCTTCAGATCGGGGGCGATGCGCGCGCCCGTCTGGCCCAACAACAACGCAACGATCAACGTGCCGCACACGCCGCCGAGCTGAATGGGCCCGACGCGGAACGAACCAATGAAATATCCGATTGCAAGGCTTGCGAACAGCGCGATCTCCGGTTGAGACCTCAGCAATTCACCGATCATGTTGGCTCGCCGATTAACGGGTTTATTGGCAGGAAACCGAAAAATCGTTCGAGAAACTCGAATAGATTTATTCGGTCCCCAGTTTGACGCACGCATTACTCAATCGGCATAGCGAATGAGTGAAAACTTAATTTATGGCAAGGGGATGACGCGAGTTGCGCCCGGGATGATTTGCCGCGCTGCAGCGGCGGGTATTGAAATAGTCATTCGATAGCTCGACTGTCACTCTTTCCTCGCGAAGTTGCCTAATGCCTTGAAAAGACATCGTCTGCTGATGGCCAATTATTACAGCATGAGTGAACATGCCTTTTCGAACTGCCTTTTTTAATTGATATTGTAATTCCGCAGGGCTGTCAATATTATTTTTAACTCGCGTCCGCCTATCTTCGCAAAAAATGATCTTTAGCAAAGGCGAATGGATTGCAAGCACCTGGTCCGTGAGGCTTACCCTATACTGGACCGTTCGCCTGCCGCGCCATCAGGCCGCTTCGTTAGCACCGCACGTATTCTTCGGAGCCCGACATGCGCATGATCCTGTTCAGCAGCCGCCAATACGACAGCGACACGTTCACCGAAGCCAATGCCACGCATCGCTATGAACTGCACTTCCAGGAGTCGCACCTCGACAGCGAGACGGCCATTCTCGCTCAGGGCTACGAAGTGGTATGCCCGTTCGTCAACGACAACGTTAACGCAGCGGTATTGGAGCGGCTTCATGCCGGCGGCACGCGCATGATCGCGTTGCGCTCGGCGGGCTTCAATCATGTCGATCTGGCCGCGGCCGAGCGTCTCGGCATCACGGTCGCGCGGGTGCCGGCTTACTCGCCGCACGCGGTCGCCGAACATGCAGTCGGCTTGATTCTGGCGCTGAACCGGCGCCTGCCGCGCGCCGCCGCACGCACTCGTGAAGGCGACTTTTCGCTGCACGGACTGCTCGGCTTCGATCTGCATGGCAAGACCGTGGGCGTGGTCGGCACGGGCATGATCGGCCGCGTATTCGGGCGCATCATGGCGGGCTTCGGCATGCAGGTGCTCGCGTACGATCCCGGCAAGCCCGCCGACGATCTGCTCGCGCTCAGCGCCCGCTACGTGCCGCTCGACACTTTGCTCGCCGAATCCGACGTGGTCAGCCTGCATTGTCCGCTGGTGCCGGACACGTACCATTTGATCGACGGCCCCGCGCTCGCCAAGATGAAGCGCGGCGCGATGCTGATCAACACGGGCCGTGGCGGCCTCGTCGAAAGCAATGCGCTGATCGGCGCCCTGAAAGATGGCCAGCTCGGCCACCTCGGGCTCGACGTGTACGAGGAAGAAGGCGGCCTGTTCTTCGAGGATCACTCGAACCTGCCCTTGCAGGACGATGTGCTCGCGCGTCTGTTGATGTTCCCGAACGTGATCGTCACCGCGCATCAGGCGTTCTTCACGCGCGAGGCGATGAACGAGATCGCCCAGACCACGCTCGATAACGTCGTGGCGTGGCAGGCCGGCACGCCGCGCAACGTGGTGCGCGCGCCCGCTTAGGTGCCGCCGCCGGTGTTCAGCGGCGTCGCGCGGACCACGGTGCGCGCGTCGTCCGCGGCGCCGCAGAGTTCGCGCAGCAACGTCGCCTCACGCTCGTGCACTTCCACCGGAAACCAGCGCGCGCCCGCATCGGCCAGATAGCGCGCGCGATGCTGGCCGTTGCGAAACGCCACCACGCCTTCGCGCTCCAATCCGAACCAGCCCAGCAGACCCGGCGCGCGACGCGTCGAGATGGTCACGTACGGCATCTGCGGAACCCGCGGGTTCTCTGGATCGAGAAACTCGCGAATGCCGCGCACCTTGCCCGAGTGCCATTCGGCGACCGGCTTCAGCACGTAATCGGTATTGTCGCGATCGGCGCAAGCGAGCAGCTTGCGCACGTCGACGAGGACAACCTGATGCCGCGTGCCGTCCGTGACGAAGACGCGTTTCAGGCGCACGTGGTCGTACCATGGATGCTCTTGCAGAGGCACGGTCCAGACCGTCTCGGCACAAGCCGGCGCGGCGGCTGACGATGAATTGGACAAGGGCAAAGGCAGGCTCGTTAAGCCGGCGAAAAGACGCCAGCGCATTAAAAGAGCGCTTACGCTACGAGCCGATTGTGTAAGAAGCATGACAGACCACGGTATTAATTACTCTGCATGAGCACACTGCTCACAACCCCGCACCCAGCGGGCAGACGCTGATGACTTCTACGGTGACAACGATGATAACCACGCAAAATTTCAATGACCACGTGCGCATCGAAGCTAATCAGGATATCGGCGTGGCGACGATCATCCTTGAGCGCCCTGCGCGTCGAAATGCCGTCGACCGTCCTGTCGCTGACGCGCTCAGCGCCGCGTTCGCCCGCTTCGAAGCGGAGCCGGCTTGGCGCGCGGCGGTGCTGTTCGGCGCGGGCGGCACCTTCTGCGCGGGCGCGGACCTGACCGCCCTCGCCGACGACACCCGTCGCAACGAATTGCATGCCGACGGCAGCGGTCCGGGCCCGATGGGACCGACGCGCATGAGCTTCAGCAAGCCCGTGGTCGCCGCGATTGCCGGTTATGCGGTGGCGGGTGGTTTGGAACTGGCGGCCCTGTGCGATCTGCGAGTCGTCGAAGACGACGCGGTGCTTGGCGTGTTCTGCCGGCGCGTCGGGATTCCGCTGATCGACGGCGGCACGATCCGCTTGCCGCGCTTGATCGGCCTGTCACGTGCGCTCGACCTGATTCTGACCGGCCGCGCGGTGAGCGCGCAGGAAGCGCTCGGCTTCGGTCTCGCCAATCGCGTCGTCCCAAAAGGCACGGTACGCGCCGCGGCGGAACAACTGGCCGCCGAACTGGCCGCCTTTCCACAGGCGGCGCTACTCGCCGACCGCCGTTCGGTGTTGGAAAACAGCATGCTCGACGATGTCGCAGAAGCATTGCGCCGTGAAGGTGCCGGCGGTTATCAAGCGGTTTTCGACGAAGGTGTGGCCGGCGCGGCGCATTTCGCCAGTGGTGCCGGCCGCCACGGCAAAACGCTCGGCCCCGACGGTGGCAGCCGCTAGAAACGCAGCGAGGCTCGCGTTTGACAGCGACTTTCAGCAAAAAACAACATCCGTGTCGACGATCAGCAAGCCCGTTTTGACTTAGGTAGAATCCCCTACTGTTTTACCCCTGTACGGCGCACGCGTTTTCGCCCCGAAAACGCGCGCCGGCCGCGCGACGCTTCCCGTCGCGCCGATTCACGCTCCTTCACCATGCCTTTGCCCCTGCTTGCCCTTGCCGTTGCCGCGTTTGGAATCGGTACCACCGAATTCGTGATCATGGGGCTGCTACCCGATGTCGCGCGCGATCTGTCCGTGTCGATTCCGGCGGCCGGCATGCTGGTCTCGGCGTACGCGCTCGGCGTCACAATCGGCGCGCCGATCGTCGCAATCGCGGTCGCCAACATGCCGCGCAAGAAGGCGCTGATGAGCCTGATCGGCGTGTTCATCGTCGGCAATCTGCTGTGCGCGGTGGCGCCGGGCTACGCGGTGCTGATGGCCGCGCGCATCGTGACCGCGTTCTGCCATGGCGCGTTTTTCGGCATCGGCTCGGTGGTCGCCGCAGGCCTTGTTGCACCGAACCGCCGCGCGCAAGCCATCGCGTTGATGTTCACGGGCCTCACGCTCGCCAACGTGCTGGGTGTGCCGCTCGGCACCGCGCTTGGCCAGGCGGTGGGCTGGCGCGCCACGTTCTGGGCGGTGACGGGCATCGGCGTCGTCGCGGCGGCCGCGCTCGCCGTGTGCCTGCCCGCGAAGATCGAAATGCAGAAGGCCAGCCTCGTCCACGAATTCAGCGTGCTGAAGAACCCGCAAGTGCTGATGGTGCTCGGCATCAGCGTGCTCGCGTCGGCGAGCCTCTTTTCCACCTTCACGTACATCACACCGATTCTCGAAGACGTGACCGGCTTCACGCCGCACGCGGTCACACTCGTCTTGCTGCTGTTCGGCCTCGGCCTGACGGTGGGCAGCACGCTCGGCGGCAAGCTCGCCGATTGGCGGCTGATGCCGTCGCTGGTGGCGTTTCTGCTGGCCATCGTCGTGATTCTGACCATCTTCGCCGGCACGATGCATTCGGAGATCCCGGCGATGATCACGATCTTCGTGTGGGGCATTCTGGCCTTCGCGATCGTGCCGCCGCTGCAAATGCTGATCGTCGACCGCGCGAGTCATGCGCCGAATCTGGCTTCGACCTTGAACCAGGGCGCCTTCAACCTTGGCAACGCGACCGGCGCCTGGCTCGGCGGCATGGCGATCGGCGCGGGCGCACCGCTCACGACGCTGCCCTGGGTCGGCGTGGCGACTTCTATCGGCGCGCTGGTGCTGACACTGTGGTCGGTGTCGATCGACCGGCGCGCGCAACGCATGGCGATGGCAGGCTAACCGCCCTTCTGCTCGCTCGCGTCAAACCCCGCGCAGGTGCGGATGACTCGCGGCCGTAGTAGCATCTCGGCCGATGAAAGTCATCTTCACTCGCGATTTCCTCGCTTTGATCCTTAGCGTCGCCGTCGTCGGACTCGGCAGCGGCGCAACGCTTCCCCTCACTGCCCTCGCACTCACGCAAGCCGGTTACGGCACCGACGTGGTCGGCCTGCTGACTGCCGCGCAAGCGGGCGGCGGGCTCGTCATCGTGCCGCTCGCGGGATGGATCGCGGCGCGTTTCGGTGGCCGCCAGGTGATCGTGAGCGCCGTGCTGGTAGTGGCGTTCGCCACGGCGCTGATGCAACTCACCTCGAACCTGTGGCTGTGGGCCGTGTTGCGCGTACTATGCGGCGCGGCGCTGATGCTCCTCTTCACGATCGGCGAAGCGTGGGTCAACCAATTGGCCGACGACGCCACGCGCGGCCGCGTGATCGCGATTTACGCGACCAACTTCACGCTGTTCCAGATGGCCGGTCCTGTGCTGGTGAGTCAAATCGCCGGCTTCACGCAGTGGCGCTTCCTGATTTGCGGGGCGATCTTTCTGCTGGCGCTGCCGATGCTCGCCACGATCCGCAAGACGCCGCAAGCGTCCGAGGAGGAGCACGCGGCGCACGGCAGTTGGCGCCATGTTTTGCCGCAGATGCCGGCGCTCGTGATCGGCACTGGGTTCTTCGCGTTGTTCGACACGATCGCGCTCTCGCTGCTGCCGCTCTTCGCCATGTCGCACGGCATTACGAGTGAGGTGGCCGTGCTGTTCGCGTCGGCGCTGCTGCTCGGAGATACGACGATGCAATTCCCGATCGGCTGGCTGGCTGACCGGCTTGGACGCGAACGCGTACATATCGGTTGCGGTGTGATCGTCGTGGCGCTGCTGCCGTTGCTGCCGTGGGCGATGACTTCGCCGTGGCTCTGTTGGCCTCTGCTGTATGTGCTCGGCGCGGCGGCAGGGGCGATTTACACGCTGTCGCTGGTTGCCTGCGGCGAGCGCTTTCGCGGCGTCGCGCTAGTGTCGGCGAGTTCGCTGGTGGGCGCGTCGTGGAGCGCGGCGAGTTTCGGCGGCCCGCTGGTGGCGGGCGCGCTGATGAAGGGCGTGGGGAATGACGCGATGGTCGGGGTGCTGCTTGTTGCGGCGTTGGCGTTTCTGGTGGCGGTCTGGTGGGAGAGACGGCGTGCGCCGGTGCGAGTCGTTGGTTGATCGCCGGACATTGGTTTAAGCGTTTCGGCGTTTCGGCGCTTGGGCGCTTGGGCGCGGCGCCACTGCATGATGATGACCCATGAATAGCAAAACGGGGAAGCCACGATAAATGGCGTCCCCGTTTTTCGTCATGCACGTTGCGTGCGGGTCGTCCGCTATTACAGCGTTACTTCAACGCCGGCAAAATCTCCCCGACGCATGCGCCGAAACCCACACGATAACCCTCACCCTGACACCAGCCGGCCAGCGTCAATTCGTCGCCGTCTTCGATGAAACTGCGTGTGCCGCCTTCCTGCAACTCCAGCGGCTTCTTGCCGTTCCACGTCAACTCCAGCAGGCTGCCGAACGAATCTTCGGTCGGCCCGCTGATCGTGCCCGAGCCCATCAGGTCGCCCACGCGCGTATTGCAGCCCGATACCGTGTGATGCGCGAGCTGCTGCGCCATCGTCCAGTACATATGCCTGAAGTTGGTTCGCGCAATCGTGCTCGCCTGCTTCGCCTGCCGCGGACGCAGCTTCACTTCCAGCGTGATATCGAACGCATGCTCGCCGTCGTGCCGCAGGTATGCGAGCGGTTGGGGCTCCTGCGCCGGCTGCGCGACGCGGAACGGTTCAAGCGCGTCGAGCGTCACGATCCACGGCGAGATCGTCGTCGCGAAGGTCTTCGCGTTGAACGGTCCGAGCGGCACGTATTCCCATTGCTGAATATCGCGTGCGCTCCAGTCGTTCAGCAGCACCATACCGAAGATATGCGCTTCGGCATCCGCGCACGCAACCGGCTTACCCAAGGCATTGCCCGCGCCGATCACGAAGCCCGTTTCCAGTTCGATATCCAGCTTGCGGCACGCGCCGAACACCGGACGCTCCTGATCCGGCAGCTTCAACTGCCCGTTAGGACGACGCACGGGCGTGCCGCTCACCACCACCGACGACGCGCGTCCGTTATAGCCGATCGGCATCTCCGACCAGTTCGGCAGCAGCGCATTCTTCGGATCACGGAACATGGAGCCGACATTCGTCGCGTGCTCCTTCGACGAATAAAAATCGGTGTAGCCGGGAATCTGCACCGGCAGATGCAATTGCGCGTCGGCCTGGCGGATCAGCGCGCGGCTGCGCAGTTCGGCGTCCTCACGCAGCGTCGCGTTATCACGCGAGAGCAGCTTGCTTAACTGAATACGCACGCCGCGCCACGCGTCACGGCCGAGCGCGATGAAATCGTTCAACGCGTCGCGCACGAATACACTGTCGCCCGCACCCGACGTAGGCAGCGTCAGCAGACCCGCGCTTTCGAGCGCGGCCAGGTCGACGATGCTGTCGCCGATCGCGACGCCCACGCGGCACGTCGCATTCAGAGCGTCGCTAAAGACGCCGAACGGCAGATTCTGAATCGAAAAATCGCTGCTCGAATCGTTGGCTGACTCGACCCAGCTTTTGCGCGACGGATCGAGCGTCGCCTGAAGATCGCTCGGTGCGTTCATCGTTGCTCCGGATTGAAGTGTTTCTTGAGACCTTGCCAGCACTCGTAGTAATGCGCCTGCAATTGCGCGGTTTCGAGCGCGAAGCGCGTGGGCTTGATCAGCGTGCGCGTTTCGAACATGAAGGCCATCGTGTCGGCGACTTTCTTCGGCGTCGACGTATCGCCGTGCGAGGCTTTCTCGAACGTTTCCGCGTCCGGGCCATGACCCGACATGCAGTTATGCAGACTCGCGCCGCCCGGCACGAAACCCTCGGCCTTGGCGTCATACACGCCGTGCACGAGGCCCATGAACTCGCTCGCCACGTTGCGATGGAACCAGGGCGGGCGGAACGTATCTTCGGCGGCGAGCCAGCGCGGCGGGAAGATCACGAAGTCGATCGAATCGACGCCCGGCGTGTCGCTTTGCGATTGCAGCACCAGGAAGATCGACGGGTCCGGATGATCGAAGCTGATCGAGCCGATGGTGTTGAAGCGGCGCAGATCGTACTTGTACGGCGCATAGTTGCCGTGCCACGCCACCACGTCGAGCGGCGAATGGCCGATATCCGCGCGCCACAGATTGCCGTTCATCTTGGCGACGAGTTCGAAGTCGCCTTCACGGTCTTCATAGGCCGCGTGCGGCGTGAGGAAGTCGCGCGGATTGGCGAGGCCGTTCGAGCCGATCGGACCGAGGTCCGGCAGACGCAGCAACGCCCCGAAGTTCTCGCAGATATAGCCGCGCGCCGTGCCGTCCGGCAGGCTCACCGCGAAGCGCACGCCGCGCGGAATCACCGCGATCTCGAACGGCTCGACGTCGAGCTTGCCGAGCTCGGTCGCAATGTGCAGGCGCCCTTCCTGCGGCACGATCAGCAGTTCGCCGTCGGCGGTATAGAAGAAACGGTCCTGCATCGAGCGGTTTGCCGCGTACAGGTGAATCGCACAGCCGCTCATTGATTCGGCCGCGCCGTTGCCCGCCATCGTCACCCAGCCGTCGATGAAATCGGTCGGCTCGGCCGGCATCGGCAACGCGTCCCAGCGCAACTGGTTGGGCGGCGTCGGCGGCACCTCCGCGAAGTTGGCGACGAGCCGCTCCGAAGGCAGCGGCGTGAACGGCTTGTGCACCGCCGCCGGATGAATCCGGTACAGCCACGAGCGGCGATTGTGGCCGCGCGGCGCGGTGAACGCCGTGCCCGACAGTTGTTCGGCGTACAGACCATACGCCGCGCGCTGCGGCGAATTGCGGCCTTCCGGCAAGGCGCCCGGCAAGGCCTCCGTCGCGAATTCGTTCGCGAAACCCGACTGATAGCCCGGCTCGATTTCGAGCCGCGAACTGGCAGTGTTCGGCGTGCGTGTTTGGGTGTCCATGCAAGGTTCTCCGTTGATACTCGATCTCGTCATCTCATGCGGTCCGCGGCTCGGACGGCTGGCCGCGTTGGCGCGTCGCGGCGGCCAGCGCGATCACCAGCAGCGCGGAGCACAGCACCGGCAGGGCCGCCGCATGAAACAGCGCGGCGTTCGACCAGTTCAGCGCGATCAGTTGACCGCCGATCAGTGGTCCGATCACCGAACCGATCCGGCCAATGCCGAGGCTCCAGCCGATCCCGGTCGAACGCAGCGTGGTCGGATAGAAATGACCGGCCAGTGCGTTGACCGCCGGTTGTCCGCCGACCACGCAGAAGCCGCCCGCGAACACCACGAGCAACAGCCAGGGCAATGCATGCGCCACCGTGCCGATCGTGCCGACCGCCAGCGCCGCGCCCGCGAAACACACGAACAGCACGCGCACAAAACCAAACCGTTCAATGAACCAGCCTAGCAGCAAGGTGCCGACCACGCCGCCTGTTTGCAGCACCGTGCCGACAATCACGGCCGTGCCCGGCGAATAGCCGGCGTCGCGCATCACGGTAGGCAGCCAGTTCGACAGAAAGTACAGATCGATCAGGTTCATGAAACTGATCGCCCACAGAATCAAGGTTACCGGGCCGCGGCCGGCCCGGAACAATTCAGCGACCGGCGCGCCGCCGTTGCCCTTCTCACGCACGACGAGCCGCGTGTTCGCGTCGATCGGCAGCGCCGGGTTGAATTTCGCGAGGCAGCGCAACGCGCGCTCGCTGCGGCCCTTGAGAACCAGAAATTGCAGCGATTCCGGCAACGCTGCAAGCATCGCCAGCGCGAGCAGCAGCGGCACCGCGCCGCCCACCCAGAATACCGCGCGCCAGCCATAAGCCGGAATCAGCGCGGCGCTGATGAAGCCGCCGAGCGCCGCCCCCAGCGTGAAGCCGCACGACACCAGCATCATGCGCTTGACGCGATGCGCGGGGGTCGAGAATTCGCCGACCAGCGCCATCGCGTTCGGCATGATGCAGCCGAGGCCGAGACCGGTGATGAAGCGCAGTGCGATCAACGCGGGGATCGTGGTGACGAAGGGCGTGGCCAGCATCGACAGCGCGAAGAAGAAGGTCGAACCGATCAGCACCGGACGGCGGCCGATGCGGTCAGCCAGCACCGACAGCCCGAGCGCGCCGAGCAGCATGCCGAACAGGCTGGCGCTGAACACCGGACCGAGCGCCGCCTTCGAGACATGCCATTCGCCGATCACGCTCGGCGCGACGTAGCCCATCGCCTGCGCGTCGAACCCGTCGATCACGAGGCACAGCCCGCATAGCGCGAGCAGCAGCAACTGGAATGCCGGGTGATGCGTTTCGCCGAGCACGCGCTCGACTTCGATCACATTGGCGGCGGCCGCGGCCGGTTTTGCGCTCATTGGGTCGTCTCCTGATGCTGACTGGATTAATTCGATGGTGGCGGCGCGGCTGAAACGGCCGGACAGCGCCAGTGGGCGGCGCATGCGCCGCGCGCACGGCACAAGTCATCTCGCCATCGCAGTCGCACCGCAATTTACGTATAGTAAAATGAATTATGATTAGTGAAATTAACGTAAACCCTGAAAAACCATCCAAGAATCCCGGACAGCCAGTCGGCACAAGCGTTCGACGGATAACGTTATGAGCAATTTGTTCATGTGACGGCGGTGCAGACTGCTACCATCAGTGGATGCGGCAATCGAGTCGCGTTGCTGCGCGCCGAGCGCCTCACTATCGCCATCCATACGTCTACATGATTCCGCCGACCATCCCCAACCTCATTGCCCGCGCCGCCGATCATCCGTTTCTCGGCGAGCATCTGGTAATGGGTCAAGGCCTGCATCACGACGTCGCGCTGGCGCAATTCGACGGGGTCGAACTCGCCAGCGCCTATGAGCCGATCTTCGATATCAGCGTGCATGCGTTGGCGCAGTCACTGTCGTCGGGGGTCGAGGGGGTGGACCGTTTCGGCGATGAACTCGGCTTTCAGGCCGTCACGCACCGGGTCGAGGCGGCGCCATTCGACGTGTTCGATCCGTTCGACCGTATCGCCGACGATCAGGAACTGGTCGCGCTCGACCGCATGTCACGCGCGCTGCACGCCATCAATTTCTTCGGCGCGCAGCGGCATGGGTTGCTCTTTCTGCGCGTGCACGAGCGGCTGCTCAAGAGTGTGAAGTACGACCACGGGCGTCATTTTTCGAGCGTGCTGTTGTCGTTCGGATTGAACCCGTCGCGGGTGGTGATCGAGTTGCCGGCTGCGGCGGTCGCGCACAAGACGTTTCTCGGCTATCTGACCAAGAGCTACCAGCACTATGGGTTCAAGGTGGCGGGGAATTTGTCCAATGCCGGGCAGATTCTGTCGGTGTCGGAGACTGCGCGCCTCGACTTCATCAAGATGGATGCGGGGACCGCTTTGCGCGATGCCACGGTTAAACCGCTAGTGGGTTATGCGGGCCGCTTGCGGATTCCGCTGATCTTCAACCGCGTGATGGATGAAACGCAGTTCGAGGCGTTGCAGCAGTACGACGTGCGCTTCGTGCAAGGCCCGTTGTTCAATGCGCATTATCACGATCGGGCGGTTTGAGTAGTTGAATCGACGCGTTGGCACACGCGCCGCCCGCTTCAAACCGTATCGCCCAAACGCCGCGCAAGCGCTTTCAGCCGCGGCGCGACGTTGTCACGAAACACATCGTCTCCCATCGACGACGCCGGCCCGCTGCAACTCAGCACCAGCCAGCGCCCTTCGCGCGGCTCGCGAAACGGCACCGCGACCGCATTGACATCGTCATGCCACGCACGGAACGAATAGCAGCAGCGCTGCGCGGCAAAGGCGGCGATTTCCTGCTCGGCGTCGGCGACCAGTTCGGCGCCGTCCTTGCCCGCCGCCTTCCTCAATTCCGCCAGTAACGCGGCGCGCACGTCGAGCGGCTGCACGGCCAGATAGGCGCGGCCCATCGAACTTGTCAGCATTGATAGTTTCGAACCGGACGCCAGCCCAAGCGTCAACGCCGTTTCGCTACGGATCGTCTCCAGATAAATCATGTCGAGCCCGTCGCGGCAACCGAGCGAGACCGCCGCCCCCACCTCGCGCGCGAAGGTGCGCATGTGCGGGCGCGCGAGTTCGAGCGTGTCCGTGCCCGAGAGCAGCGCGAAACCGAGCGACAGCACACCCGCGTCGAGTGCGTATTTACCCAGGGTTTCGTCGAGCCGCAGATAGCCGAGCACGGTTAGCGTGTAGGCGAGACGGTTGACGGTCGCCTTCGGCAAACCCGTGCGTTCGACGAAATCGCGGTTGCCGAGCATCGTTTCGCCCGGCTTGAACGCGCGCAACAAATCCAGTCCGCGTGCGAGGGCGACCACGAATTTGCGCTCGTCGAGCGGTTCGGAGGGAGTAGATGTCGGCGTCATGGGGTGATACACTCGGACGTGGTTTGCAAAACATTGTTTCGCATAGCGGAACTTAAGTCAAGCGCAAACACGTTTCCGTCAAGCAAGGAATCAGGAGATAAGCCATGGCCGAGGCCGCGCAGTTTCACTGGGAAGACCCGTTGCTGCTGGATCAGCAGCTCACCGAAGACGAACGCATGGTGCGCGACGCCGCCGCGGCCTACGCGCAGGACAAGCTGCAGCCGCGCGTGCTCGAAGCGTTCCGTCACGAGAAGACGGACATCGAGATCTTTCGCGAGATGGGCGAACTCGGCCTGCTCGGCCCGACGATTCCTGAGCAATACGGCGGCCCCGGTCTGAACTACGTGGCGTACGGCTTGATCGCGCGTGAAGTGGAGCGCGTGGATTCCGGCTACCGGTCGATGATGTCGGTGCAGTCGTCGCTGGTCATGGTGCCGATCTACGAGTTCGGCTCGGAAGCGCAGAAGCAGAAATACCTGCCGAAGCTCGTCACCGGCGAATGGATCGGCTGCTTCGGCCTGACCGAACCGAATCACGGCTCCGATCCGGGCAGCATGGTCACGCGGGCCAAGAAGGTCGAGGGCGGCTATTCGCTGTCGGGCTCGAAAATGTGGATCACCAATTCGCCGATCGCCGACGTGTTCGTCGTGTGGGCGAAGCTCGAAGAAGACGGCAAGGACGCGATCCGCGGCTTCATTCTCGAGAAGGGCTGGAAAGGACTGTCGGCGCCGACCATCCATAGCAAAGTGGGCCTGCGCGCGTCGATCACCGGCGAGATCGTGCTCGACGAAGTGTTCGTGCCGGAAGAGAACCGCTTCCCGGAAGTCAGCGGCTTGCGCGGTCCGTTCACGTGTCTGAACTCGGCGCGCTACGGCATCGCCTGGGGCGCGCTCGGCGCGGCCGAAGCATGCTGGCACACGGCGCGTCAGTACGTGCTGGACCGCAAGCAGTTCGGCCGGCCGCTCGCCGCGAACCAGCTGATCCAGAAGAAGCTCGCCGACATGCAAACCGAGATCACGCTCGGCCTGCAAGGCGTGCTGCGCCTCGGCCGCATGAAGGACGAAGGCACCGCCGCCGTCGAAATCACCTCGATCATGAAGCGCAATTCATGCGGCAAGGCGCTGGACATTGCGCGGCTCGCACGCGACATGCTCGGCGGCAATGGCATCTCGGACGAGTTCGGCATCGCGCGGCATCTGGTGAATCTGGAAGTGGTGAACACTTACGAAGGCACGCATGACATTCACGCGCTGATTCTCGGGCGCGCGCAAACGGGCATTCAGGCTTTTTTCTGAAGGTTTTCTGAAGCGCGGATTACAACCATTTGCGATATAGCGATTGTGTCGGAGCCCGCGCGGCTCGATAAAAAAGCCGGTTCAATGTGAACCGGCTTTTTTCGTTCGACGCAGCGCGCCGTCGCTAACGGCCCGCTTCGTGGCGCATCAGCCGCTTACTTGTTCGGCTGCGGCGTCATGCGCAGATACGGACGCAGCGCCTTGTAGCCCTTCGGAAATTTCTGCTTGATGACTTCCTCGTCCTTCAGCGACGGGACGATCACCACATCATCGCCCTGCTTCCAGTTGCCGGGCGTAGCAACCGAGTGGCTGTCGGTGAGTTGCAGCGAATCGATCACGCGCAGCACTTCGTCGAAGTTGCGGCCGGTGCTGGCCGGATAGGTGATGATCAGGCGCACCTTCTTCTTCGGGTCGATCACGAACAGCGAGCGCACCGTGAGCGTCTCGTTCGCGTTCGGGTGGATCATGTCGTACAACTCGGCGACCTTGCGATCGCCGTCCGCGAGAATCGGGAAGCCGACATTGGCGGCTTGAGTCTCGTTAATGTCTTTGATCCACTCTTTGTGCGACTCGGCGCTGTCGACCGACAACGCGATGGTCTTCACGTTGCGCTTGTCGAATTCGTCGGCCAGCTTGGCGGTCAAGCCGAGTTCGGTCGTGCAGACCGGCGTGAAGTCGGCGGGATGCGAAAACAGCACGCCCCAACTATCGCCCAGCCATTCATGGAATTTGATCGGGCCGACACTCGACTGCTGTTCGAAATCCGGCGCGATATCGCCAAGACGTAGACTCATTGTGCAACTCCTATAGGGGTTTGGACATTGCCGCGCGACCATTTACCCGCGGCGCTCCGCAACGATAAAGCATACGGGAGGGACGGTGTATGACGAACGAACATCGCTTCACTACTTTATGCGTTTTTGTAATTTTCACCGATTTAGTGGAAACTTTGCGGGACAGATCAACTCCATCTTAGGCAAACTTGTCTGCACGTCGTGCAGGCGGTGGCGTTGTTTGTGGCTATGCTTCAACCGGGAACGGTTCGTGCGAAGTTGGAACCAACCGAGCCCTGCGCTCGCCAGCGGCCGTTTCTTTGGTTACGATTCACGCGTGGCGTGAGACGAAGGGGAGCTGTCAATGTCGGAAATCAACAAGGAGAGATTGATGTCGGATATCAAAACCGTCCTCGCGGACGCTGAAGATCTGCTGAAACAGGCCGCGAGCGCCACCGGCGAGCGTGCTTCAGAACTTCGTGAAACGGCGCTCACGCGCCTGAAGCAAGCCAAGGAAAAGGCGGCCGACGTTCAGGTCGTGGTGGTCGAAAAAGGCAAGAAGGCAGCCCGCGCCACCGACGACTACGTGCACGAGCATCCGTGGGCATCCATCGGCATCGCCGCAGGCGCCGGTGTGCTGCTTGGGCTGTTGATCAACCGCAAGTAACACTGCCGATGCCGCCGGGGCGTGTCTCGTCCGGCGCACCAGTAAATCGAGTTGACCGGCGCACGCCTGGCCGGTCCGCTTCTTCTGGCGCGCGCGCGCGCCGGTTAGGCCTTCACGCGCAACGCCCACAGCCATGACGATCGAAACACAATCGCAGCGCGGAGAACATAGTCCGTTACGCCGCATAATCGGTTCCGTGTTTGCCATTCTGCAAACGCGGCTGGAACTGGTCGGCATCGAACTCGCCGAAGAAAAGGACCGTTTGCTCGGCGTGCTGTTCCTCGGCCTTGCCGCCATGATGCTCGCCACCATGGCGCTGATCGCGCTGACCGCGCTGATCGCTATCGCCTTCTGGGACACTTACCGCTGGCAGGCGCTCGCCGGCATCACCGCGGTCTATGCGATTGCGGGACTAGCCTGTGCGCTGAAAGCGCGCAGCGGTTTGCGCAATGCTCCAATGGTGTTCGAAGCGACCCTCGCCGAGTTCGAAAAAGACCGCGACGTGTTCCGCAAACCGTGACCTTGAAGGCGCAACGGCGTGCCCTTCGCGCCTTGCGTCTTGCTTGAGAAGCTCGCGCGAAATGCAGCGCCGTTCCACCGCCCCACCATTCACTGCCGCCGACACGCCATGAGCCAGATCCATCCCGACACCGCATTCCGTAACAAGCGCCACCAGGCCAAAGATCTGAGCGCACCGCATTTGCGAGCACTGCGCAAGGAGCTGCTGCTGGTGCGTGCGGATGTCGAGCGTATGGAACTCGCTCAAGCGACCATCGAGTTGCGACAGGCGGTCACGCACTTCAGCTGGCTCAAATTTATCCTGCCGGGCTTCGGTGGCATGCGCGTCGGCAAGGGCTCGAAGGCGAGCTTTATCAACGCGGGGAGCATCGGCGCCCTTCTCAAACAGTATCCACTCATCAGCTCGATCGTCTCGATCCTCCTCGCCAAGCCACTACGTACGACGGTCGTGGCCGGCGCCAAACCCGTTTTGAAGTGGGGCAGTCTCGCGCTTGCCGGGTGGGAAGGCTATCGGATCTGGCAGCAGATAAAGCGAGATTCGGCGGCCTCGTCTGGCAACAAGGCTGAATCCACGGACAGCGGTTACTGAGGGCAGACGCTGCGGGCCGTGTCGCCTCGGCTCGACTCGCTAGCTTGTATTCCAGCAGTCGCCGATAAGGGACGTCGAACCGCTTGCCCCGTTTTTGTTGCCGCGTAATCCTGTCGCATCGAGCGTGAAAATGCCGCATGTGTCGTCGCGCATCGGGCCGGATTCGTTCGGCGTTGCCTCGATCGCATAGCCACCGTTCGTATCGTCCGCGGGCAGCACATGCAGGCGATAGACAGGCGTGCCGAATTGCGGCGCCTGATCGAGGCCGGGGGGCAATGTCGGCGCGCTGTCGCTTGCCGCTCCTTCGACGAATTGGGCCGCGCGATAGAGCGCGGACGCCGCGTCGATTCGATGAGTTCGCGCAATATGGCTGCGATACGAAGGCACGGCAAAGACGGCCAGCGTAGCGGCGATCGCTAGCGTAATCATCAACTCGAGCAGCGTGAACGCGGATGCATGCGGCTTCATGTCGCCTCCGTCAAAAAGGTCTGGCGGCAACGCGTCGCCAATGACGTTCGATTTTCTGTCCGTCGATCACCAGTTCCATTTGCAGCCATACCTGCGACTCGCTGACGCGGCCGAAGCCGCGCGAAGTCAATAAATACGCCCGAGCATCGGCACGAGTGGCTAGACGCCAGGCCTCGATCAGACATTGCGGCGCGCGCAGCGAGCCGGGCCATTGCGCCACCGGCGTAACGGCGCCTGCTTCGAATGCGGCTGCGAGTTTCCAATGTGTCGGCTCACCGGCTGCGACCGGCGTCGGCGCTCCGGACTGCGCGCTTGCAGCCGCGATGACACTGCGTGCGCATAAGTTCAGCGCCGAATCCGCGGCGTGAAAGGCCTGCAAATAGTCGCGGACGTTGGTCGTGCCGCGCGCTGCTGCGAGCGAGGTTTCGAACCATGCTGCGGAAGTGACCAACATCATTGTTGAAATCAGCAGGACGATCGGCAGGACCAAGCCGCGTTGGCGAGCGCGTGACACATTGCGACCCGTTCGGCTTGGGCCTGACAAGATTGCCGGGTCATCGTGGCATCTAACGCACTTCCCGTCCGCGCAGCTCGGCTGCATTTCCCTTCGTCGTTTTGTCACAGCGAATCCTCCACGTGGTTGCGTATCGCCACACGCCGCGAGAACGCCTGACGCGGCCGCGAGTCGGCGGCGAGAGCGCTCACGCCGTCGCAATCGACATAGCGCGCACGCTGTTGTCCCTGTGGCGCGCCGCGCACGAGAACACAGAGATCGACGGCGACGATCTTCGCCCATTGATCAGCCATCACGGCCGACGCGTCGATTGCGGCCAACCCGCCGGCCAACCAGTACTTGATCCGCAAGCGTTCGACGCCTTCGACCAGCGGTTGAGCGGACCCCGTCTTGCCGTTGCCCTCGCAGTAAAGCTCCGGCTCGCCGGTCGAACCGCTTGCTCTCGCGAAGTACCGGTTGACGACCAGCACGCCCTGGTCGCCGAGTGCCGCGTTGCTGCCAGTCACGGCCTGGCCGAGGCAGTCGGTCGTTTGTCCGCTGGTCGATGGCCATGTGGAGATGTTGTCGCCCACGTAGCGGACCGCGACACCGTCCGAGTGGCTGGGCAAGGTCTCGCAAGCGAGGCTATCGTCCGCGCCGGTCGGGCGGCCGCCCGAGCATCCGAACATCGGCGCGGGACTGTTGTATCGTGCGACGTCCGCGGGCACGAAGCCTGCCATTTGCAGTTGCTGGCCAATCAGCGTCAGCGCTGTCAGACCGGCCTCGCGAATCCGCATCGCATCGCTCGCGTGCTCGAACGCGCTCCGCTGCGTCGTATAGAGCGAGACTGCACCCGCAGTCACCAGTAGCCCCAGCGCCATAGCGATTACGAATTCGATCAGGGTGTGGCCGTAAGCAGGATTCGAACGCCGCATCATTTTGCAAACGCCAGCGCCACGCATGAAGAGCCAACCGGAAGATCCGCTCCGCCGCAGGACGCGGGCTTGTCGATGACATCGTCGGAATGCGGCATGTCGCGTAGTGATGTCCATGTCACGCGAGCAGCCGACACACCACCGTTGTCTCCCACCGAGGCTTCGCCATGCGGCAAGAGTACCGTGGCCCGTGCGCCCCATTGCCTGATTGCGGAGTCGCCAGCGGAGGGTGCGCTCATCGCTTCCGCGACGGAATCCGCGATCCAGGCAGCATGTTCGCGCATGGACATCGCGCGGGCTTCGCGTGCGGTCCACAACTGACCGGCGATCAAACCTAGTGCGGTGACCGCCATCAACGCGACCGCCAGCATGACCTCGATCAATGAACTGCCGCGACACTTCGACTCGCTGCGGCGCGAGTGCCGGCTCTGCGAATATCGGCTCATGACGCCGCTCCGCATGCACCCTCGACAATGCGCGCGCGGCCGCCCGCCGCGATACGAATGCAACGTCGCCACTTGTCCCCTTGCGTCGCCCTGGACGGCGCACGCGGCGCGATATCAAAACTGCGAAAGGTGCCGATCAATTGCCCCGCCGGCGGCGTAAACGTGAGATTCGTCTGCGTGCCGACGATGCTCACGGCCGCAAGCAGCGGTTGCGCACGCAATAGCGATAGCGTGCCGCCTCGTTCGGCCAGGACGGCCCAGCCGCACGACCAGTCAGCGACGCCATTGCCGCACGGCTGACCCGCGGCAAGACAATGCCGCGCGGCGTCGATCCGGCACACGGTGACGCGTGCGCCTCGGCGTAACGCCTCACTGCGCGCATAAGCGAGCGTCGACGCAAGCGCCTTTGCGCGGGCGTCGACCTGGTCGCGTACGTACCACGCTACGAACGACGGCGTGGCCATCACAGCGATGACAGCCAGCAGCGCGACCACGGCCAGCGTTTCGACAAGCGTAAAGCCGCGGCATCGCGGCGGACGGACTGCATTTCGATTCATCTGCATCCCTGATCGATTCGAAGAATGCAGTCAATCTAGCGATTTGCAAATCGCCCAACAATCGGCCGAATGGCCAGGTAGCACTCAGACGCTATCCCGCGCAAGAATGCACGCGACGAACCATAACGGCAGCGGGGGATACAGATGCGCGAAACAACGCGGGAGAAAACGGCGACTCAAACGCGACGCGAGATGCGACTACGTTCAGCGTTTGCGGGGGGGCTTGGGAGGAGAAGAGGCGCGGCGAAATTCTTCGATCACGTCTTCGAATTCGGAGACGTCTTCGAAACGCCGGTAGACGGAAGCGAAACGAACGTAGGCAATGGTATCGAGCGCACGCAACTCGTTCATCACGAGTTCGCCGAGACGCTCGCTGCGCACTTCGCGCTCGCCGCTGCCGAGCAACAGATACTCGATGCGGGCGACCGCCGCGTCGATCGCGTCCGCTGCCACCGGGCGCTTGCGCAGCGCCAGTTGCATGCTCGCGACGATCTTGCGACGGTCGAATTCGGTGCGGCTGCCATCCTTCTTGACGACCGACGGCAACGCCAGCTCGACCCGCTCATATGTCGTAAAACGTTTGTCGCAGGCCGGGCAGCGGCGGCGCCGGCGAATCGTCGCGCCGTCTTCGGATACGCGCGAGTCGACCACTTGCGTATCGGCGTGACGGCAGAAGGGGCAATGCATGGCGGCTTAGCGGTAAACCGGGAAGCGCTGGGTCAGCTCAGCGACTTGCCCGCGCACACGTTCGATCGTGGCCGCGTCTTCCGGGTTGTCCAGCACATCGGCGATCAGGTTACCCACCTGCTCCGCTTCCTTCACGCCAAAGCCGCGCGTGGTCATGGCCGGCGAGCCGAGACGCACGCCACTCGTCACAAACGGCTTTTCCGGATCATTCGGGATCGCGTTCTTGTTGACGGTGATGTGAGCGGCGCCCAGCGCGGCTTCAGCAACCTTGCCGGTGATCTTCTTCGCACGCAGGTCAACGAGCATCACGTGGCTTTCGGTGCGGCCCGACACGATGCGCAAACCACGCTTGACCAGCGTCTCAGCCAGCACGCGCGCGTTTTCGACGACTTGCTGCTGATAGGCCTTGAACTCCGGCGACAGCGCTTCCTTGAACGCGACAGCCTTGCCGGCGATCACGTGCATCAACGGACCGCCTTGAATGCCCGGAAAGATTGCCGAATTGATCTGCTTTTCGAACTCGGCCTTCATCAGGATCACGCCGCCGCGCGGGCCGCGCAGGCTCTTGTGCGTGGTGGTGGTAACGAAATCGGCGTGCGGCACTGGATTCGGATAGACACCCGCGGCGATCAGGCCGGCGTAATGCGCCATGTCGACCATGAAGTACGCGCCGACCGACTTGGCGATCTTCGACAGGCGTTCGAAATCGATACGCAGCGCGAACGCGGAGGCGCCCGCCACGATCAGCTTCGGCTTGTGTTCCTGAGCGAGCTTCTCCGCGGCGTCGTAGTCGATGTCTTCGGCTTCGTTCAGGCCGTAGCTGACCACGTTGAACCACTTGCCCGACATGTTGACCGGCGAACCGTGCGTGAGGTGGCCACCATGCGCGAGGCTCATGCCCATGATCGTGTCGCCCGGCTTGAGCATGGCGAAGAACACGCCCTGGTTGGCTTGCGAGCCGGAGTTCGGCTGCACGTTGGCGGCTTCGGCGCCGAACAGTTGCTTCACACGGTCGATCGCCAGCTGCTCGGCGACGTCGACGTACTCGCAGCCGCCGTAGTAGCGCTTGCCCGGATACCCTTCAGCGTACTTGTTCGTGAGTTGCGAGCCTTGTGCAGCCATGACAGCCGGGCTCGTGTAGTTTTCCGACGCGATCAGCTCGATATGCTCTTCCTGACGGCGGTTTTCCTGCTCGATGACCTTCCAGAGTTCAGGATCGACGTTGGCGATGGTGCTTTGGGCTCTGTCAAACATACGGATTCCGTTGAATGTGTTCAGGTTAACCGGATCGTGCGCCGAATCTTGCGTAGAGGGTACGCAGCGCTGCTGGCGGCTGGGCCAGCCCTGACGTGGCGGATGGAGAGTCGCCGCACACGCGAGGCAGGACAGCCACCGTCAGCGCAGATCAATGCGCGCGGATCACGGCTGCCCAGGCGAACGGCAAAACGGCACCCTGCGCTTCACGGTGGGTTGTTCCACCTTGAACCCGGTTGCTTGAACCGGTTCTATCGCCAGTCACGCAGGGATGAGCGCGTTAGTTTATTGGAAGAGGATCGAATAGGCAACCAGCTTCCGGCCGCTGCCGCAGGCGCTCGCCGGGCGGCCCGCAGCGCCCTCTTGCGCGGCGCGCAAACATCTGAGGAAAGTCTTGCGAAAACCCGCGGCGCGTCCCTGCCACGGCCACTCGTACGGCTGGTTCATCCTTGCCGCAGCGCCGCAATGGAAGTAGGCTTGGGGCCTTTCTCTCTTATCAGCCTGGGAACCACTGCAATGATCGTGTTCGTCACCGGAGCGTCCGCGGGATTCGGCGCCGCCATCGCTCGCGCCTTCGTCAAAGGCGGCCATCGCGTCGTCGCCACCGCACGCCGCAAGGACCGCCTGCAAGAACTCGCCGACGAACTCGGCGACGCACTTCTGCCGTACGAACTCGACGTCCGCGACCGCGCCGCCGTCGAAGCCGTACCGGCCTCGCTGCCGGCCGATTTCGCCGCAGTCGACGTGCTGGTCAACAATGCCGGCCTCGCACTCGGCATCGAACCGGCGCAAAAAGCGAGTCTCGACGAATGGAACACCATGATCGAGACCAACTGCACCGGACTCGTTCAAGTCACCCACGCGCTCCTGCCCGGCATGGTGGAGCGCAATCGCGGCCACATTTTCAATCTCGGCTCGGCGGCCGGCAGCTGGCCCTACGCGGGCGGCAACGTGTACGGCGCCACCAAAGCGTTCGTGCATCAGTTCAGCCTGAATCTGCGCGCCGATGTCGCCGGCACCGCGCTGCGGGTGACGAACGTCGAACCGGGCCTGTGCGGTGGTACCGAGTTCTCGAACGTGCGCTTTCGCGGCGACGATGAAAAGGCCGGCAAAATGTACGAAAACGTGCAGCCGCTGACGCCCGAAGACATCGCCGACTCGATCTACTGGATCGCCACGCGCCCGGCGCACGTCAACATCAATACGATCGAACTGATGCCGGTGGCTCAATCGTTCTCCGCTTTGTCCGTTCATCGCGGCTGAAAAACGCGGCTGAGGGCCGCCGGACGGGGCACACATCTTGAAACAGACCTAGGGGTGTGCGTTCCGGTAAAATGCGCCGCATGAATATGTCGACCAGCCAGCCCGGCGCGGAAATCGGCTACACGTGGCCGATTCGCGTGTACTACGAAGATACCGACGCCGGCGGCATCGTGTTTTACGCGAACTACCTGAAGTTTTTCGAACGGGCGCGCACCGAATGGCTGCGCGCGTGCGGCGTCGACCAGAATCGGCTCGCGGACGAAACGGGCGCGATTTTCATCGTCCGCAGCACCGCGGTCGATTATCGGGCGCCGGCCCGGCTCGACGACGTGGTCAACGTGGTCAGCCGGATCGAGCGGCTCGGCAGAGCGTCGGTCGATTTCGCGCAGGAAGCGTGGCGGGACGGCACGCTGCTTGCTACCGGGTCCATCCGGGTCGGCTGCGTGGACCGGATTACGCTGCGGCCGGCCGCGATTCCTCCGCCGGTTCTCGCCGCCTTGCGGCGCGGGCCGGGCGTGAGCGAGCCCGGCGTGTCAACGGACAATGACTGAACCCCGTTGTTACGGGGCCAGTGAACTCGTAACGATCAAGCAACACAAAGCATGGTTCGGCTTGCAATATCGCCGATGCTTCCGTTTTGCTCACGGCAAGCTTCGAGCGGCCTTGCAGCCGGACGCCCCCTTCCGGGACGTTAAAACGAACCTTTATGAACACTACACAAGATCTGTCGATCGTTTCACTCGTACTCAACGCGAGCCTGCTGGCGCAGGCTGTCATGGCTCTGCTGCTGTTGCTGTCGCTGCTGTCCTGGACTTTCATCTTCCGCAAGTGGTTTGCGATCCGCCGGGCGCGCGCGCAAACTGAGCGTTTCGAACGCGATTTCTGGTCGGGCGGCGACCTGCAGGCGCTTTATCAAAGTGCGGCGAACAACCGTCACACCATCGGCGCGCTGGAACGGATTTTCGAGTCCGGCATGCGCGAATTCCTGAAAGGCAAGGAAAAGCGCCTGAACGATTCGGGCGCGATTCTCGACGGCGCACGGCGGGCCATGCGTGCCGCGTTCCAGCGTGAAATGGACGTGCTGGAAGCCAACCTCGCGTTTCTCGCGTCGGTCGGCTCGGTCAGCCCGTATATCGGTCTGTTCGGCACGGTGTGGGGGATCATGAATGCGTTCCGCGGCCTCGCCAATGTGCAGCAGGCCACGCTGGCCAACGTCGCGCCGGGCATCGCCGAAGCGCTGACCGCCACCGCGATCGGCCTGTTCGCCGCGATTCCGGCCGTGGTTGCCTACAACCGCTACGCGCACGATATCGACCGTCTGGCAATCCGCTTCGAGACTTTCATCGAAGAGTTCTCGAATATCCTGCAGCGTCAGGCACAGTAAGGAGTCCACGATGGCAGGCTCTCGCTCCTCCAGCATGCGCGGCAGCCGCTCGCGCCGCGCGATGGCCGACATCAACGTCGTGCCGTATATCGACGTGATGCTCGTGCTGCTCGTGATCTTCATGGTGACCGCGCCGCTCGTGGCCCCGTCGATCGTCAATCTGCCGACCGTCGGCGGCGCGGCGCCGCAGCAGCAAACGCCGCCCGTGATCGTGAACATTCGCGCGGACGGCAACATGAGCGTCAAGTACAAGGACGATTCGGGTGCGCAGCAGCAGGAGAACATGACGAAAGCCGATCTGAACGGCTTTATCGCCGACCGTGCACAGTCGCATCCTGACCAGCCCGTCGTGATCGCCGCCGACAAGACCGTCAAGTACGAAGTCGTGATGAACGTGATGTCCGAACTGAAAGCTCGCGGCGTCAAGCGCGTTGGATTGCTCGTCAAATCGCAATGATCCGCAAGAATTCCGAATACCCGCTCCAGCCACCGCGTGAACGCGGCACCGGGCGAGCCTTTGTGTTTGCGCTGGTGATGCACGCGCTGCTCGGGTTCTTCCTGTATCACGGCATTCAGTGGCAAAACAGTACGCCCGAAGGCGCGGAAGCGGAACTGTGGACCGAAGTGCCGGATACGGCGATCCCGCGTCCCGTTCCGCCGCCGCCCGTGCCGGTGGCCCCTCCTCCGCCGGTGCGAGACGAACAGGCCGACATCGCGCTGCAGGAAAAGAAGCGCCAGCAACAGGAGGCGGCTCGCCAGGCCCAGTTGGCTGAACAGCAGCGTCAGCAGAAGCTGCAGGCGCAACAGGAAGCCGAAGCGAAGCGTCAGCAGCAACTGGCGGCCGACCAGGCAGCGCAGCTCGCCGCGCAGAAGGCTGCGGCAGCCAAGCAGAAGCAGCAGCAACAGCAGCAGGCCGACAAGCTGAAGCAGCAGCAATTGGCCGACCAGCAAAAGCAGCAGCAGTTGAAGGAACAGCAGCAGGAACAGCAGAAGCAAGCCGAGGCTGAAGCGCAGAAGAAGGCCGATGCGCAGAAAGCGGCGAAGGCCAAGGCGCAAGCCGACGCCGCGGCGCAGGCGAAGAAAGTGGATGCGGAACGTCGCGCACGTCTTGCGCAGATGCAGGGCCTCGCGACCGGCGGCACCGGCTCGACGACCAGCGATGGTCTCGGCAAGAGCGGCACGGGCAGCGGCTCGGGTGGCACGGCGACATCGCCGGGGTACTCGGACAAGGTGCGTCGTGCGGTACGCCCGAATATCTCGTGGGGCGGCGAAACGAGCGGTCTGGAGACGGTGGTCTCCGTGCGCTGTTCACCAACGGGCACCTTGCTGGGCGCAACGATTTCGCGCAGCAGCGGCAACGCTGCGTGGGACGACGCCGCACTGCGGGCCGTCCAACGTACCGATCCGATGCCACAGGACATCAATGGCAAGACACCGACCAACTTCCTGATTACGTTGCGCCCGGCCGGTTGAGTCCAGTAGTTTGACAGTCAGTTGACAGCAGACGCCGCGCCCCGCCCACCGGGGCGTGCTCGGGAACGAATCAGTTCTTTTCGGGTCTGTCTGCTGTCTTGAAGCGTTAGTAAAACCGTTTTTGGGGAATCCATACAGCATGAGTTTGATGACCAAGCTAGGCCTGCGGACACTTGTAGCGTCGTGCCTGATCGCCGTCGGCGGCGCCGCCCACGCACAACTCAACGTCCTCGTGACAGGCGTCGGGTCCACCCAGTTTCCGATCGCAACGGCGAATTTCGCCAATGAAGCGAACTCGCCGCAACAGGTCAGCACGATCGTGCGCCAGGACCTGCAACGCAGCGGCAAATTCACGAACATCGACGCGGGCTCCACGCCGATTTCCGAAACCGATTCCGTCGACCTCGGCAGCTGGAAGGCCAAGGGGGCCAACGCATTCGTGTCGGGCAGCGTGAACCGCCTGCCGAACGGCCAGTACGAAGTGCGCTTCAAGCTGTACGACACCGTCAAGGGCGAAAGCCTCGGCGGCCTCGTGCTGGTGAGCCCGGAAAGCGGCTTGCGCATGAGCGCGCACAAGGTCGCGGACTACATCTACGCGAAGCTGGTGGGCGGCCGCGGCGTGTTCGCCACGCGCCTGTCGTACGTCATCAAGACGGGCGGCCGTTATCAATTGCAGATCTCCGATTCGGACGGCCAGGACGCGCACATCGCGCTGTCGAGCCCCGAGCCGATCATCTCGCCGGCATGGTCGCCTGACGGCACCAAGGTCGCTTACGTTTCGTTCGAAAAGAAGAAGCCGATCGTCTACATCCACGATCTGCCTACGGGCCGTCGCGTGGTCGTTTCGGACCAGAAGGGCAATAACAGTGCGCCGGCGTGGTCGCCGGATGGACGCACGCTGGCCGTCGCGCTTTCGCGCACCGGCAACACGCAGATTTTCGCCGTCAATGCGGACGGCAGCGGCCTGCGCCGTCTCACGCAAGGTAGCTCGATCGACACCGAACCGTGCTTCTCGCCTGACGGCCAGTCGATCTATTTCACCAGCGACCGTGGCGGCCAGCCGCAGATTTACAAGATGTCAGCGCAGGGCGAAAGCGCCGGCGCCGCTCAGCGCGTCACGTTCACGGGCAGCTACAACACCAGTCCGCGCGTGAGCCCGGACGGCAAACAGCTCGCTTACATCTCGCGCGTCGGCGGCGGGTTCAAGCTTTATATTCAGGACCTGCAGGGCAACACCGCCACAGGCCTGACGGACACGACACATGACGAATCGCCGAGCTTCGCGGCGAACGGTCAGTACATTCTTTACGCCACACAGGTGAACGGCCGTGGCGTGTTGGCCGCAGTATCGACCGACGGTCGCACTCGGCAGGTCCTGTCCGTTCAGGGTGGCAGCGTACGCGAGCCGTCCTGGGGCCCGTTTATGCAATAACGTTGATGCAATAACACAAGGAGAGTACTCAAATGATGTCAAAACTTCGCTTCGCTTTCGCCGTATTGATGCTTGGTGCGCTGGCCGCATGTCACTCGGGCGTCAAGCTCGACGAAAACGCTAACAAGGGTGGCGCAGTCTCGACGCAGCCGAACCCGACCGATGTCGCACAGGTCAATGTCGACCCGCTGAACGATCCGAACAGCCCGCTCGCCAAGCGCAGCATTTACTTCGACTTCGACAGCTACTCGGTCAAGGACGACTATCAGTCGCTGCTGCAACAACACGCGCAGTACCTGAAGAGCCATCCGCAACGCCACGTCCTGATCCAGGGCAACACCGACGAACGCGGCACCAGCGAGTACAACCTGGCACTCGGCCAGAAGCGTGCTGAAGCTGTGCGCCGTTCGCTGTCGCTGATGGGCGTGACGGACTCGCAAATGGAAGCCGTGAGCCTCGGCAAGGAAAAGCCGCAAGCTACCGGTCATGACGAATCGTCGTGGGCACAGAACCGCCGCGCCGACCTCGTGTACCAACAGTAAGTAACGGGTGATGAGCCGAATGACGCATCGTTTCTCCTGGCTGCGGTTTGCCGCAGCGGCCTGCGTCGCAGGCACGGCCTTCGCGGCTGTGCCCGCGCATGCGGGCATCTTCGACGACGATCAGGCCCGTCAGGCCATTCTCGATCTGCGTTCGAAGACCGATAGCCTGTCGAGTCAGTTGTCGGCCGCGCAGCGCACGATCCTCGATCAGTCCAACCGTCTCGACCAGTTGAACCAGCAGGTCGCTACGCTGCGTGGGCAGAACGAGGACATGGCCAACCAGCTCGCCACGGTGCAAAAGCAGCAAAAGGACTACTACACCGATCTGGACACGCGTCTGAAGAAATTCGAGCCGCAGCAGCAGACGGTGGACGGCGTCCAGGGCGAGGTGCAGCCGGGTGAGACCGATTCGTTCAACGCGGCTTCGCAGCAGTTCCGCAACGGCGACTTCAAGAATGCGGCGGCGTCGTTCCGCACCTTCATCTCCAAGTTCCCGAACAGCCCTTACCAGCCGACCGCGCAGTACTGGCTCGGCAACGCGCTGTATGCTCTGCGCGACTACAAGGGTTCGACGGCGACCTGGCAGGGTGTGGTGCAGAAATATCCGCAGCATCCGCGGGCGCCGGAAGCGCTGCTGGCAATTGCGAACAATCAGCTCGAGCAAGGTCAGAAGGCTGCGGCCAAGAAGACACTGGAGCAGATCGTCGCGCAATACGGCGGCTCGGACGTCGCGCAGTCGGCCCAGAGCAAGCTGTCGCAGATCAAGTAGTTCATACTGGTTGAGTAGCTGGCAGTAACGCGCAGTGTCCGACGTCATAGCCACGCGCGCCTCTCGCTGGAAAGCCCGGGTAGTGATGCCCGGGCTTTTCACTATCTGAAGTGCTGATAGCTCGGATGGCCGTGATGGGTTGACAGCGCGCCGCGGCTATCGCTATAATTTCGCTTCTCTTTTGGGTCGTTAGCTCAGCTGGTAGAGCAGCGGACTTTTAATCCGTTGGTCACAGGTTCGAATCCCGTACGGCCTACCAAAAGATTCAAGGGCTTGCACGCGTTTGCGTGCGAGCCCTTTTCTTTTTGCGGTTCGGCTTAAGTGATGCGTCCACGCGTGGCGCCGCTGCCGTCACCGGCAAATGTGGCTTTTCACGCCGGCTCCTTCTGCACTTCCCCTTCTCGCGCGCATCAACACCCAAACTCGCGCAAGAACGCCCGCAAAAATTTATATCACAGCCGCATATAATTGCCGATCAGCGGCTGCCCGCTTTCCTGCGGAAATCTTCGCGTACGCAGACATCTTTTTTGACGACCGCAGATTTTTCCCACAACACTCGCCACGATTTCACACAACGCGATCAGCATTTTCCAGCGTCCAATCTGACCGGCACAAACAGGAAACAACGGACACCGAACAGAACATTTATTGAGACATAAAGACGTGCAATGATCGCCGCCGATTCAGCGAAACCCGCTGCGACTCTGCGTGAGCAGACGCTTTGGCAACGCCGCAGCCCCCTGCGCTTTCATTCCACCGATATGACCAATTTTCTGTTCGACCTGTTCTCGAACCTGGCTTTGCTTGCCTTGGTGCTGGCCGCATCTCATCTGTGCAACCGCCTCATCCCCGGCGCTTCGCTCAACGGTTCGCACATATTCGCCGCATTGGCATCGGTTGCACTCCTGCTCGATGCCGCGCTGACCTTTCTGGTGTTCGCCGACTCGCAGAACCGCTACGGCCAGTTCAGCACATCAACTGCGTTCTTCGAGCGCGGCTGCGCGTACCTGCTTGCGATCATCGCCGCTTTCACGTGGCGTCGTGTCGCGCGGGGCGCGAAAGTCGGGGCCGGCAAAGCGCTCGTCGTCCACACGTCTCCGTATTCGAAATCGAACCTGCCGATGTAAGGCACGGCAAGCGCCATCGCGTCGAACGCGTCCGCCGAATCGCCTGCTTTTCCCGCCAGACAAGCCATATGAGCAACGGGAACGCTCCTTGCGAATGCCCGCGCCGTCGCCTATAACTTCCGAAGACCGAGTGTTACCCCGAGTTACCGCTTGCGCCCGTCGCCGGGCATTTGCCGCTGTATTGCACCACCGCTGTTCAATCAGTCGAAGGCAACTCACCCAACGAGGAACATCTTGGATCTCGAAACCGTACGCGTCTTCATCATGACCCGAGGCATCGACCTCGGCACCAAGGTCGTCGGGGCGATCGTTCTGTGGATCGTCGGCCGTTGGCTCATCGGCCTGATCACCGGCTTACTGCGCAAGGTGCTGGCGCGTAACGGCCGGGTCGATCCCACGCTAGCGCATTATCTCGGCTCGATTCTCGGCGCGCTGCTGAACCTGCTGCTGATACTCGCGATCCTGCAGGTGTTCGGTGTGCAGACGACGTCGTTCGCCGCACTGCTCGCCGGCTTCGGCCTCGCCATCGGCACCGCTTGGGGCGGCCTGCTTGGCCACTTCGCGGCGGGTGTATTCATGCAAGTGCTGCGACCGTTCAAGGTCGGCGATTTCGTCACCGCGGGCGGTGTCACCGGCACGGTTTCGGAGTTGGGGCTGTTCGGCACGACCATCGTGACGCCGGACAACGTAACGACCATCGTCGGCAACAACAAGATCTTTTCCGACACGATCTCGAACTACAGCATCCTGCCGGTGCGGCGTGTCGAGCTGACGGCGAAAATCGCCAACGGCGTCGATCCAACGGATGCGATGAACCGGTTGAAGGCCGCCGTCATGCAGATTCCGAATGTGGCCGAGAGTCCCGCGCCGGACATCGAAGTGCTAAGCTTCACGCCGGAAGGCCCCCTGCTTTGCGTGCGGCCTTACGCGCACAATGAGCACTACTGGCAGGTCTACTTCGACACCAATCGCGCGATCATCCAGACGTTCAAGGAAGCCGGCTACCCGACGCCGGAAACGCCGCTGGCGCCGCGTGCGGTGACCTGAGCATCGTCGTGCGACGCGGATTGCTCGCGTCGTCGATTGTTAAATCCACGAGATTCAGAAGTACCAAACGAAAACGGCGTCGCGAGATTCGCGACGCCGTTTTTTCATCTGGCTAGCTGTGCGATAAAAACGTCAGTGGCTACCCGGATTTGACGCGTTCTTACGCATCATCTTCCATACCGCGCCAAGCACGACGGGCACGATGGCCGCGCCGATACCCACCAGCACGATCACATTCAGATACTGACGGATAAACGGAATGTTGCCGAAGAAGTAGCCGAGCAGCGTCAGCAGCAACACCCAGAAAAACGCGCCGGCAAAGTTGAACAACTGAAACCGGCTCACCGTCATTTCCGATGCACCCGCAACGAACGGGGCGAAGGTCCGCACCACCGGAATAAAACGCGCGAGCACAATGGTTTTGCCGCCATGCTTCTCATAGAAGTTGTGCGTCTTCTGCAGCGCGCTGCGATCGAGAAAGCGTTCGAGAAAAGGAATGTGCGAATTGAACACCCGCGGCCCGATGGCTCGCCCGATCATATAGTTCACGGTATTGCCGCCGATGGCGGCCACGAGCAGCAACACGATCAGCAAACCAATATTCATCTCGCCGGTCGCGCAAAAAGCACCGCCGATGAACAGAAGCGAATCGCCTGGCAGAAACGGCAGAATGACGAGCCCGGTTTCGCAGAACACGATCAGAAACAGCACCGCGTAGACCCAGGCGCCGTACACGTGAATAAAGTCTCCGAGGAACTTGTCGATGTGCAAGACAAGGTTGACGAAATGTAGCAACGTGTCCAAAGAGAATCCTTTATTAAGCGAATGTGACGGTGGCGGAAACGGCCGTATCAACAGGCCTGTTTGCGATGGCGGCAAGCCCTCACTCGCCGCCGGAAATTGACCGCGTCATGATACAGAAAGTGCCCCGCTACAATTAAAAAACTCCCGCGTTGGGGTGCGCTTGCCCGCGCTACAGGCTTGTCGCGCCGAATCGCTATAATTTCGCCATGTCCGAATTCTCCGAAACGCCTGCCGGCCTCGACGCCGCGGCCGCGATTTCCGCCGCCGCGCCCGCCCCACGCCCGTTACGCGCGATCCAGCCCCTTCCCGATCAGTTGATCAGCCAGATCGCCGCCGGCGAAGTGGTCGAGCGGCCGGCCTCGGTCGTCAAGGAACTGCTGGAAAATGCACTCGATGCGGGCGCGCAGTCGCTGCGCATCCTGCTCGACGAAGGCGGCGTCAAGCGCATCTCGATCACCGACGACGGCTGCGGCATCCCCGAGAACGAACTCGTGCTGGCGCTGATGCGCCACGCCACCAGCAAAATCCGCTCGCTTGCCGAACTGGAAGCGGTTGCTACGCTGGGTTTCCGCGGCGAGGCGCTGGCCTCGATCGCCTCGGTCGCGCAGATGACCATCACGAGCCGCACGGCCGACGCGGCGCACGCGGTGCGCGTCGACGCGGAAACCGGCGTGCTGAGCCCCGCAGCCGGCACTCAGGGCACCACGATCGAAGTCCGCGAGTTGTACTTCAATACGCCGGCGCGCCGCAAGTTTCTGAAGAGCGAGCAGACCGAACTCGGCCATTGTCTCGAACAGATTCGCCGCGCGGCGCTGGCGCGGCCGGATGTCGCGATTTCGGTGCTGCATAACGGCAAGGCGGTCGAGCACTGGAACGCCAGCGAGCCGCCGGTGCGGGTTGCGAAGATTCTCGGCGAGACGTTCGCGACGGCCCACCTGCCGCTCGACGAATCCGCCGGACCGCTTGCCGTCTACGGTTGCGCGGGCCTGCCGACCGCGAGCCGCGGACGTGCCGATCAGCAGTATTTTTTCGTCAACGGCCGCTTTGTGCGCGACAAGCTGCTCACGCACGCCGTGCGCGCCGCTTATGAAGATGTCTTGCATGGCGAGCGCTATCCGTCCTACGTGCTGTTCCTCGATCTGCCGCCTGAAGCGGTCGATGTGAACGTGCATCCATCGAAGATCGAAGTGCGGTTCCGCGATTCGCGCTCGATCCACCAGTTCGTCTTTCACGCCGTGCAGCGCGCCCTGGCGCGGCATGCGGGCGCATCGCCGGAAACGACGGCGGGCGGGCATGCGGCGCATCTGGAGCCGTCCGTCGGTGGACCGGCTTCGTTTGGCGCAACGCCGCTGGGTGGCGCGGGCGTCGGCGGTGCCAGCTTTGGTGCGGGCAGCGGTGCAAGCGGCACCGGCGGCGGCTTTGGTGGTGCATCAGGCGGCAGCTTCGCAGCGTCGTCGCAGCCCGGCAATACCTGGATGCGCCAGGCGCGCATGACGCAAGGTACGCTGCCGGTCGCGCAACCGCTCGCGTTTTACGACGCGCTCTTCGGCCGCAAAGACACCAACGCCGGCACAGCGGAAGGCGCCACGCTCTTCGAGGCGCGCGATTCGGCTGCCGAATCGCCATCGCCGTACAACACGTCCGCGCCCTACCCGGCTCCCGCTTTTCATGCCGCCGACGAACAGCCGCTCGGCTTCGCACTCGGCCAGATCCACGGCATCTATGTGCTGGCGCAGAACGCGCACGGTCTGGTGATCGTCGACATGCACGCGGCACACGAACGCATTCTGTACGAGCAGTTCAAAAACGCGTTGGCCGATCGCACGATTGCCGTGCAACCGCTGCTGATCCCGCAATCGATGCAGGCCGACCCGGTCGAGATCGGCACGGTGGAAGAAGAGCGCGACACGCTCGACGCGCTCGGCTTCGACCTCGCCGTACTGTCGCCGACCACGCTCGCGATCCGCGCCGTCCCGGCGCTGCTGAAAGACGCCGATCTGCAGGTGCTGGCGCGCGCGGTCCTCTCCGACCTGCATGCGTTCGGCGGCTCGCGCGTGTTGACCGAACGTCAGCACGAACTGCTCGGCACGCTCGCCTGCCATCACGCGGTGCGCGCGAACCGGCGTCTGACGCTCGATGAAATGAACGCGCTGCTGCGTCAGATGGAAGCCACCGAGCGCGCCGATCAATGCAATCACGGGCGTCCCACGTGGTACCAGTTGACGCTGTCCGATCTCGATCGGTTGTTCATGCGTGGTCAGTGACGTGACGCTGTTTCGACGGGCGCCCGCTTGCCCATGACTTCACGCCTAGCCACGGTTGTTCCGTGCCTGCTCGGCCCGACCGCATCCGGCAAAACCGCTGCCGCACTGGCGCTCGCCGCGCGGCGCCCGGTGGAAATCATCAGTGTCGATTCGGCGCTGGTCTATCGCGAGATGGATATCGGCACGGCCAAACCGACCGCTGAAGAACGCGCGGTGGCGCCGCATCATCTGATCGATATCGTCGATCCGACCGACGCCTATTCCGCCGCGCAATTTCGCGCCGACACCTTGCGGCTGACTGGCGAGATCCATGTGCGCGGGCGTCTGCCGCTGCTGGTCGGCGGCACCATGCTGTACTACAAGGCGCTCACGCAAGGGCTCAACGATTTGCCCGCCGCCGACGCAGACGTGCGCGCCACGCTAGATGCCGACGCCGCACGCGAAGGCTGGCCTGCCCTGCACGCGCGGCTTGCCTCGATCGATCCCGTGACGGCTGCGCGCCTCGCGCCGAACGATTCGCAGCGGATTCAGCGGGCGCTCGAGGTTTTCATGCTGACCGGACAGACCATGTCCGCTTTGCTGGCCGAGCCCGCTCGACAGGACGACGCTGCGGCCGCGTGGCGCTTCGTGCCGATTACGCTGGAGCCGTCCGAGCGCAGCGTGCTCCATGCGCGCATCGAGAAGCGCTTCGATGCGATGCTGGCCGGCGGTTTCGTCGATGAAGTGGTGAAGTTGCGCGAACGCGGCGATTTATCGCCCGAGATGCCGTCCATGCGTTGCGTGGGCTACCGGCAGGTCTGGGAGTATCTGGATGGCGCCGTCGACTATTCGACCATGCGCGACAAGGGCGTCTTCGCGACGCGGCAGTTATGCAAGCGGCAGCTCACATGGCTGCGCAGCATGACAGAGCGTGTAGTGGTGGATTGCTGCGATCCGCACGCGACGGCGCGGGTGCTTGAAGCGATTGAAGCGTTGCTTTGAAATTGTGAAGCTTTGAACTCGCGCGGCGCCAACCATCGCACACCGCGCGGGTCCCAACAGCCTTTAGACCACGACAGTCTGAGCTTCACCGGCCGCGCTTTCGCGAATCACGCCGATCTTCCAGACTTGCTCACCGGCAGCCGACAGCAGACCGACCGCAGCCTCAGCATCCGCAGCGGACACGATCACGGCCATGCCGATACCGCAGTTGAACACCCGGTGCATTTCCGCATCCGCCACGCCGCCGTGCTTTTGCAGCCACGAGAACAGCGGCGGCAACGGCCAGCCGCGATGATCCAACTCAGCCGTCAGGCCTTCACGCAGCACGCGCGGAATATTCTCGACGAGGCCACCACCGGTGATGTGCGCCATGCCCTTGACAGCGATCTGCTGCATCAGCGCCAGCAGCGGCTTCACGTAAATGTGCGTGGGCGCCATCAGCGCGTCGGCGAGCGACCGGCCGTCGAAATCCGCGTTCAGATCAGGCTGCGCGCGCTCGATGATTTTGCGCACCAGCGAAAAACCGTTCGAATGGATGCCGCTCGAAGCCAGACCCAGCACAATGTCGCCCGGAGCGATGGTGCTGCCGTCGATAATCTTGCTCTTTTCCACCGCACCGACCGCGAAACCGGCCAGATCGTACTCGCCGTCCGGGTACATGCCCGGCATTTCCGCCGTCTCGCCGCCGATCAGCGCGCAGCCCGACAGTTCGCAGCCATGCGCGATGCCCTTGACAACCGTTGCCGCCGTGCCCACATCCAGCTTGCCACAGGCGAAATAGTCGAGGAAGAACAGCGGCTCGGCGCCCTGCACGAGAATGTCGTTCACGCTCATCGCGACCAGATCCTGGCCGACGGTGTCGTGTTTGTTCAGCTGAAAAGCGAGACGCAGCTTGGTGCCGACGCCGTCCGTGCCGGACACCAGCACCGGCTCCTTGTACTTCTTCGGCACTTCGAACAGCGCGCCGAACCCGCCGATGCCACCCAGCACGCCGTCGCGCATCGTCTTTTTGGCAAAGGGCTTGATCGCGTCGACAAGGGCGTCGCCCGCGTCGATGTCCACGCCGGCGTCGCGATACGACAGACCTTGGGCCGAATCAGTTGAATTCGGGGCGGATTTCGGTTGATTCATGGGGAAGAGCTCGAAGGTCGGTAAAATGCGATTTTACCCGATGCCGGCCGACTGGCTGGAATTTGCATCATCCTTAATGATCCGGTCGCGACGACACCTGGGAAACAACCTTGCAAGAGAACTCCTCGATTCTGACGCCGGTTCAGCGGCGCGCCTTCATCTGGCTGGCTATCGCGCTGGGCGTCGGCATTCTGCTGTGGCTGCTGAGTCCGGTCCTCACGCCGTTTCTGCTCGGCGCGATTCTCGCGTACATTCTGCAACCGGGCGTCACGTGGATGGTGCGCCGGCGCGTGCCGCGCGGTCTCGCCGCCTTGCTGATGATGCTGCTCTTCACGCTGCTGATGACGCTGCTGGTGCTGCTGGTGCTCGCCGTCATCCAGAAAGAAGGGCCGCAGTTGCGGCAGCAGGTCCCCGTGCTATTCACGCACGTGAACGCCTGGCTGCAACCCAAGCTCGCCATGCTGGGACTCGCCGATTCACTCGATTTCGCCAGCATCCGCGATCTCGTGATGGGGCAACTGGAAGGCAGCGCGCAGACCGTGGCGCTGTATGCGTGGACCTCCATCCGCACGAGCGGCAATGTGATGATGACGCTGGTCGGCAACGTGGTGATGGTGCCGCTCGTGCTGTTCTACCTGCTGTACGACTGGAACCGCATGCTCGCCCGCGTGCAGATCGTGGTGCCGCGCCGCTGGCTCGACAAGACGCTGCAGCTCGCGCACGACATGGACCAGATGCTGTCGCAATACCTGCGCGGCCAGTTACTCGTGATGGGCGTGCTCGCCGCGTACTATGCGATTGCGCTGAGCCTCGCGCGCTTCGAGATCGCGTTGCCGGTCGGTATTTTCACGGGACTCGCGGTGTTCATCCCGTACATTGGTTTTGCCACCGGCCTCGCGCTGGCGCTGCTCGCGGCGCTGCTGCAATTCGGCGACTGGTACGGCTTCGGCGCGGTGGCGGTGATTTACGGTGTCGGCCAGATCCTCGAGAGCTTTTTTCTCACGCCGCGCCTTGTCGGTGAACGGATCGGCCTGCACCCGCTCGCGGTGATTTTCGCGTTGCTCGCGTTCGGGCAGTTGTTCGGCTTTTTCGGCGTATTGCTGGCGTTGCCGGTCAGCGCGATTCTGTCGGTCGCCATGCGCGAGTTGCGGCAAAGCTATCTGACGAGCACGCTTTATAACAACTGATTGCTCTTTGACTATTTCGGCCCGTTCTGCGGGCCATTTGCGGCCCAAGCCTCATTTTCGGCATTCACCTACTGTGCTTCGTCAACTGACGCTCGATCTCGGCACCCCGCCGCCATCGACATTCGACAATTTCTTCGCCGGTGCCAACGCGGAGCTGGTCACGCGCTTGCGCGAGCTCGAGAACGCGCTCGCCGCCGGGCCGGTCGCCGATCGCACGTTCTACATCTGGGGTGAGTCCGGCAGCGGCCGCACGCACCTGTTGCAGGCGCTCGTGCACGAAGCGTCGCCGGGGCACGCGCGTTTCGCCGGCCCGCAGAGCAGTCTCGCCGCCTTCAGCTTCGACCCGCGCGTCGCGCTCTATGCAATCGACGATTGCGACGGCCTGTCGGCCGCGCAGCAGATCGCCGTCTTCAACCTGTTCAACGAAGTGCGCGCGCATCCCACCAGCGCGCTGGTCGCCGCGGGCAACGCGCCGCCCATCGGCATGACGGTGCGCGAGGATCTGCGCACGCGCCTCGGCTGGGGACTCGTGTTCCATCTCGCGCCGCTGCCGGACGAAGGCAAGGCCGCAGTGCTGAAACACGCGGCGCGCGAGCGCGGCATCATGCTCGCCGACGACGTGCCGGCCTACCTGCTCACGCATTTTCGCCGCGACATGCCGAGTCTGATGGCGCTGCTCGACGCGCTCGACCGCTTCTCGCTCGAACAGAAACGCGCGGTCACGCTGCCGCTGTTGCGTACCATGCTGGCTTCGCCGGACGCCGAAGAACGGCGCGCTGTGCCGACCTCAGCGGCCTCATCCGCGTCATCCGCCGCTTCAAGTAAAATAGGCCCCCATGGCTAACCTCGCACTCTTCGACCTCGACCACACGCTCATCCCCACCGACAGCGACCACGAATGGGGCCGCTTCATGGTGAAACACGGCATGGTCGACGCCGAAAATTTCGCCCGTGAAAACGACCGCTTTTTCGCCGACTACAAAGCCGGCAGGCTCGACATTCACGCCTATCTGATCGCCATGCTCACGCCGCTGTCGAAGTACACGCGCGCGCAGCTGGCCGACTTCCACGCGCAGTACATGCACGAAGTCATCAAGCCGGCGATTTTCCCCGTCGCGCTCGAACTGGTGAAGCAGCACCGCGAAGCGGGCGACCTGTGTTGCGTGGTCACCGCCACCAACGAATTCATCACCCGCCCGATCGCTCAGGCATTCGGCGTCGACACGCTGATCGCCTGCGAAGCGGAAACCGTCGACGGCGAGCCGCATTCGCCGTACACCGGCCGCCCCACCGGCACGCCGAGCTACAAGGAAGGCAAGATCGTGCGCACCGAAGCATGGCTCGCCTCGCTCGGCAAGACGTGGAGCGACTTCGAGCGCAGCTATTTCTATAGCGATTCGCACAACGACATTCCGCTGCTCGAAAAAGTCACGGACCCGATCGCGACCAATCCGGACGACACATTGCGCGCCCATGCGCAGGCCAAAGGCTGGCGCATCCTCGAACTCTTTCAACCCTCGTGATCAAAAAACTTATCCGCAAGCTATTCGGCCAGGACTCGGCGCCCGCTGACGACAGCCTGCCCGCCGAAGCCGAAGCAGACGAAACCGGCAGCGCACCGGCGCGCGCATCGTCAAGTGCCAGCAAGGCGCGCCGCAAACCCGCCCGCGCGCCCGTCAAGACCGTGCGTGACCCAGACGTGCCGGTCATCATTCCGCACGACGTGCACGGCATCGACCAGGCGCTGATCTCGAGGAACGCGATTCGCGTGACCGAAGGTCTGCAACAGGCGGGGCACCGCGCGTTCATCGTCGGCGGCGCTGTGCGCGATCTGCTGCTCGGCATCAAGCCGAAAGACTTCGACGTCGCCACCGACGCCACGCCCGAGCAGGTGCAGAAGCTGTTCCGCCGCGCGCGCATCATCGGCCGCCGGTTTCAGATCGTGCATGTGCAGTTCGGCCAGGAAATCATCGAGACCTCGACGTTTCGCGCACTGGTCGATCCGCCCGCGGCAGACGCGCCTCCGGCCCGTCGCCTGAAACGCGACGAACTCGACCGCCGCACGCACGCGGTGGACGCAAGCGGCCGCGTGTTGCGCGACAACGTGTGGGGCGAGCAGCACGAAGACGCCACGCGCCGCGACTTCACGATCAACGCGATGTACTACGATCCGGCCACGCAAACCGTGCTGGACTATCACAACGGCATGGCCGACATGCGCGCGCGTCTGTTGCGCATGATCGGCGACCCGGCCACGCGGTATCGCGAAGATCCGGTGCGTATGCTGCGCGTGGTGCGTTTCGCGGCGAAGCTCGACTTCGAGATCGAGGACAGCACGCGCGAGCCGATCGCCAACATGGCCGATCTGATCAACAACGTGCCCGCCGCGCGTCTCTTCGACGAGATGCTCAAGCTGATGCTGTCGGGGCATGCGCTCGCGTGTTTGAAACGCCTGCGCCAGGAAGGCCTGCATCATGGCCTGCTGCCCTTGCTCGACGTGGTGCTCGAGCAACCTATCGGCGAGAAGTTCATCACGTTGGCCCTGAACAACACGGATGCCCGCGTGCGCGCCGGCAAGCCGGTGTCGCCGGGCTTCCTGTTCGCCACGCTGTTGTGGCACGACGTGCAGCAGCGCTGGCAAAAATTTGAAGCGAACGGCGAATATCCGGTACCCGCACTGCATCGCGCGATGGACGACGTCCTCGACATGCAGACGGAGAAACTCGCGATCCACAAGCGCTTCTCGTCGGATATGCGCGAGATCTGGGGCCTGCAGTTGCGCCTCGAAAAACGCTCCGGAAGAAGTGCGCTGAAGCTGCTGGAACACCAAAGATTTAGAGCGGGGTATGATTTCCTCCTGTTGCGCTGCGAATCGGGCGAACTCGATGAGTCGGTCGGTGCGTGGTGGACGGAGTTCATTGAAGGAGACATCGCCGCACGTGAGGCATTGCTCACGCAAGGCGGGAAGGACCGAAGCCCCAGAAAACGACGGCGGCGCAGCAGTGGCGCCAGAAACCGCAAGCCGGGGGACGGATTGGAGGGCGGTACGCCAGCCGAACGCACAGCCGACGACGCGAGCCATGACGGCCCGCACGAAGACTGACCTAGCGTTCGCTGTTGCCGTCGAACGAAAGTTGCAGGAAGTTATGCCATGACGGTTGCTTATCTCGGCCTCGGCGCGAATCTCGGGGACGCGCGCCAGACCCTGAAAGACGCGGTGGTGTGCCTCGCACAACAGCACACCATCACCGTGCTCGCCAAGTCGAGCCTGTATCGCACTGCCCCGATCGACGCGGGCGGTGACGATTATTTCAACTGCGTCGTGAAGATCGATACGACGCTCCCCGTGCGGCATCTGCTTGCGCTGTGCCACAAGATCGAGCATCAGTTCGGCCGCGAGCGGCCGTTTCGCAATGCCCCGCGCACGCTCGATCTGGACATTCTGCTGTTCGGCGATCAATCGATCGACGAAGCCGATCTGATCGTGCCGCATCCACGTTTGATCGAACGCGCTTTCGCGCTGGTGCCGCTCATCGAGATCGACCCCACGCTGGTCATCCCGCAACATGGCCGCGCCGAAGCGCTGCTCAGCGGCGTGAGCGATCAGCGCATCGAGAAGGTGAAGGGGCCTTGCCAGTGTCCTATGCTCAATGCATTGGCCGCCGAGAGCACGCCACCCAAAGGCCGCTGCGAATGAATTCAACGCCGCTCACCGTCACGGCGCCGCAACTGCGGCCTCCGTTCGGCTATCTCGCGATCGAAGGGCCGATCGGCGTCGGCAAGACGTCGCTCGCACGCCGCCTCGCGCAGCGCTGGTCGATGCACGAACTGTTCGAACGGCCGCAGGACAATCCTTTCCTCGAACGCTTTTATCGCGACACCGCGCGTTACGCGTTGCCCACGCAACTGCACTTTGCCTTGCAGCGCGCGCAGCAGGCGCAGGACGTGAGCGCGGCGCACTTGTCGGGCACGCCGCTGATCGCCGATTTCATGACGCAGAAGAACGACATCTTCGCGCGTCTGACGCTACAGGAAGACGAGTGGCAGTTGTATCGCGCGCTTGCCGCGCGGATCGACGTCAACGCGCCGGCGCCCGACTTCGTGGTCTATCTGCAGGCGAGTCCCGAGGTGCTGTTCGCGCGCATCCAGAAGCGTGCGGTGCCAATGGAACTGCAGATTTCCGACGCGTATTTGCACGCGCTGTGCGACGCGTACAACGAGTTTTTCTATCACTACGACCGCACGCCCGTGCTGACGGTCAACGCCGAACACCTCAATCTGCTCGACTCGGACGCGGACCTTGCGCTGCTCGCCGAACGCATCGAAACCATGCGCGGCCGCAAGGAGTTCTTTGTCAAGGGCACGTCGCTGTAAGCGGCGCCGCCACCTCTCTTTTCTCAACGGATTGACCCATGACCTATTTGCAGGAAGCGAGCCGGAACGCCATCACCGTGCCGAAACTGCAGGCAATGCGCGATGCCGGCGAAAAAATCGCCATGCTCACCTGCTACGACGCGAGCTTTGCCGCGCTGCTGGATCGCGCGGGCGTCGACGTGCTGTTGATCGGCGACTCGCTCGGCAACGTGCTGCAAGGCCAGACGACCACCCTGCCCGTGGCGCTCGCCGACATCGCGTATCACACGGCTAGCGTGGCGCGTGCGCGGCCCGCGGCGCTGATCGTGGCCGACTTGCCGTTCGGCACCTACGGCACGCCGGAAGACGCCTTCAGAAGCTCGGTGGAGTTGATGCGCGCCGGCGCGCAGATGGTGAAGCTCGAAGGCGGCGAATGGCTCGCGGACACGGTGCGCTTCCTGGTGGAACGTTCGATTCCCGTATGCGCGCACGTCGGTCTGACGCCGCAATCCGTGCATGCGTTCGGCGGCTTCAAGGTGCAGGGCAAAACCGAGGCGGGCGCGACGCAGTTGATGCGCGACTCGCTCGCCGTGCAGCAGGCCGGCGCGCAGTTGATCGTGATGGAAGCGATTCCGACGCTGCTCGCAAGCGACGTGACGAAACAGTTGCGCATTCCGACGATCGGCATCGGCGCGGGCGTGGATTGTTCGGGTCAGGTGCTGGTGCTGCACGACATGCTGGGCATTTTCCCCGGCAAACGGCCGCGCTTCGTGAAGGATTTCATGCAAGGGCAGCCAAGTATTCTGGCGGCCGTGGAAGCGTACGTGTCTGCGGTGAAGGACGGTTCGTTTCCTGGGCCGGAGCACACGTTCTGAGTTTCAAGCGATAGAGAATGCGGCGGAACGGGCGTCTTCGCGCCCGTTTTGAGACCGATCCGATATCGTATGCAAAGCTGGTTGTCTGTCTTCGTCTTCCTGTTAATGCGGCTTGGCCGCGAGCCGGGGAGAGACCACCCTGAGCCCATTTTGCCTGATCGATGTAGCGGGAATCCGCGACCACGCCACCGCACCTCATGACGTGCGGGAATCCGCCTGGCATGCGCGCCTGACCGGCTGGATGGCTCGGCTACGGCATGTTCTTCACGGCTGAAGCTCCAGCGGCCGGCCTGCACCGCGTTGCCTACTGCGGTCAGCGGCTTACTCTCTCGCCTCTCTCAGTCCACAATCCGCGCCGGTACCGCGCCTCGCAGCGCATTGCACACCATTAGCGCTTCGGCGTTTTGCAAATCCGTCCGGCTCAGCACACGTTCGGCCACCTGCAAATCCGACACGTCCTCGAGTAGAACGCCGCGCATCACGCCGGGTAGTACGCCCGACACAAGCGGCGGTGTCCACCAGCGCCCACCCAACTTCACCAACACATTCGAACGGCCGCCTTCGGTCAACTCGCCTTGCGCGTTGAAGAACAACGTATCGAATGCGCCCTTCGCTTCGGCTTCGCGCCAGCCGCGATCGTATTCGGCGCGGCGCGTCGTTTTGTGGCGTAGCAGCGGGTCGGCGGCGTCGGTTGCCGGGAAAGCGTGATCGGGTCCAAGCAGCACGCCGACTGTCGATTCGGCTAGCGGCGTCAATACCGCGGCAGTGATCTGTATCGTGCCGTTTTTGCTCAACGCAAGCCGCATGCGATGCGGCGTGTGCGCAGGCAGCGACGCACACTTCGCCGCGATCTCTGCGCTAATGGCGTTTGCGTCGTCAAGTTTGAAGCCGAGCGTCGCGGCGCTCGACGAGAGCCGTGCGAGATGGCGTGATAGATGCCGCACGCCCTCTTCGCGTGTCGCATACATCGTTTCGAATAGCTCGAAACCCGGCTCGGCGCCGGTCAGAAAGCTGGCCTTCAATTGGCACTCCGCATATTCGTCTGTGGCGATGCTGTCGAGCACGATGCCCGCGCCGACGCCCATCTTGCCTTCTAGTTGGCCAGTTTGTGTCGAGTGGCTCAACGTCAGCGTGCGGATCGCGACGGATAAGCAGAAGTCGCCACAGGCGGTCTGGTTTGCTTCGAGCGTGGTTGTGTCTGTGGGATCAGCAGCCGATGAAGGCGCATCCAGCCAACCAATCGCGCCGGTATAGAGCCCGCGTGGCGTGCTCTCGAGTTCATCGATCAACTGCATCGTGCGATGCTTCGGCGCGCCGGTGATCGAGCCGCAGGGAAACAACGCGCGCAATATTCCGGCGAACGACGTGCCGGGCCGCAACGTCGCATGCACCGTCGAGGTCATCTGCCACACCGACGCATACGGCTCGACCGAAAACAACGCCGGCACTTTGACCGAGCCTGTTTGCGCGACCCGCGACAGATCATTGCGCAACAGGTCGACGATCATCACGTTTTCGGCGCGGTTTTTCGGATCGTTGCCGAGGAATTCGGCAGCGCGCCGGTCCGCCGCCGGGTCGTCCGAGCGCGGCGCCGTGCCTTTCATCGGCCGCGCACGCAACATCGCGCCCTGCTTCTCGATGAAGAGCTCCGGTGAGTAGGACAACACCCAATGAGCGCCGGGCAACGTGATCAGCGCGCCATACGGCACCGGCTGACGCGCCCTCAACCGCCGATACAGTGCGGTCGGCGAGCCGAATACGTCGAACCCGAGCCGATACGTGTAGTTGACCTGATACGAATCGCCCGCGCGCAGGGCCGAGTGAATCGCATCGATCGCCGCATTGAATTGCGCCGTGTCGACGCTCGCGCGCACGTTGGCCGTACCCGCCACTGATGGCTCGGCCGTGCCTTCGTCGCGCGCCATGAGCCATGTGTCGACCTCTTCGCGAGCAAGCTTCTCGCAACGTTCGAACAATAAAAAACGCAGCGTGGCATCGCCACGCTGCGTTTTCAGAGACCGGTGTACTTCTCCGTCGAGAAGATTCCGGCCGAACTCATAGTCGGCGAGCACGACAGCATGCAAGCCTCGCTGCGTCTCAGCGACCACGGTCCCGCACACGGCTTCGAGCTGCGCGGCATCCGCACACACCCGTTCATGCACAAAACCCGTGTACAGACGACTCGAACGGCGCGCCGCCGTCGCGTCGCAATCGTCGAGCAACGCGAACACCGCGTCGCGCTCATCTGCCGTCATACCTACCGCCAACTTCAAACTGCCATTAATCGAAGAAACTCTTCACCCGATCGAACCAGCTCTTGCTTTGCGGACTATGCCGCGAGCCACCCTCGACCAATGCCTTCTCGAACTGCTTGAGCAGATCGCGTTGCGGCTCGGTGAGCTTGACCGGCGTCTCGACTTGCACGTGCACGTACAGATCGCCGGCAATGCTCGAACGCAGCCCCTTGATGCCCTTGCCACGCAGACGGAACGTCTTGCCCGACTGCGTGCCTTCCGGCACGGTGAAGCTGGCGCGGCCCGCGAGGGTCGGCACTTCGATTTCGCCGCCGAGCGCCGCGGTGGTGAACGGAATCGGCATCTGGCAATGCAGATCGTCGCCGTCGCGCTCGAAAACCGAGTGCTGCTTGATGTGAATCTCGACGTACAGATCGCCCGACGGGCCGCCGTTGATACCCGGCTCGCCATTGCCGGCGGAACGGATACGCATGCCGTCGTCGATACCTGCCGGGATCTTCACTTCCAGCGTCTTGGTTTCCTTCACCTTGCCCGCGCCGTGGCAGTGGCCGCACGGTTCAGGAATGTAGGTGCCGGTGCCGTGGCACTTCGGGCAGGTTTGCTGAATGCTGAAAAAGCCTTGCGACATACGCACCGAACCCGAACCGCTACAGGTCGGGCAGGTTTCCGGCTTGGTGCCGGGCTTGGCGCCCGAACCGTGACAGACTTCGCACGAGACCCAGCTCGGCACGCGAATCTGCGTGTCATAGCCGTGTGCGGCCTGTTCCAGCGTGATTTCCATGCTGTAGCGCAGATCGGCGCCGCGATACACCTGCGGGCCGGCGCGGCCGCCGCCGCGTGCGGCACCACCGGCCGCCTGGCCGAAGATGTCGCCGAAGATATCGCCGAATGCGTCGGCAAACCCGCCGAAGCCTTGCGCCCCGGCACCGCCCATGTTCGGATCGACGCCCGCGTGGCCGTACTGATCGTACGCGGCACGCTTTTGCGAGTCCGACAGCATTTCATAGGCTTCCTTCACCTCTTTGAAATGCTCTTCCGCATCCTTGTTGCCCGGATTGCGGTCGGGGTGGTGCTTCATCGCCAGCTTGCGATAAGCCTTCTTGATTTCGTCGTCGCTCGCGTTCTTTGCGACGCCCAGAACCTCGTAGTAATCCCGTTTCGCCATATCGGTTCAACGCCACTCGCGCAATGCGCACGGTGGCTCCTCTTGAATGCTGGAGTCTCACGACTCGTCCGGCCGTCGTTTCATGCCGCCTGAATGCGGCTCAAAACAACGCCCTCCATAAAACAAATGTGCCCGGAGAGCCTAAAAGGCTCGCCAGGCGTGATAACCGCTCTTGCACGTTTCTGCTGTCCTGCTGTTCGACAAAGCTGGCGCAGTCTCCGGTGCAGCCGGGCCGCACACAAGGCTGTGTGCGGCTTTACGGTCGAAAGGCGACCTGGCTTTAGTCTTTCTTGACTTCCTTGAACTCGGCGTCGACCACGTCGTCCTGCTGGTGGCTCGCGCCACCGGCCGTTGCACCCGGGCTTGCCGCGCCCGCTGCCGCTGCTTCGGCACCTTGCGCAGCCTGCATGTCGGCGTACATCTTCTCGCCCATCTTCTGCGAGGCGGTGGCCACCACTTCGATCTTGGCTTCGATCGCGGCCTTGTCGCTCGAACCGCTCTTCAGCGTTTCTTCGAGGTCCTTCAGCGCGGCTTCGATCTTTTCCTTCTCAGAAGCTTCCAGCTTGTCGCCGTATTCGGTGAGCGCCTTCTTCGTGCTGTGGACCAGCGCGTCGCCCTGGTTGCGGGCATCGGCCAGTTCACGCAGCTTGTGATCTTCTTCCGCGTTCGCTTCGGCGTCCTTCACCATCTTCTCGATTTCGGCTTCGGACAGACCCGAGTTCGCCTTGATCGTGATGCGGTTTTCCTTGCCGGTCGCCTTGTCTTTCGCGCCGACGTGCAGAATGCCGTTCGCGTCGATGTCGAAGCTCACCTCGATCTGCGGCGTGCCGCGCGGTGCCGGCGGAATGCCTTCCAGGTTGAACTCGCCCAGCAGCTTGTTGCCCGCGGCCATTTCGCGTTCGCCCTGGAACACCTTGATCGTCACGGCGCCCTGATTGTCGTCGGCCGTCGAATAGACCTGGGCGTGCTTGGTCGGGATCGTGGTGTTCTTGTTGATCATCTTCGTCATCACGCCGCCGAGCGTTTCGATGCCGAGCGACAGCGGGGTCACGTCGAGCAGCAGAACGTCCTTGCGGTCGCCCGACAGAACCTGGCCTTGAATCGCGGCGCCCACGGCGACGGCTTCGTCCGGGTTCACGTCACGGCGCGGATCCTTGCCGAAGAATTCCTTGACCTTTTCCTGCACCTTCGGCATGCGGGTCATACCGCCGACGAGAATCACGTCGTCGATTTCGCCGACCTTCACGCCTGCGTCCTTGATCGCCACGCGGCACGGTTCGATGGTGCGTTCGATCAGCTCTTCAACCAGCGCTTCCAGCTTCGCACGCGTAATTTTCAGGTTCAAGTGCTTCGGACCCGACGCGTCGGCCGTGATGTACGGCAGGTTGATTTCGGTTTGCTGGCTCGACGACAGTTCGATCTTCGCCTTTTCAGCCGATTCCTTCAGGCGTTGCAGCGCGAGCACATCTTTCGACAGATCCACGCCCTGTTCTTTCTTGAACTCGGCAATGATGTAATCGATGATGCGCTGGTCGAAGTCTTCACCGCCCAGGAACGTATCGCCGTTCGTGGAGAGCACTTCGAACTGCATTTCACCGTCGACGTCCGCGATTTCGATGATCGACACGTCGAACGTACCGCCGCCCAGGTCATACACCGCGATCTTGCGGTCGCCCTTTTCGGCCTTGTCCAGACCGAACGCCAGAGCGGCTGCCGTCGGCTCGTTGATGATCCGCTTCACTTCCAGACCGGCGATGCGGCCTGCATCTTTGGTTGCCTGGCGCTGGCTGTCGTTGAAGTACGCGGGAACCGTGATCACGGCTTCCGTGACCGGCTCGCCGAGATAGTCTTCAGCGGTCTTCTTCATCTTGCGCAGCACTTCCGCGGAGATTTGCGGCGGAGCGAGCTTCTGATCGCGCACTTCGACCCATGCGTCGCCGTTATCGGCTTTCATGATCTTGTACGGCATCAGGCCGATGTCTTTCTGCACTTCTTTTTCTTCGAAGCGGCGGCCGATCAGGCGCTTGACTGCGTACAGCGTGTTCTTCGGGTTGGTGACCGACTGACGCTTCGCAGGCGCGCCGACGAGGATCTCGCCGTCTTCCATGTAAGCGATGATCGACGGCGTGGTGCGCGCACCTTCCGAGTTCTCGATCACCTTGACCGAATTGCCTTCCATGATCGCCACGCACGAGTTGGTCGTGCCGAGGTCGATGCCGATGATTTTGCCCATTTTTACTAATCTCCTAACTTTGATCGCTGCGGGAAGCGCCTTGTTTGCCCAGCTGGCGGTAAGGCGATCCGCTCTCAATTCCTACCTGCACTCAACATAAGTGCGTCCGCATCGTTTTCAAGACCTCTTTTGCGATGCGGTCTTTAATTTTTTTCAATCGGGCGAACTTTTGCCCAAATTTGTTCCATTAACCGAGCCGCCTGCCTGCCGACGTGGAAGTGAAACCACGTGGCCACGCCGTGCAGCATGAAGCGCCGGCCCAGTTCGCGATGCTCGCCAACGTTGCTGTGAAACCATTCGAGACCGAGCGCGTGAATCGCGCCCGGCTCACGGGCACGGCTTTCCTGAAGATCTCACAGTTGAAGCGGTCGAGATTCTGGCAAACACCACGCCAATTCATCGTCTGCTCCGAATGACTCGGCGCCGAGCTCGCGCATCGCGAAGACGCGAAGCACCGAGGCGCCGACGAGAACACTGGCCGCGGCGCTGCCTGCCGGCCGAAACGGCTTACCGAGCCTTCCGGCGCTTACTTCGGTGCCGCGACGGTCACGAGTGCCGGCCGCAGCACGCGATCGGCGATCACGAAGCCCTTTTGCAGCACGGCCACCACGGTGTTCGGCTCCTGCTCGGCCGGCACCATGGAAATGGCCTGATGGCGGTGCGGGTCGAACTTCTCGCCAATCGGATTCAGGGCGACGACGCGGCCCTTCTCCAACGCGCCGGTGAGCTGGCGCAGCGTGAGTTCGACGCCTTCGCGCACCTTCTGCAGATCGTCGGATGAGTGGGCGACGGCTGCCTCGAGGCTGTCGATTACCGGCAGCAGATGCTCGGCGAAGCTCTCGATTGCAAACTTGTGTGCCTTGGCGACGTCTTCCTGAGCGCGGCGGCGGACGTTTTCGGTCTCAGCCTTGGCCCGCAGGAAGCTTTCCTGCAACTCGGCGATCTTCGCTTCAGCTTCGGCCAAGGCCGCTTGCTCGGCGTTGACCGGCGAGTCGGTCGCGGCGTTGGCAGCCGCTTCCTGCTGAGGTGCCGCGGCCTCGGCGGCCTGGCGCGCGGTTTCGTCGGCGGGCGTGGGATTCTGGCTCGTCGGGTTCTCTTGCGTGTTTTCCATGTCGCTGAAAGTCGTTAAATGGGTGAAAGCGAGGTAAAAGCCAACGGTGGCAGGCAGCGCATCAAACCTGGCGCGGTTTGTGCGTTGCAAAATCGCGACAGACAACTGCGCGAGTCACCGCAAATCAAAACGGCAGATGAGGCCGGGAACAACCATTTCAAGCGGTTCTCCCGGATCTTTTCGCACCACGAACGCGCGGCGGAAATGCCCGGTTACAACGATTATTGCTGCGCAATCAGATTGAGATTGAGTGCTATCGACAAGTGGCCTATGCTCCACTTAAGCATCGGAAAAGACGCGTTAACCCTAATCTGACGTCAACCTTTCCGACATATTGCAATTTCCACCCGCTTCGCCCGTCTTTATCCTGAACCTTCCCGAGGGGAGTACCGTGAAACTGACCTTTGCAATCTCGGTGGTCGCATTGGTTCTGATTGCGGGCACCACGACCATCTGCATGTCCGGGGCTGTCAACGACCACACTACCGAATACGGCGGTGTGCACGCGACCATGGAACAACTGTTCAACCCCCACCTGAAAGTTTGTCGATAGTGCGCCTGTCGCGTTTGGTCGGCCGGCCGTGCAACGCGGCCGCCGGCTCGCGATACGTCTTGCGCCGCTCCTGTTCGACCTGCCGCTTCACCTTGCTCGCTTCGGTTTCCGCATAAAGCGTTTGCGCGACGCTCGCCGGGCCGCGCACGTCGCACACGCCCAGCACTTCCACCTGCCACACAATCCGTTCGATCTCGATCTCCACCAGGTCGCCGACCCGCACGTCTTTGGCCGGCTTGACGCTGGCGCCGCCAATCCGCACGTGGCCTTTTTCGACGGCGTCGGCCGCGAGCGAACGCGTCTTGAAGAAGCGCGCCGCCCAAAGCCATTTGTCGATGCGCAGCTTCGCGCCCGCTTCAGTTGAAATCGTGTAATTCATGAGCCTGTTCAAGCTCCTGTCGTATGCGGCACCGGCAACGCCTGCACCGGCCATCCCTGGAGGTTCTGCGCGACGATCTCGCCCAGCGCGGCAATCCATGCCTGCGAGGCGTTCAAGCAGGGAATCCGATGGAAATCCTTGCCGCCCGCGTGGAGGAATTCGTCGCGCACTTCCATGCCGATTTCCTCGATGGTTTCAAGGCAATCGGCTGTAAAGCCCGGACAGAACACGTCGGCGCGACGCACACCCGCCGCACCCAGTTCTTTCAGCGTGGGCGCCGTGTACGGCTGCAGCCATTCGGCCTTGCCAAACCGCGACTGGAACGTGATGCGGCATTCCACCTGTGTCAGTTCGAGCGCCTGCATCAACAGTGCGCCGGTTTGCTGGCATTGCTCGTGGTATGGGTCGCCGAGATCCAGCGTGCGCTTGGGCACGCCGTGGAAACTCAGTACCAGCTTGTCGCCCGCGGCAAAGTCCGGCCGGCCGTGCTGATGCCAATAGTGATGCACCTGCGCGGCAAGCGCCGCAATGTAGGCCGGATGGTCGGCGTACTGCCGCACCGTGCGGACCTCCGGCTGATTGCGCATACGCTTGAGCGCCGAAAAAGCGTCGTCGAAAGCGGTGGCGGTGGTCGACGACGAATACTGCGGATACATGGGCATCAGCAGCACGCGCTCGGCGCCCGCCAGCTTGAGCTGGTTCAGCATGGCCGGAATGCCCGGCGTGCCGTAGCGCATCGCGTAATCGACCAGCACCGTGTAGTCGTTCAATTGCAACAGATGGCGCAAGCCCTCCACCTGCTTCTCTGTGTGAACGCGCAGTGGCGAGCCTTCGGGCATCCACACCGCGGCGTACTTCTTGGCGGACGCGCGGCCCCGGACCGGCAAAATCAGTAGCCGCAGAATGATCTGCCAGAGCAGCGCCGGAATTTCGACCACGCGCGGATCGGACAGAAACTGCGCGAGATAGCGGCGGACCGCACGCGGCGTCGGCGCGTCGGGCGTGCCGAGATTGATCAGCAGCACGGCGACACGGTGTGACGTGGCGTTCTGTGAGGGCCGCTCGAGGTCGAAGCGCATAGGCAGCAGAAGTAACCGGTTTTGGCGGAAAGTCGGTTCAGGTGGGATTCATTATAGCGGCGCGGCTCATGCACCGGTCCGCCGGACACCCCTGGCCATTCGGCCAATTGGCAAGCCGCGCGCGGTCACGCATTATTTGCAGCAGGTGCCGCCGCGGCCGGGAGTCGAAGCTATTTATTGCTGGCTGAGAGTCAGGGAAAGCAGCCGCGCGGTGATGTCCACAATCGGAATCACGCGGTTGTAGGCCATGCGGGTCGGCCCGATCACGCCGAGCGTGCCGACGATCTTGCCGTTCACCTCGTACGGCGCGGTGACCACGCTCATTTCCTCGATCGGTACGAGATTCGACTCACCGCCGATGAAAATCTGCACACCCGCCGCGTGACTCGACACGTCGAGCAATTGAAGGAGACTGGTCTTTTGGTCGAACACATCGAACAACTTGCGCAAGCGCGCCATGTCCGACGAAAGGTCGGCGACTTCGAGCAGGTTGCGCTCGCCGGAAATCAGCACGGTCTCGCCCGTGTCGGATTCGTCCGTGCTGGCGGTGACGGCGGCATGCATCAGCGTAGTCATGTCGCCGCGCAACTCGTCGATTTCTTCGCGCAGGCGGCGGCGCACGTCGTCGAACGAAAGGCCCGCGAAGTGCGCGTTGATGTAGTTGGACGCCTCGACCAGTTGCGACGGCGAGAAATCGCGCTGGGTAGCCATGATGCGGTTCTGCACGTCCCCTTCCGGCGTGACGATGATCAGCAGAATGCGCTTGTCGGACAAACGCATGAACTCGATCTGCTTGAACACATGGCTGCGCCGCGGCGTGAGCACCACGCCGGCGAACTGCGACAAATTGGAGAGCACGCTGGCCGCCGCCGCAACGATTTTCTGCGGTTCGCCCGCCTGCAGCGTAGTCTTGACAGTACGCGTCACGGCCTCTTCGTCTGCGGCGGACTCCACCGTCAGCATGGTGTCCACGAACAGGCGGTAGCCGCGAGGCGTGGGAATGCGGCCCGCCGAAGTATGCGGACTGATCACGAGCCCCAGGTCCTCGAGGTCGGACATCACGTTGCGGATCGTTGCGGGACTCAGTTCGAGGCCCGAATAGCGCGACAACGTGCGCGAGCCGACCGGCTGACCTTCGGCGATGTAGCGCTCGATCAGCGTTTTGAGGAGGGTTTGTGCGCGAGGATCTAGCATGACGGAAAATTTTAGCTCAATGGCACGACAACCGCGAGCGCTAGGGGCGCCCATCCCTGACGAACGCGCCGCCTGTTGCCAGCGCAGCGCATTGCCTTCGGTCCGGCCTGCTAGCCGGCGTTCCGCCCGACGCTTTGCGGACCACCTTGCGGGCCACCTTCTGGGCGGCCCCGCTGCCGGCACCCCGCCGCACTTTAACCGGCGCACATGTCATCAAGGCTTCACCATTCTAACGATAATCGCGAGATGCGCTGACGGCCCGCGCGTGCCGGCCGGCTACCGGGTCTGTCTGCGGTTCTTTTCAGGCCCTACCTATGGTGTAATGCCGGCATGCAAGTGACCAGCCAGTTCAAGACCGTCGCGCTCGTCGGGCGCAACAATACGCCGGGCATCGCCGAGCCCTTGACCACGCTCGCCTCGTGCATCGCGAAGCGCGGCTTCGAAGTCGTGTTCGAAGCCGACACCGCCGCCGAGATCGGCGTCACCGACTATCCGGCGCTGCGTCCCGCCGAGATCGGCGCGCGCGCCGACGTTGCGGTGGTGCTGGGCGGCGACGGCACCATGCTCGGCATCGGCCGCCAGCTTGCGCCGTACCGCACGCCGCTGATCGGCATCAACCACGGGCGGCTCGGCTTCATTACCGACATTCCGATCTCCGACATGCGCGAGATCGTGCCGCAAATGCTGTCGGGCAATTTCGAGCGCGAAGAACGTGTGCTGCTCGAAGCGCGCATCATGCGCGGCGGCAATCCGATCTATCACGCGCTGGCCTTCAACGACGTGGTGGTCAACCGCAGCGGCTTCTCGGGCATGGCGGAACTGCATGTCTCGGTGGACGGCCGCTTCATGTACAACCAGCGCTCGGACGGCCTGATCGTGGCCACGCCCACCGGCTCGACCGCTTACGCGCTGTCGTCGCAAGGGCCGATTCTGCATCCGCAATTGCAAGGCATCGTGTTGGTGCCGATCGCGCCGCACGCGCTCTCGAACCGGCCGATCGTGCTGCCGGACGACTCCAAGGTGAGCATCCAGATCGTCTCGGGGCGCGAAGTGAACGTCAATTTCGACATGCAGTCGTTCACCTCGCTCGAACTGAGCGACACGATCGAAGTGCGCCGCTCGCGTCATACGGTGCCGATGCTGCATCCCGTCGGCTACAGCTACTTCGCCACGCTGCGCAAGAAGCTGCACTGGAACGAATACCCGTCGCACGAAGAAGACCCCAAGCCCTGAGCGGCAAGGACACCGGAACGCGAACGCCGCCGCTGCCGAAACCCGACTATCACGCTCACCAGACGACCTCCATGCTTCGCCACCTCTCGATACGCGACTTCGTCATCGTCGCCGCGCTCGATCTCGAATTCGACAGCGGCTTTACTGTTTTCTCCGGTGAAACCGGCGCCGGCAAGTCGATCCTGATCGACGCGCTGGCGCTCGCGCTCGGCGCCCGCGCCGATGCGAACGTCGTGCGCACCGGCGAAAGCCGCGCCGACATCACCGCGGAGTTCGAGACGCACGCGCAGGTCGAGCAATGGCTCGACGAGCAGGCGCTCGGCACGACCGGCGACGACGGCCATCACGACGGCACGGTGATGCTGCGGCGCGTGGTGGATGCGAACGGCCGCTCGCGGGCCTTCATCAACGGCACCGCGGCGACGCTCGCGCAGTTGCGCGAGGTCGGCGAAATGCTGGTGGATATTCATGGTCAGCATGCGCACCAGTTGCTGATGCGCCCCGACGCGCAACGCGAACTGTTCGACACACACGCCGGCCTGTCCGACACTGCGGCAACCGTTACGCGAGCATGGCGCACGTGGCGCGAGAAGGTTCAGGCGGTCGAGCACGCGAAAACGCGTGACCGTGAACTGCAACTGGAACGCGAGCGCCTCGCCTGGCAGCTCACCGAACTGGACAAGCTCGCGCCGCAACCCGGTGAGTGGGAAGAAGTCAACGCCGAGCATCGGCGGCTGTCGCACTCCGCCAATCTCATCGACGGCGTGCAAGGTGCGCTCGGCGCGCTGTCCGAATCGGACGAGGCCATGATCACGCATCTTTCCTCGATCGTCTCGAAGGTGCGTGATCTGGCGGAGATCGATCCGGCCTTGAACGACGTGCTGGCCGCGCTCGAGCCGGCCGAAATCCAGCTGCAGGAAGCGGCTTATTCGCTGAGTCATTACGCGCAAAAGCTCGAACTCGATCCGGATCGGCTGGCGCAGGTCGAGAAGCGTCTCGACGCGTTGCATTCGGCCGCGCGCAAGTTCCGTCTGCAGCCGGAAACACTGCCTGAGGAACACGAGGCGCGTCGCGCGCAACTGGCCGCGCTCGACGCGGCCGCCGACCTCGACAGCCTGCACGCCGCCGAAGCCAAAGCCAGGGAAGACTTCCTGACCGAGGCGAAGAAACTCTCGAAGGCGCGCGCCAAGGCCGGCAAGGCGTTGGGCGCGGCGGTCACCACCGGCATGCAGGAACTGTCGATGAAAGGCGGCAGCTTCGAAGTCGCGCTGGTGCCGCTGCCCGAAGGCGGCGCGCACGGGCTCGAACAGGTCGAGTTCCGCGTCGCCGGTCATGCCGGCGTGCCGCTGCGGCCGCTTGCCAAGGTCGCCTCAGGCGGCGAACTGGCGCGGATCAGCCTCGCGCTCGCCGTGATCGCCAGCGCCGCCAGCCCGACACCCACGCTGATCTTCGATGAAGTGGACACGGGCATCGGCGGCGGCGTCGCCGAAGTGGTCGGGCGGCTTTTGCATCAGCTTGGCCAACAGCGCCAGGTGCTGTGCGTGACGCACTTGCCGCAAGTTGCCGCGCGCGGCGACCATCATTTCCAGGTGGCGAAAGCGGGCAACGGCAAAGGTGGCACGGTCAGCAGCGTGACCTCGCTCGACAAGGCGAGTCGCGTCGAGGAAGTCGCGCGCATGCTCGGCGGCCTGGAGATCACACCGACCACGCGCAAGCATGCGAAGGAAATGCTGGCGGCGTAGTTGTTCGTCGGCTGGGGATGCCCTCGCCATCCGCGACTCGCGATCGGAGCACTGGCGGCGACGAACGACGGCTAAGGGTGAATCGCTGGGCGCGTCGCCCGCTTGGCAAAGTGAAGGCCGCGACGTCGCTCACGCCGCCGCTCGAAGCGCCGCCAGGCAGGCCCCGCTTGAGAAACCCTCGCGCGCGTTCAACCAAACACACGCTTCCACAGCCCCAGCACCGCTTCACGCTCCCTAGCCACCAGCGCCGGCTCGACCCGCGCCTTCTCCATCCCATCCAGCCGCAACTGGTGCTGCAACTTGCGGTACGTTCGGTACGCCGCGCCGACCGTCTCCGCTTCCGCCTCGCTCATCAGGCCGAAGCGCGACACTTCCCGCAGCAACGCGATGTTGCCGGTATTGCGGATCAACTCGGGATCGCTCGCCGCGTGCAACAACACCCAGTACTGCACGGTGAACTCGATATCCACCATCCCGCCGCTATCGTGCTTCAGGTCGAACAGCGCCGTATGGTTCGGATGCCCCGCTTCGACGCGCGCACGCATCTCCACAATTTCCTTCATCAGCGGCGCCGCTTCGCGCGGCGTGGTCAGCACCTGTTCGCGGATGGCTTCGAACTTCGCGCCGATCTCAGCGTCGCCCGCGCAGTAACGCGCGCGGCTCAATGCCTGGTGCTCCCATACCCACGCCGTATTCGCTGCGTCGCCCTCGCGCAACTGGTAACGGCGGAACGCGTCCAGATCGGTGACGAGCAGGCCCGATTCGCCGTTCGGCCGCAGACGCAAGTCGACGTCGAACAGGGTGCCGGCGCCGGTTGCCGTCGTGAGCCAGGTGATCAGGCGGCGGGTGTAGGTGGAGTAGACGTCGGCTGCGGCGTCGTCGGGGTCGTCGTAGAGGAAGATCACGTCGAGATCGGACGCGTAGCCCAGTTCCTTGCCGCCTAGCTTGCCGTACGCGATCACCGCGAAACGCGGCACGTCGCGGTGGCGTTTCGGCAGCTGGTTCCAGACGGCCTCGAGCGTGACGTCGAGCACGGCATCGGCGAGTTCGGACAGCCGGTCGCTCACATGTTCGACGCTCAGCTTGCCGGCCAGATCGATTAGCAGAATGCGAAACACCTCGGCCTGGTGGGCATGGCGCAACAGATCCATCTGCTGCTCGACGCCGTCCGCCGCGGCAAGGCGCAGGCGCAGCGTGCGCTTGAACTCGGGCCAGTCGAACGGACTGTTGATCGCTTCGTCGTCCAGCAATTCATCGAGCAATTGCGGATGGCGGATCAGGTAGCCGGCCGCCCAGCGCGACCCGCCGAGCACCGACAGCACGCGATGCAGCGCCTGCGGATATTCGGTCAGCAGCGCGAGATACGCGCCGCGCCGGCTCACCGCTTCGAGCAGGTCGAAGAAGCGCGCCACCGTATCGCCGCGCCGCTCGGCGGGCTCCAGCGTGCGCGCGGCTTCGAGCGCCCGTTGCGCGACGATGTCGAAACGTTGCCGGCTGCGCTCGGCCAGCCCTGCATAACGCGACGACTGCCACACCGCGCGCAGCCGCGCGAGCAGTTCGCCCGGTTCGGCCACGCCGAGTTCGATCAGGCGCGCCTGCAGGGCTTCGTCGGCGCTGTCGTCGGCGAGCGCGCTGCTCCAGACCCACACGCCGGCGCCGTCTTCGGGTGCGCCACAGCCGTCGCGGCCGCTCACCTTGTCGGCGAAAATCTGATCGAACTGCTGTTCGACGAATTCGCGATGCGCGTCGAGCTTGGCCATCAGCGCGGCGTAGTCGTCGCAACCCATCGCATGAGCGAGCGCCGCGCGTTCCTCGCGATCGACCGGCATCGCATGGGTCTGCGCATCGTTGCGGTATTGCAGCCGATGCTCGAGTTCGCGCAGGAAGCGATACGCCTGCGACAGCTTCACGCAAACCGACGTGTCGATCAGCCCATGCGTGGCCGCGTGACGCAGCACGGCAAGCGTCGGCCGCACACGGAAGCCCGCATCCTGGCCGCCACGGATCAACTGGAACACCTGCGCGCTGAATTCGATTTCGCGGATGCCGCCCCGCCCGAGCTTGATGTCGTCCGCCTTGTCGGGACGCATCGACGCACGCCGCTGCGCCTCCTGGCGAATCTGCAGATGGAGTGCGCGAATCGCGCTGATCACGCCGAAGTCGAGATAGCGGCGGTAGACGAACGGCATGACGATCGCATCGAGCTGCTTCTGCAGCCGTTGCGCGGCATCGCTCGCGGCTTCGGACACGAGACGCCCCTTAATCCACGCATAGCGCTCCCACTCGCGGCCTTGCACGTAGAAATACTCTTCGAGCATGCCGAGACTGCACACGAGCGGTCCCGAGTCGCCGTTCGGCCGCAGCCGCATATCGACACGGAACACGTAGCCGTCGCCGGTCACTTCGGCGAGGGCGCCGATCAGGCGCTTGCCGAGGCGCGTGAAAAAGTCCTGCGTGGCGATCGGCGAACGCTGGCCGCCAGCGGTCTCACCGTCCTCTTCATAAATGAAGATCAAGTCGATATCGGACGACACGTTCAGCTCGCGCCCGCCAAGCTTGCCCATCCCCACCACGCCAAGCGAGAGCCGTTCGCCTTGCGGGTTGCGCGGCTCGCCATACAGCGCTTCGAGTTCGGCGGACAGGACCGCAAGCGCGCGCTGGATCGTCGTCTCCGCCAGGTCCGTCATCGCGCCGGTGACTTCGGCAACATCCGCCTCACCCGCCAGATCACGCTCCATCACGGCGCAAAAAACCTCGGTGCGCAGTTGGCGCAAGGCCCGTTTAAGTGCATCTTCACTCAATGGCGCATCGGCCGCGCCGGCCGACTCGGCGCACAAGGCGTCGAAACGCGCGTCGATACGCTCGCGCGTGAGCGGCCCGGACGCCAGCGCCGCCACGTGCGCCACGAGTTGCGGACGGGCCGCCGCAGCGCGCGCCGCGTAGTGTGAATAGTTGGAACTCAGGAGAGTGGCGTCAGTCATCAAGGGTCTGGCTCGCTCGTTGCTTGATCAGCGTGGTTCAGTTCGCAGTAGCACAGGGGTGCGGCAGCCTCGCGCAAGTCGCGAGACGGCATGCAGACAGGGTTTGCAGGAGGTCCGCCTACGCTTTCCCGTGTGTTACATTTCGTCGTTAATTCGCAAAACTACCATACGCCCTCCCGCCGCAGCATGTCCGAGCGAAACGAATCCGCCGACCAGCACGAAACTGCGCAGGTCCGGCCTGTGAGCGGACGCGACCACATCGTGCTGCGTCGGACCTTGCACGTGGTCCTCGCGCTCGCGCTCGTCCTGTACTTCATTGCGACGGGTCTGTTTCTCGGCTTGCGCTACGTGGTCCTGCCGCGGATCGATTCGTTCCGGCCGCGCATCGAAGCCGCCATCTCCGAAAAGCTGCACACGCAGTTCACCATCGGCAAGCTCGCGCCGCATTGGAGCGGCTTCCAGCCGGGTCTCGACGTCACCGACCTCGTAATCCGCGACCACGACGGCAAAGCCGCGCTGACCATCCCGCACGCCACCGCCGCGCTCTCGTGGAAGTCGCTCTGGCAGTTTCATCCCGCGCTGTCCAGCCTGATCGTCGATCAGCCGGACGTGCTGGTGTCGCGCAGCAGCGACGGCGTGCTTTCGGTGGCGGGCGTGCCGGTGCCGACTCGCCACAGCGGCAACGACACCTTGTCCACCTGGCTACTGCGTCAGCAGGCGATCGTGGTGCGCGGCGGCGCGCTGCGCTGGCGCGATGCGCAGCATGACGCGCCGGAGTTGGCGCTGCGCGACATCCGCATCGCGATTCTGAACGACGGCTACGATCACCGCCTTGCGCTGCAGGCGCCCGCCGACGGCCAGGTCCTGCACGGCCCGATCGATTTCCGCACGCACTTCAAACACGCGCGGCTCTCCGCGATCGGCAAGCCGATCAACTGGACCGGCCAGGTGTACGTCTCGACCGGCCCGGTCGATCTGCCGACGCTCGCGCGCTACGTCAATTTCCCGATCGAGACGTTTGCCGGCCGTATCGACAACGCCATCTGGATCGACTTCGCCGACGGGCGCATGAAGTCGGCGGGCGGGCAACTTGCCGGCACCGACGTCGCCATGCGGGTGCGTCCGACCCAGCCGAAGCTGCTGGTGCCGATCGCCAATTTCTCGTGGCGCCTCGAAGCCGACCAGGGCGACTACAGACTGCAACTGACCAATCTGCACGCCGAACTCGGCCAGCCGCCGCTCGACGACGGCACGCCGCTCACCCGCACACTCGCGTTCACCACGCTCAATAGCCGCTACCGGACCGCCTCGCAGCAACACGGGCAGCTCGTCAGCGTGAGCGGCGATCGTGTCGATCTCGGCATCCTCGCCGAATTCAGCCGCGCGTTGCCGCTGCCGCTGCGCCTCCTGAACAGTCTGGTGCGCTTCAATCCGCGCGGTCTGGTCGCCAATTATGTGATCGAAGTCGAACGCGGCAAACCCGAGTCCGGCGAAGCAGGCAGCGACCGCCGCCCGAGCGGCGCCGAGCCGATCGAACGCTATCGCTTCAAGGGCGACCTGCAGGGTATCAGCATCGCCGCTCAGGAACCGCCGCCGGGGCTCACACCACTGAATCACCCGCGCGCTGGCATTCCCGGCATCGAGAATCTGTGGGGCAGCGTGGATGCCGACGAGACCCACGGCACCGCCCTGCTCAACACCTCCAACGTCGCCATTACGCTGCCGGGCGTGTTCGACGACCCGCGCCTGAAGCTCGACCATCTGCATGGCCGCGCCGATTGGACCATTGCGCCGAAAGCGCCGGGCGAGAACCGCCCGGCCTTCACCGTGAAGCTGGCCGATTTCGGCGTCTCGAACGCCGACGCCGCGGCCACCGCCTCCGCCGACTACAGCAACCCCGGCCACGGACGCGGCTCGCTCGATCTGAAAGCCGACTTCCAGCGCGCGCAGGTGTCGCGCATCGTCCGCTACTTGCCGACCAGCATCAGCGAAAAGCTGCGCATCTATCTCGGCCACGGCTTGCAGGCCGGCATGTCGCACGGCGCGACCATCGAGATTCACGGCGATCTCACCAAATTTCCCTACTCGCGCGATCCGAGCGCCGGGCAGTTCCATATCGTTGCGCCGTTCAAGGGCGGCAAGTTCGATCCGACGCCATTCCCGCCGCGCAAGATGAGGAACGGCACGCCGAACGTGTGGCCCGCGCTCGACGGCATCGACGGCGTGTTCGAGCTCAAGCAGAACGTGCTGCGCTTCGACATCGACCGGGCGCATTACAAGCAGGTCGCGCTGATCGGCGTCAACGGCAGGATCGAGGACCTCGGCACCAAGGCGTCGAGCCTCGTCATCAAGGGCGATGGCCACGGGCCGCTCGCCGACATGCTCGACTACGTGAACGCCAGCTCGCTCGGCATCATGGCGAAGCATGAAACCGAGAAAGTGCGCGCCGAAGGGCCGGCGTCGCTCGCCCTTCAGCTGACGGTGCCGCGTACGCCGAAGCCGCACATCGCCGTGGAAGGCGCGGTCGGCTTCCAGAACAATCGCCTGAGCGTCGAGAACGTGCCGCCGCTGTCGCAACTGAAGGGCAAGGTGCATTTCACCGAGCACACGGCGCAGGTCGACCGGCTCTCCGGGCAATTCCTCGGCGGCGACGTGCATGCGAACGGCGGATTGCAGAAGGACGGCACCTATGAGCTCGACCTCGGCGGCCATATCGCCGTCGACGCCGCACGCGGCCTCAACCTGCATGGCCCGGCCGCGCAGGTGCTGACGCACATGAGCGGCAGCGCGCCCTACGCGCTCAACGTGCGCGGCGCCAAAGGACAGCTGCCCGAAGTGAAGGCGCACTCCGATCTGACCGGCCTCGCGCTCGACTTCCCCGCGCCTTTCAACAAGCCGGTCGGCACGCCGATGCCGCTGCGTTTCGCCGTCAGCCCGTCCGCCGCACCGGGCGAAGCGGGAATCGAGCGCGCCGATCTCACCTTCGGCCCGGTCGCCGCCACCTATCTGCTGCGCTATCAGCCGAAAACGACGCCGACGGTCGTGCGCGGCGCAATCGGCGTAAACAAGCCCGCCGACCTGCCGTCCGAAGGGGTAATCGCCGCCGTCGACCTGGACGAATTCGACGCGGACGCGTGGCGCGCGCTGATCACGCAAATACGCAGTAAAGAAGCGGCCGCCGCCGTGACGCCGGCTGTGCAGAACCCGACCGTCGCGCAATTCCTGCCGAGCCGCTTCGCGTTGCACATCGACACGCTGACGCTGCTCAAACGGCACTGGGACAGCGTGATCGTCGGCGCATCGCATACGGACCGCACATGGCAGGCGAACATCGCCTCGAACCAGGTGTCGGGCCATGTGTCATGGCTGCCGGGCGCGACGAAAGAGTCGCCGGGCACGCTGCAGGCGCGCTTTGCCCGCGTGGTGATTCCGTCAGCGACCGACAAGGACGTGCTCGGCCAGGCAATCTCGGCGCCGGCGCAGAACATGCCGACCATCGATCTGGTGGTCAACGAGTTGATCGTGCGCGACCGCAACATTGGCCGCCTCGAAGTCGACGCGCACAACTTCGACGAAGACGGCGTGCCGGTCTGGCAACTCGACAAGCTCGACATCACCAACCCCGCGGCTACGCTGACCGCCACCGCGAACTGGCGCACCTCGACCGGCCTCGGCAACAGCGCCGACGAAGCCACGCCGCGCCGCACCGTGTTCGATTTCAAGCTCGATATCAAGGACGCCGGCGCGCTGCTGGAGCGCTTCGGCCAGCCGCGCACGCTCAAGGCGGGCAGCGGTTCGCTCTCGGGCAAGGTGGTGTGGCAAGGCGGCCCGACCAAGATCGACTATCCGACCTTTAACGGCAATCTGGCCGTCGATCTGCGTCACGGCGAGATTCTCAAGGTCGATCCGGGCGTCGCCAAGCTGCTGGGAGTGCTCAGCCTGCAAAGCCTCGCGCGCTTCGCCACCATGAATTTCCACGACGTGATCGGCGAAGGCCTGCCGTTTGATCATGTCACCGGCACCGCGCAGGTTCACAACGGCATTGGCCGCACCGAGAACTTCGAGATGGTGACCGCACCGGCGCGCGCCGAGATGAAAGGCTCGGTCGATCTCGCTCAAGAAACCCAGGACCTGCACGTGCGGATCGTGCCGACGGTCAGCGCCGGCGCCGGTGTGATTGCCGCGGCGGTCATCAATCCGCTGCTCGGGCTGGGCGCGCTGGTGGCCGATGTGGCCTTCAGCCAGACGGTCTCGCACGCGTTCGCGCGGGATTACGCGATCACCGGTTCGTGGTCGAAACCGCACGTTGAGCGGGTGAAGAGCGATCGCGGTAAGATGGACGCTCCGGCTTCGACCGTGGACGCGCACTGAGCCTGCATCCGGCCCTTTGTTTGGTCAGACAGGCGCCGTGCCGCACCGGCGGCCCGAGCCAGCCTTGAACGACGTATGCGGCGCAAGCCATTCGCGCCGCCGCCTTGCCGGGAGTTTTTCGAAACGCTCATGAGCGAAACACACGTCTCGTCAACCGTCTCCAGCGGTTCCCTGGAAAGCGCATTCCCTGTCGCTGCGCTGCAAATGGTGAGCACACCGGATCGCGAGCGCAATCTCGCCGAAGCCGGGCGCCTGATTGCCGAAGCCGCCGCCGACGGCGCGCAACTCGTCCTGCTGCCTGAATACTTCTGCTTCATGGGCTTCAAGGATACGGACAAACTCGCCGTGCGCGAACCCTATCAGGACGGTCCGATCCAGCGCTTTCTCGCCGACGCCGCGCGCCGCCACCAGATCTGGGTGATCGGCGGCACGCTGCCGTTGATGTCGCCCGAAGCCTCGCGCGTGCTGAACACCACGCTGGTGTTCGACCCGCAAGGCAAAGAGGCCGCGCGCTACGACAAGATCCACCTGTTCAACTTCGAAAAGGGCGAGGAATCGTTCGACGAGGCACGCACTATCTGCCCCGGCGGCGAGGTCCGCACCTTCGAGGCGCCGTTCGGCCGCGTCGGCCTGTCGGTCTGCTACGATCTGCGCTTTCCGGAGCTGTACCGGCGCATGGGCGACTGCGCGCTGATCGTGGTGCCGTCGGCGTTCACTTACACGACCGGCCGCGCGCATTGGGAGATGCTGCTGCGCGCCCGGGCGGTCGAAAACCAGTGTTACGTGCTGGCCGCGGCGCAAGGCGGCAAACATGAAAACGGCCGCCGGACGTGGGGCCACAGCATGCTGATCGACCCGTGGGGCGAAATCGTCGCGGTGCGCGACGAAGGCGCAGGCGTGGTCGCCGGCAATCTCGAGCGTGCGCGCATCGACGAAGTGCGACAGAGTCTGCCCGCCTGGCGTCATCGTGTGCTCAGTTGACTCCTCTGACCCAGTTGATAAATCCATCCGCGTGACATTGAAACTGCGGCGTCTCCTACTCACATAGTGTGTGACAGAGGCGCTAACCGAATCCTTCGTATCGAGCAGAACATACTTCGCATGAACATCATCGAACCCGGTATCCGTAATCTCGCCACCGCCAAGGACATCCTCCTGACGCCCTACGGTCTCGACGAATCCCTGCTCACCCGCACGCTCGCCGAAATCTTCACGCACAAGATCGACTACGCGGACCTGTATTTCCAGTACACGCGCAGCGAAGCGTGGAGTCTCGAAGAAGGCATCGTGAAGTCCGGCAGCTTCAGCATCGACCAGGGTGTCGGCGTGCGCGCCGTGTCGGGCGACCGCACGGCTTTCGCCTATTCGGACGACCTGTCGCCCGAAGCGATCCGCCAGGCGGCGCTCGCCACCCGCTCGATCGCCAAGGCGGGCGGCGGCAAGCAGAAGATCAAGGTGGCGTCGTCGCTGACCGGCATCGCCGGGCGCGATCTGTACCTGCCGGCCGATCCGCTGCATTCGCTCGACGCGACGGCCAAGGTCAAGCTGCTCGAACGTATCGAACAGATGGCGCGCGGCCGCGATCCGCGCATCCAGCAGGTCATGGCCGGCCTCGCCGGCGAATACGACGTGGTGCTGGTCGCGCGCAGCGACGGCGGTTTCGCGGCGGATATTCGTCCGCTGGTGCGTGTCTCGGTCACGGTGATCGCCGAGCAGAACGGCCGCCGCGAAATCGGCAGCGGCGGCGGCGGTGGCCGCTTCGATTACGCCTATTTCACGGACGAAGTGCTGTCGGGCTATGTCGACGACGCCGTCCATGCGGCGCTGGTGAACCTCGACGCGCGCCCCGCTCCGGCCGGCGCGATGACCGTCGTGCTCGGACCGGGCTGGCCCGGCGTGCTGCTGCACGAAGCGATCGGCCACGGCCTGGAAGGCGACTTCAACCGCAAGGGTTCGTCGGCATTCGCGGGGCGGATCGGCGAGCAGGTCGCCGCCAAGGGCGTCACCGTGGTGGATGACGGCACGCTGCCGAACCGCCGCGGCTCGCTCAATATCGACGACGAAGGCAATCCGACCCAGTGCACCACGCTGATCGAAGACGGCATTCTGAAGGGCTACATCCAGGACACGCTGAACGCGCGTCTGATGAAGATGCCGGTCACGGGCAACGCGCGCCGTGAGTCGTATGCGGCGCTGCCCATGCCGCGCATGACCAACACATACATGCTCAACGGCGACAAGGATCCGCAGGAAATCATCGCTTCCGTGAGAAACGGGCTGTATGCGGTGAACTTCGGCGGCGGCCAGGTCGACATCACCAACGGCAAATTCGTGTTCTCCGCGTCCGAGGCGTACATGATCGAAAACGGCAAGGTCACGTACCCGGTGAAGGGCGCGACGCTGATCGGCAGCGGCCCGGAATCGCTCAAGTACGTCAGCATGATCGGCAACGACATGAAGCTCGATTCGGGCGTCGGCGTGTGCGGCAAGGAAGGCCAGAGCGTGCCGGTGGGCGTCGGCCAACCCACGCTGCGGATCGACAGAATGACGGTCGGCGGCACGGCCTGATTCGGCTGAAAATGCATACTTCGTGCACGTATTGCGCGAAGTATGCGGATTTTCCGCATTTTTGCACCCCGCGGCTTGCAAGCACCGCCTGCCCGGGTTATAAAGTCACTCACCCTTTTTGACCTGCGACCTCATTCGTCATGTCCGCCAAGTTTTATTTTTACTTTTTTTGGCATCTCAGACCGCTGGCGGATCGAGAGGGGTGTTAGTGCACGCAGGACACCGAGAATTCCCGAAAAACCGCCAGCTAGCCTGGCGGTTTTTTTTTCGCCTCATGCCTTTGAAACTTTAATTTTGATGGTCGTCCGCTCTGGCATCGCTGCTTCATCGCAACCCTGATTGCCCGCGCGAACACGCTACGAACCGATTGGAGAACAACATGCCCCCGCACAACACCGACGATGTCCGCATCCGCGAATTGAAAGAACTCACACCGCCCGCTCACCTGATCCGCGAATTCGCTTGCGACGAAACGGTGTCCGACGTGATCTACAACTCGCGCACCGCGATGCATCGCATTCTGCACGGCATGGAAGACCGTTTGATCGTGATCATCGGACCGTGTTCGATTCACGATACCAAGGCAGCGATGGAATACGCGGGGCGTCTGATCGAGCAGCGCAAACGCTTCGCCGGCGAACTCGAAATCGTGATGCGCGTGTACTTCGAAAAGCCGCGCACGACGGTGGGCTGGAAGGGTCTCATCAACGACCCGCACATGGACAACAGCTTCAAGATCAACGACGGCCTGCGCACCGCGCGCGAGCTGCTGTTGCACATCAACGAACTGGGCCTGCCGGCCGGCACCGAATACCTCGACATGATCAGCCCGCAGTACATCGCCGACCTGATCTCGTGGGGTGCGATCGGCGCGCGGACCACCGAATCCCAAGTGCACCGCGAACTGGCTTCGGGCCTGTCGTGCCCGGTCGGCTTCAAGAACGGCACGGACGGCAACGTCAAGATCGCCGTCGACGCGATCAAGGCCGCCTCGCAGCCGCATCATTTCCTGTCGGTCACCAAGGGCGGCCACTCGGCAATCGTCTCGACCGCGGGCAATGAGGACTGCCACATCATCCTGCGTGGCGGCAAGACGCCGAACTACGACGCGGATAGCGTCAACGCCGCGTGCGCGGACATCGGCAAGGCCGGCCTCGCCGCGCGTCTGATGATCGACGCGAGCCACGCGAACAGCTCGAAGAAACACGAGAACCAGATTCCGGTGTGCGCGGATATCGGCCGCCAGATTGCTTCGGGTGACGAACGGATTGTCGGCGTCATGGTGGAATCGCATCTGGTGGCGGGCCGCCAGGATCTGCAGGAAGGCTGCGCGCTGACGTACGGCCAGAGCATCACGGACGCGTGCATCGGTTGGGATGAAAGCGTCGCCGTACTCGAAGGCCTCGCCGACGCGGTCAAGCAACGCCGTGTGGCACGCGGCAGCGGCAACTGAACCCACGCTGATTGCAGCGGTGGATGCACAGAAGAGCCCGGCTCGATGAGCCGGGCTTTTTGTTGGCTGAACGGACGAATGGTGCTTCTTTAGTCGCCTCTGTACCGTAACAACTCATGGCCGGGTCGAATGCGACTTGACCGGGATGAATGTTACGTATAACATTTTATACATGAAAGGCGGCTATGGAGCAGGAAAAAGAAATTCGCTGGCTAGGCTCCAGCTATCACGATTTACTCGCCTTTCCCGGGGAAATGCGTCGTCAAGCGGGGGTTCAGCTCAGCGAGATTCAGGCGGGCCTAGACCCTGACGACTGGAAACCGTTCGACTCGATCGGTCCCGGAACACGCGAGATTCGAATCAGAGAAGCAGACGGCATTTTTCGCGTCATGTACGTGACCAAGTTTGTGGAAGCGCTGTATGTGCTGCATTGCTTCCAGAAGAAAACGCAAAAGCTCGGTCCGCACGACAGGAAGATTGCCGAAACGCGGTATCGCGCCATCATTAACAATAGGAAAACTTAACAAATGACGATCGACACCAAAATTCGTCACGTAACCAAGCCGGGCGCCAATCTGTTCCTCGAACTCGGCTTTTCCGCTGAAGAGGCGAAACGCCTGCACGCCGCATCGCAAAAACAGATCAACGACACGCGGCTGCTCAAGGAGCAGCTCATGACGGAACTGTCCACCTGGATCGAACAGCATCATTTGAAGCAGGCCGAGGCGGCCGAGATTCTGATGGTGTCTCGCCCGCGCGTGTCCGACGTGGTCAACAAGAAGACCACCAAGTTCACCATCGACACGCTGGTGGAAATGATGAGCCGGATCGGCAAGCCGGTCACGCTGGCGGTTGGCTAACGCACGGGGTCGTCAATGCGGCTGACGCTGCATGCGTCGTGGCGCGGTCTTGCGCCTATTGCAGCGGCTACCAGGCTTTAGCCTGCGCTGCGTTCGTGTTGCCACAGCACATCGGTGCCGCCGTCCACGCGATTGAGCACGCGCGCGAGCACGAACAGCAGATCGGAAAGCCGGTTCACATACTGGCGCGGCGCGGCGTTGATAGTCTCGTGCTCACCCAACGCAACAATCGCCCGTTCGGCACGGCGGCACACGGTGCGGCACACATGCGCAAGCGAGGCCGCACGCGAGCCAGCGGGCAGAATGAACTCCTTAAGCGGCGGCAACGCCGCGTTGTAGTCGGCAAGCCAGTCGTCGAGTTGCGCGAGTTGCCGGTCGGTAATCATCGTGTGGCCGGGAATGCACAACTCGCCGCCGAGGTCGAACAGATCATGCTGGATCGTCACGAGCGCTGTCCGCACCTTGTCCGGCAAGGTTTCACACAGCAGCACGCCGAGGTTCGAGTTGAGTTCGTCCACGTCGCCGATCGCGGCAATGCGCGCGCTGTCTTTGCGCACACGGCTGCCGTCACCGAGACCGGTGGTGCCGTCATCGCCCGTGCGGGTGGCGATCTTGCTCAAACGGTTGCCCATAAAGTCTCCCATGCATTCAGTGACGATGCGCCGCGCCATGGCCCGACATAGATCCGCAGCGGCACATCAGGCACCGCGTTTATCCATATTGCGCGCATCGTGAAGTCGCCGCCATTATAGAAGCGCTGGCCGGCTGCAACGCCGGCCCACGGGTGATCGGCGTAAAATGAAACACATGCTGCAAACCAGCACCGCCCCAAATACCAGGAGACATGCGTGAATCATCCCGTGCCGCCGGCCCCGCTGCGCCGGCCGTTTCCCGCCGAGTTGCTGAGCGCGCTCAAAGCCCTCTTCGCCGATCGCGTGTCCGTGTCCGAAGCCGTGCGCACCCATCATGGCCGCGACGAATCGCCGTTCGACCCGCAACTGCCCGATGCCGTCGTCTTCGCGCGCACGACTGAAGACGTGCAAACCGTCGTCAAACTGTGCGGCCAGTACAACGTACCGATCATCCCCTACGGCAACGGCTCGTCGCTCGAAGGGCATCTGCTCGCCGTGCAAGGCGGCGTGTCGATCGATCTGTCGGAAATGAACCGGGTGTTGTCGATCAACGCCGAAGACCTGACGGTCACGGTCGAACCCGGCATCTCGCGCAAGCAGTTGAACGAGGCATTGCGCGACACCGGTCTGTTCTTCCCGATCGACCCGGGCGCGGACGCGAGCATTGGCGGCATGTCGGCCACGCGCGCGTCGGGCACCAACGCCGTGCGCTACGGCACGATGCGCGAGAACGTGCTCGGGCTGTCCGTGGTTCTGGCCGACGGACGCGTGATCAAAACCGGCACGCGGGCTCGCAAGTCGTCCGCGGGTTACGACCTCACGCGCATGTTCGTCGGCTCGGAAGGCACGCTCGGCGTGATCACGGAAATCACCGTGCGCCTGTATCCGCAACCAGAAGCGGTGTCGGCAGCCGTGTGCGCGTTCCCGTCCATGGGCAATGCGGTGCGCGCGGTCATCGAAACGATTCAGATGGGCGTGCCGATTGCGCGCGTCGAGTTCGTCGATTCGCTCGCCATCCGCTCGATCAATCGCCACTCGAATCTGACGCTGCGTGAAGCGCCCACGCTATTCTTCGAATTCCACGGCACCGAGGCGAGCGTGAAAGAGCAGGCCGAACTGGTCCAGGAGATCGCCGCGCAGAATGCCGGCGAAGGCTTCGAATGGGCGACGCGTCCGGAGGACCGCAGCCGTCTGTGGAACGCGCGCCACAACGCCTATTTCGCCATGCTGCAGCTGAAACCCGGCTGCCGCGCGGTCACAACCGACGTCTGCGTGCCGATCTCGCGTCTCGCGGAATGCGTGGAGGAAACGGAACAGGATCTGAAAGCGTCGCCGCTGCCCTGCCCGATCGTCGGCCATGTCGGCGACGGCAACTTTCACGTCGCGATCCTGATCGATCCCAACAAGCCGGAAGAGCTCGTCGAAGCCGAACGTCTGAACCATCGCATCGTGCAACGCGCGCTGCGCATGGACGGCACCTGCACGGGCGAGCATGGCGTCGGCCTGCACAAGATGGGCTTCCTGCTCGAAGAGCACGGTGAAGTCGCGGTGGATACCATGCGCTCGATCAAGCACGCGCTCGATCCGCACAATCTGATGAACCCGGGCAAGATCTTCACCTGGGCAGCATGACGCGTATTCAGGCGCGGCTGCATGAGAGAACCAGCCGCGTTGGACTTGAAAGGCACGAGGAGACAAGTCACATGAACGCACCCGCTGAACTGACGGCCGAAGTACTCGCCCAGCGCCAGCGCGAAGTCGTGCAGGCGCTGATGGCCGTATTGCCGACCCATTGTTTGCTGTATCGCGAAGAAGACACCGTCGCCTACGAATGCGACGGTCTCGCGGCCTACCGGCGTCTACCGCTCGCGGTCGCGTTGCCGGAGACGGAATCGCAGGTGCAGCGCATCGTGCAGATCTGCCATCGCCTCGACGTGCCGCTCGTGCCGCGCGGCGCGGGCACCGGTCTGTCCGGCGGCGCCATGCCGATCCGGCACGGCGTGGTGGTATCGCTTGCGCGCTTCCGCAAGATCGTCGAGGTCGACTCGTACGCGCGGACCGCCACGGTGCAGCCGGGTGTGCGCAACCTGTCCATCTCGGAAGCCGCCGCACCTTACGGTTTGTATTACGCGCCGGACCCGTCATCGCAGATCGCCTGCACGATCGGCGGCAATGTCTCGGAGAATTCCGGCGGCGTCCACTGCCTCAAATACGGCCTCACGGTGCATAACGTGATGCGCGTGCGCGCCGTGACCATGGAAGGCGAAATCGTCGAGTTCGGCTCTCTCGCCCCTGACGCGCCCGGTCTCGATCTGCTGGCCGTGCTGATCGGCAGCGAGGGCATGTTTGCGATCGTTACCGAAGTCACCGTCAAGCTGATCCCGAAACCGCAAACGGCGCAGGTCATCATGGCCAGTTTCGACGACGTCGTGAAAGGCGGCGACGCGGTCGCCGGCATCATTGCGGCGGGCATCATTCCGGCGGGGCTGGAGATGATGGACAAGCCGGCCACGCGCGCCGTCGAGGAATTCGTCAACGCGGGCTACGATCTCGAAGCGGCGGCCATCCTGCTGTGCGAATCGGACGGCACGCCCGAAGAAGTCGCCGATGAAATCGTGCGCATGACCGCGGTGCTGCGCGAACAGGGCGCCACCCGCATCCAGATTTCCCGCTCGGAGAACGAGCGCTTGCGCTTCTGGTCCGGCCGCAAGAATGCATTCCCGGCCGCCGGGCGCATTTCACCCGACTATTACTGCATGGACGGCACGGTGCCGCGCCGCAGTATCGGGCCGCTGCTGGCGCGCATCGAGGCGATGGAGAAGACCTACAACTTGCGCTGCATCAACGTATTCCATGCGGGAGACGGCAACATGCATCCGCTGATCCTGTTCAACGGCAACGACCAGGACGAGTGGCACCGGGCCGAAGCGTTCGGTTCCGACATCCTCGAAACGTGCGTCGAACTGGGCGGCACGGTGACCGGCGAGCACGGCGTCGGCATCGAGAAGATCAATTCGATGTGCGTGCAGTTTTCGCCCGAAGAGCGCGACGCGTTCCACGCGGTCAAGCGGGCTTTCGACGCACCCGGCCTGCTCAACCCCGATAAAGGCATTCCCACGCGGGCACGCTGCGCCGAATACGGCAAGATGCACGTGCGCGGTGGCTTGCTACCGCATCCAGAGCTGCCGCGGTTTTAACGCTGTGCCGTGCCCGCCGACGCATCACGCATAGCTCGCGTGGGCGCCGGTTTTCCTGCTCTCACCCTGATTACCCGATGCGGGTCCGCTCCTGGTTGCCAGCGGGCCCCCGCCCGGTACAATCAAACGAAACACAACGAAGCAGGACACCATGGAAGAGGACGACATCGTCGCCGTGTGGTCGGAACGTGTGCGTTCGGCCAGCGCCGAGGGGCGCGCGTTGCGCATCCGTGGCGGCGGCACCAAAGACTGGTACGGTCAGACGCTGGAAGGTGACATCCTCGACACGCGCGCTTATCGCGGCATCATCGCGTACGATCCGGCAGAGCTGGTCATTACCGCGCGCGCGGGCACGCCCCTGCTGGAGATCGAGGCCGCGCTCACCGACCATCATCAGATGCTCGCCTTCGAGCCGCCGCACTTCGGGCCGCAGGCCACCTTCGGCGGCTGCATCGCGGCGGGTATCGCCGGTCCGCGCCGCCCATCGGCCGGCGCGGCGCGCGACTTCGTGCTCGGCGCCGTCATCATGAACGGCCAGGGGCAGAAGCTGCATTTCGGCGGCCAGGTGGTGAAGAACGTCGCGGGCTATGACGTCTCGCGCCTGATGGCCGGCTCGCTCGGCACCCTGGGACTGATCCTCGAACTGTCGATCAAGGTACTGCCGTTGCCGCAGGCCGAAGCCACGCTCAAATTCGACATGAACGGCACCGACGCGGTCCGTAAGCTCAACGAATGGGGCGGCCGCCCGCTGCCGATTACCGCGAGTGCCTGGCGCCATGGCACGCTGGCCGTGCGCCTCGCCGGCGCCGAGGCCGCAGTCAAGTCGGCGAAGATGGCGCTCGGCGGCGAAGTCGTCGATGCGGTTGAAGCCGAACGCTTCTGGGCGGGCCTGCGCGAACAGACCGACTCGTTCTTCGCCGCCATTCCGCCGCGGGCCGCACTGTGGCGCCTTGCGCTGCCTTCGATCACGGAGCCGCTGCAACTGCCCGGCGCGCAACTCATGGAATGGGGCGGCGGCCAGCGCTGGTGGATCACCGACACCGACGCGCAGACCGTGCGCATCAGCGCCAAGCAGGCCGGCGGCCACGCCACGATCTTCCGCACCGGCCACGGCTACGACCGCGGCGCCGGCGTATTCACCCCGCTGCCCGCGCCGCTAATGAAAATCCATCGCGGCCTGAAAACCGCTTTCGACCCGGCCCGCATCTTCAATCGCGGCCGTCTCTACCCCGACTTCTGAGCGACGCGATGCAAACCAACCTCGCGGACTTCATTCGCAACACGCCCGACGGCGACGAAGCCGACGGCATCCTGCGCAATTGCGTGCATTGCGGTTTCTGCACCGCCACCTGTCCGACGTATCAGATACTCGGCGACGAACTCGACGGCCCACGCGGACGGATCTATCTGATCAAGCAGATGGTCGAAGGCGCGCCGGTCACGCGCAGCACCCAGATCCATCTCGACCGGTGCCTGACCTGCCGAAACTGCGAAACGACCTGCCCGTCCGGCGTGCAATATGGCCGGCTGGTGGAAATCGGCCGCAAGATCACCGAAGAAAAAGTCACGCGCCCATTCAGTCAACGGGTGATGCGCCGCATGCTCGCGAGCTTCGTGCCGAACAGCGCACTGTTCACGCCGACCATGCGGATCGGCCAGCATTTTCGCCCGTTGCTGCCCAAGAAGCTGCGCGACAAAGTGCCGGCGCGGCAGCGTCCGCTCGAATGGCCGACCGCCAAACATCCGCGCAAGATGCTGATGCTGGCGGGTTGCGTGCAACCGTCGATGATGCCGAACGTCAACATCGCCACCGCGCGCGTGTTCGACGCGCTCGGTGTCGAAATGCTGATCGCGCCGGATGCGGGCTGCTGCGGCGCGATCCGTCTGCATCTGGGCTACAACGACGAAGCGCTCGACGACCTGCGCGCCAACATCGACGCATGGTGGCCCTACGTCGAACAGGGCGTGGAGGCGATCGTCATGAACGCGTCCGGCTGCGGCGCGACGGTCAAGGAATACGCGCACTTGTTGCGGCATGATCCGGCGTATGCGGAAAAGGCGCGCCGCGTGGTGGAATTGACGCGCGACGTCGCGGAAATCCTGCCGGAGTTCGAAGAAGCGCTGATCTCGGTCACGCGCCGCCGCTCGGTGCACACCGTGGCGTTTCATCCGCCTTGCACGCTGCAGCATGGTCAGCAGATACGCGGCAAGGTCGAGCATTTGCTGACCGCGCTGGGTGTCGAAGTGCGTCTGCCCGCCGACAATCATCTGTGCTGCGGCTCGGCCGGCACCTACTCGCTGACGCAGCCCAAGCTCTCGTATGCGCTGCGCGATCAGAAGCTCGAGCGGCTGCAGGCGCAGGAGCCGCAGGTGATCGTGTCGGCGAACGTCGGCTGCATTGCGCATCTGCAAAGCGGCACGTCGACGCCGGTCGCGCACTGGATCGAACTGGTCGAGCACATGCTGTCCGTATAATCGGGTAATCGACTCTCGCTGGACTTCCGGTTCCGACATGCCCGATCTGATTCACAACCTCGAGGCGGTGCAGCAGCGCATCGCCATGGCCGCGCATGTGGCCGGACGCGATACGCGTTCGGTCCATCTGCTCGCGGTCTCCAAGACCTTCCCCGCCGAAGACGTACGCGCCGCCTACAACGCCGGCCAGCGCGCATTCGGTGAAAACTACGTGCAGGAAGCCCTCACCAAGATCGAGACGCTCGCCGATCTGCGCGCTACGCTCGAATGGCACTTCATCGGTCCGTTGCAATCGAACAAGACGCGGCCGGTCGCCGAGCAGTTCGATTGGGTGCATTCGGTCGATCGGTTGAAGATCGCGCAGCGGCTCTCGGAGCAGCGTCCCGATAATTTGCCGCCGCTCAACGTGTGCCTGCAGGTCAACATCAGCGGCGAGACGTCGAAGAGCGGCGTGAGCGTTCCCGAGGCGGTGGAAGTCGCGCAGGCGATCGCCGCCCTGCCGAAGCTGAATTTGCGCGGCCTGATGGCGATTCCCGAGCCCGCCGGCGGCATCGACGAACAACGTGTGCCGCATCGGCACTTGCGCGAACTGTTCGAGCGTCTGTGCAACGACGGACTCGAACTCGACACGCTGTCCATGGGCATGTCGAGCGACCTCGAGGCCGCCGTGCTGGAAGGCGCGACGATCGTGCGCGTCGGCACTGCGATCTTCGGCGCGCGAGATTACTCTAACTGACCCTTGCGGGCCTTTTCAGGCTCTTTGGGCTCCTCACGGCACTTCCTTCGGAACATCATGAAAATTGCTTTTATCGGCGGTGGCAACATGGCTGCCGCGTTGATCGGCGGCCTCATCAAGCGTGGCGTCGCACCCGCTGACCTCTACGCAATCGATCCCAACGAAGACGCGCGCAAGCGCAACGAGCAGCAATTCGGCATCAAGACCGGCGCCGCCGCGGATGCCGCGCTCGCCGCGTACGACGCCGTCGTGCTGGCGGTGAAGCCGCAGATTCTGAAAAGCGTCGCCGAGGCGGTGGCGCCGCATCTGAATGCATCGCAACTGGCGGTGAGTATCGTCGCGGGTATTCGCATGAGCGACATGTCGCGCTGGCTGAATGGCCACAACCGTATCGTGCGCGTCATGCCGAATACGCCGGCGCTGATCGGCATGGGCGTGACGGGACTGGTGGCGACCGGCAGCGTCGACGAAGCGGGGCGCGCGCTCGCATCGCAAGTGCTGGGGGCGGTAGGCGAAACGGTCTGGTTCGACGACGAAGCGAAAATCGACGCCGTCACCGCGATCTCGGGCAGCGGACCGGCCTACGTGTTCTATTTCATCGAGGCGTTGCAGGAAGCCGCCCGCCAGCTCGGCATGGATGAAGCGCAGGGTCGCGCGCTGGCCGTGGCGACCTTCACCGGCGCGGCGCAACTGGCGGCGAATTCCGACGAGCCGCCGAGCGTGCTGCGCGAACGTGTGACATCCAAAGGCGGCACGACGGCGGCGGCGCTTGCGTCGTTCGACGCGAGCGGCATCAAGGATGCGATCGTGCACGGCGTGCTCGCCGCCGATGCGCGCGCCAAGGAAATGGGGGACGAGTTCGGCAAGCAGTGAGCGCGCTCGCGCGGCGCGAGGAAGTCGGGAAATTTCAGGAAGGGGAGCACGTTGTGGCACGCCGCGCTGCGATTCGAACCGGCGCGGCGTCTACGGCGCCGGACGCGAAGTAAGTAGCGCGGCAGAACTGACCGCGGTAGCACTTCCATTCAGGCCACGGCGACACCCGCCGATAGAAACGCAAAGCCAGCGTAAATGCCGCGCAAAAGACCGAGCGCGGTGCCTACTGCGCCGCAAGCGCGAAGAATGTAGCGCAGTAAAACTTGAAGGCCGTAGCGCTTCGATTCAAGCCGCAGCGCCGCCTGCTCAATAGAAACGCAAAACCAGCGTAAAACCGCGCAACAAAACTAAAACGACCCCACCGCGTAATGCGCGGCGATGCCGACGAACAGCGCGCCGCCCAGCCAGTTGTTATGCCGGAACGCGGCGAAGCACGCCATCCGTTCACGGTCGCGGATCAGCGTGTAGTGATAGATCGCGCAGCCCGCGGCCGCCGCCCATCCCAGCCAGTACAGCACGCCGAAGCCGAGCAGCACGCCGATACCGACGTAAATCCCCAGCGTCACCGCGTAGCAGATCATGATCGCCGCCACATCGAAGCGGCCGAACGTCAGCGCCGACGTGCGGATACCGATCTTGACGTCGTCGTCACGGTCGACCATCGCGTATTCAGTGTCGTACGCCACCGACCAGAACACATTGGCCAGCAGCATCACCCACGCGAGCAACGGCACGTGGTCCTGTATCGCGGCGAACGCCATCGGAATGCCGAAGCCGAACGCGATCCCCAGATACGCCTGCGGAATCGCGAAGAACCGCTTGGTGAAAGGATACGAACCGGCGACGAAAAGCGCCGCCACCGAGAGTTCCTTGGTCAGCGTATTCAGCGGCAGGATCAGCAGAAACGCCAGCAACGACAACGCGGCCGCCAGCGCCACGGCTTCCCACGCCTTGATCTTGCCCGACGTGATCGGACGATTCTCCGTGCGCTTCACGTAGCGATCGAAGTCGCGATCTGCGTAATCGTTGATCGCGCAGCCCGCCGAGCGCATCAGCACCGTGCCCACGATGAAAATCACCAGCAGCGGCCACGTCGGATGACCGTCGGAGGCGATCCACAGCGCGTTGAGCGTCGGCCACAGCAGCAGCAGGCTGCCGATCGGCTTGTCCATGCGCACGAGGCGCAAATACAGGGGAAGTCGGGCGAACATGGGCGGAGTCGGTGAAAGTGCGAAGACGGTGCGGCTATTTTACGGGAAGCGGACGACGGGTCGCTTCCGAGCGGGCAGGACTGACCGAGCCGGCGCTGAAAAAAACAAAGCCTCCCGTGCAGGGAGGCTTTGTTGGTGTCGCACTTTACCGAAGACGCAGACGGGTACGTCGAAACGTGACGCCTTGCGCGCTAATGCTTAAGCGAGCATCGAGCGCAGCATCCACGCGGTCTTTTCGTGCGTTTGCATGCGTTGTGTCAGCAGGTCGGCGGTCGGCTCGTCGTTGGCGGCTTCCGTCGACGGGAAAATCGCGCGTGCGGTACGCACGACGGCTTCCTGACCTTCCACCAACTGGCGGATCATTTCTTCCGCGGCCGGCACGCCGTCCGCTTCCGGAATCGACGACAGCTTGGCGAAATCCTTGTAGCTGCCCGGTGCATGCACGCCCAGCGCGCGAATCCGTTCAGCGATCGAATCGACCGCCAGCGCGAGCTCGTTGTACTGCGTTTCGAACATGAGGTGCAGCGTATTGAACATCGGACCCGTCACGTTCCAGTGGAAGTTGTGGGTCTTCAGGTACAGCGTATAGGTGTCGGCGAGCAGGCGCGACAGACCTTCTGCAATCTTCTTGCGATCCTTGTCGCTGATCCCGATATTGACGTGCTGTACGGCTGCTGCGGCTTCTTTTTTGGCCATGATGACTCCTTTGAAGAGTGATACGAACCGGTCGGCAAAGTGACGGTCTGCGGATAGCAAACTCGACAGCTCGAACGCTCGACAGTTTAGCCTGGAAAACTGCTGCGTTCGTATGACGCGTGGCCACTTGCCGCATCACGGCGGCGGCTTGGATCAGCCGCCGAGCGCGTGTTGCAGCGCCTGCGCGACGATCACTGCGACTCCGCTCGCGAAGATCGCAAAGCCCACCGCCGTGCGCGCCAACAATGCGCGCGGTCGCGCGCTGTTTGCGGCTGACGTGCCGCCCAGCGCGGCTATCATCATCTGCGTCATGATCGTGCTCCTTCAGTTCGTATCGGTACCAGCGGGACGCAGATGCGCCCCGCTTTGCTGCATGACTTCTACTGCGCAATTGCTGTTTACTTCTTATTGCGTTCCGCGAGGTTGGCCATCGCCGCGATCACGCCTTCCGCGTAAGCCGGGTCGGCGCGACGGAAATGCTCGATCTGACGCGCAACGATCTCCTGCGGCACACCGTTGATATGGCGTGCGATGTTGCCGAACAGACGCTCGCGCTGAGTTGCATCGAAGAGCGCAAACAACATACCTGGCTGCGTGTAGTAGTCGTCGTCCAGGCGATGATCGTAGCGATCCACAGCGCCCGCCGCGAGCGGCGGCTCGGACGCGTTGGCGTCCTGCGCGAAATCGCCGAAGCGGTTCGGCTCGTAATTCACGTTGCCGCCGAGGTTGCCGTCCGTGCGCATCGCGCCGTCGCGATGGAACGAATGCGGGCTCGGCACGCGCGCTGCATTCACCGGAATCTGGTGATGATTGATGCCGAGGCGATAGCGCTGCGTGTCGCCGTACGAGAACAGACGGCCCTGCAACAGACGATCCGGCGAGAAACCGATACCCGGCACCACGTTGGCCGGCGTGAACGCCGCCTGCTCCACGTCCGCGAAATAGTTCTGTGCGTTGCGATTCAGCTCGATCGTGCCGACGTCGATCAACGGATAGTCCTTCTGCGACCACACTTTCGTGATGTCGAACGGATTGAAGCGATACGTCGCGGCTTGCGCTTCCGGCATCACCTGAATCGCGAAACGCCACTTCGGGAAGTTGCCCGCGTCGATGTTGCCGACCAGATCGCGTTGCGCGCTTTCGCGGTCTTGCGCCACCACTTGTGCCGCTTCGGCGTCGGTGAAGTTCTCCATGCCTTGCATCGACTTGAAATGGAACTTCACCCAGAAACGCTCGTTGTCGGCGTTGATGAACGAATACGTGTGCGAGCCGAAGCCGTGCATCTGCCGGTAATTCTGCGGAATGCCGCGGTCGCTCATCAGAATCGTCACCTGATGCAGCGACTCCGGATGACGCGACCAGAAATCCCACGCCGCGACATTGCTGCGCATGTTGGTGTACGGGTCGCGCTTTTGCGTGTGGATGAAGTCCGGAAACTTCAGCGGATCGCGGATAAAGAACACCGGCGTATTGTTGCCGACCACGTCCCAGTTGCCTTCTTCCGTGTAGAACTTGATCGAGAAGCCACGCACGTCGCGTTCGGCGTCGGCTGCGCCGCGCTCGCCGGCCACCGTCGAAAAGCGCATGAAGAGCGGCGTTTCCTTGCTGACTTGCGCGAACACCTTCGCCTTCGTGTAGCGCGAGATATCGTGCGTCACCTTCAGCGTGCCGAATGCGCCCGAACCTTTGGCGTGGACACGGCGTTCCGGAATCACTTCACGATCGAAGTGAGCGAGTTTTTCAAGCAGCCAGACGTCTTGCAGAACAACCGGACCGCGTGAGCCGGCGGTCATCGAATTCTGGTTGTCGGCGACGGGTGCGCCGGCGGCACTGGTGAGCTTACGTTCGGTCATGCGTGACTCCTGGTTGGCTTTTATCGAAACAGATTGTGGGGAGCGGCGCGGCGCACAGATGCCAGAGGCTCATGCGTTATGCGGACAGGGCCCGATCGACCAGCAGGGACAACGCGACGGTACGCACGCTGAGCATCGACGCGACAAAACCGCGCGGCACGACGGCCGATTGAGCGATGAAGGCGTGGATTTGTTGCGGCTTGGATTGCGTCATGGCTTCCTCTGGGTCTTATGGGATCAGGCGATCCATGGAGGAAACTATAACAACACTATCTAAATACTGCTTTTGATTAATTTTATCTATTCGATAGGACTTGTGGCTATCGGCGCCTCGGGCGGGCGCCAGGCCGGTCGCTGGACGTGTGCGCAGCGAGCCGGCTTCTCGGTGCGCTGGTTAGTTGACGGCGACCGGCAAATCGAGCTTCTTGACACCCGCCAGATCGCAGGAGCTGATGGCGTCGCAAATGGCCTCGATGGCGGGCATGCGCGTGAAGCTCTTGCGCCAGGCCAGCACGACGCGACGATCCGGCACGGGTTCGTCGAAAGCGACGTAGCTGAGCAGCCCCGAATCGATGCCGCCGGCGTGCGGCTTGACTTCATGCACCGACATGCGCGGCAGCACGGTAATGCCGACACCGCTCGCGACCATGTGACGGATGGTTTCCAGCGACGACCCTTCGAAGGTCTTCTGGATACCGTCCGCGTTTTGCGAAAAGCGCATCAACTCCGGGCAAACGCCCAGCACGTGGTCGCGGAAGCAGTGACCGCTGCCGAGCAGCAGCATGGTTTCCTGCTTCAGATCGTCGGCGTCGATTTTCAGGCGGTTTTCCCAAGCGTGACCGGACGGCAAGGCGACCACAAAAGGCTCGTCGTACAGCGGGCGCAGCATCAGGCCCGTTTCCGGAAACGGCAGCGCCATGATGGCGACGTCGATTTCGCCTTGCTTGAGCAGTTCGATCAGCTTGAGCGTGTAATTTTCCTGCAGCATCAAGGGCATTTGCGGGACGCGCTTGATCATCTGTTTGACGAGCGTGGGCAGCAGGTACGGCCCGATCGTATAGATGACGCCCAGGCGCAGCGGCCCGACCAGCGGGTCTTTGCCTTGTTTGGCGATTTCCTTGATGGCGAGCGTCTGCTCGAGAACGCGTTGAGCTTGCGTGACGATCTGTTCGCCGATCGGCGTGACACTCACTTCGCTGGTGCCGCGCTCGAAGATCTGGACGTTGAGCTCGTCTTCAAGCTTTTTGATCGCCACCGACAGCGTCGGCTGGCTGACGAAACACGCTTCGGCGGCCCGGCCGAAGTGCCGCTCGCGGGCGACCGCGACGATGTATTTCAATTCGGTGAGCGTCATTAGGGGACCAATCAGTGCGATGAATTCGATAGGTTCTAGTTATACACCTATAGGGTCGGTTCGCCAACCATTTGGTTTTTTGCGCGGGGCGCTGGTGGGGTGGAGTGCTTGCTGAGTTGGCCTTTCCTTGAATTCACGGTGGTCTATTAGCGTTGCCCCTGTGCGGGGCGGCACCTACTTTCTTTGCTTGCCGCAAAGAAAGTAGGCAAAGAAAGCGGCTTCACACCGCCAGCCTATAAGCGGGTCCCTCGCGCAGTCGCGGTAGTGGTGCATCTGGAATCTGTGTTCTCGCGCATTCCGCGTGAGTGACAAGGCAGTCATTCTTCCGGCAGCGCTGCGCGCGCCGTCGCGGTACTTCATCAACCTGCGGTGCGATCGCCCGGCGTTCGCTCTCCGTGCGGCGTCACGGCATGCGGCGCAATCCCGTCATGTTTTTCGGCGTTTCCCCGAGGCCGACGGCCCGCTCGCGCACAAGCGAATCCACCGGATTCCGCCGGACTCTTCCGGCGAGTGCGTAGCGCGAGGCGGGAGGTATGACTGCCTTGTCACTCACGCGGAATGCGCA
>NZ_JARESS010000170.1:0-1396 GCF_046027915.1 Paraburkholderia sp. RL17-347-BIC-D
GCTAGCTCATAAGCGGGTCCCTCGCGCAGTCGCGGTAGTGGTTCATCTGGAATCTGTGTTCTCGCACATTCCGCGTGAGTGACAAGGCGCTCATTCTTCCGGCGGCGCTGCGCGCGCCGTCGCGGTCGTTCATTTACCCCGTTCGCTTCGTTTTCGTTCGGCGTTTCCCTACCGCTGTAGTCCTCGCATTCGGGTGATGCTTGGGAAATTTCAGAAATGTTGGAGGTGCACGGTTTTTAGCCTGGGCAGGTGATCACTCGTCGATCGATGCGTTCTAGACTCAATTTGCCGTCGAGACAACGACGGTCAGGCTTGGCGGCCTGTGTGTAGAGTAGAACCCGTGCGCCTGCTCAGTCAGACGTGCGTTAGCCTTCGCGCGCTATCTTTTTATGGGCGGGCCGTGGCAAGGAGACCTTCGGGTCTGCCGGTTCTGGTTCTACGCCGGCCGCCAACCTTGTCACTGTGCCCGCTCACCACCGCTTAATCGCGTGTGTGGGCGATCGAATACGTTTCAGGGAGATCGCGCCATGAGTAAAACCGCCAAGCATTCACGCACCACGTCGCGCGCACCCGTTGACGCACTTCAATACGAAAAACTCGCCTTATCTGCCTTTGGACTGCTTGAACGGCAGCTAAGCCAACTGGACAAGTTGGTCACACTCGCGGCCTCAATAGTTCGGAGTCCGGCCGTGACACGGGAAGAAAGACACCGGCAACGGAAATTGCTGGAACTGCTGTTGGACACCGTCGAGGACTACCAACGCGAAGTCGAGATTGACCGCGAGTTATACCAGGTCATCGCACTCGATGCGAAGGGAATTCCGCAGAGCCGCATCACGGCGCGCCACGCAGCGGACCTTCCGGCGAAGGCTACGCGGACAGCGATGGATAGCCGCGAACGTATCGGCGCGGCGAGGGGGACACAGAACATGCAGATGCAATTCAAAACGATCTCGCGTCGCACAGCGATCGCACACTGACCGTGAGCCGTGAGCCGTGAGCCGTGAGCCGTGAGCCGTGGCATCGCGCCGCGGCGACCGCGAATGCACCGAGTCAGCTCTAACGTTTTCCCGACGCAACCACGCTTAAAGAACCGGAAGCCTTTATCGGCACTTCGCCGAGCCGAAGCCGGCGGCCCCACCGCGCACAGCGAAACCCACGGATTTTAAGCAGACCGTTCCGGCGCGCGCATCGCGCGGGGCGGGAAGAATGAGCGCCTTGTCACTGAGGCAGAATGTGCGAGAACACAGATTCCAGATGCACCACTACCGCGACTGCGCGGGGGACCCGCTTAAGAATTAGCGGTGTGAGCCGCTTTCTTTTGCCTACTTTTCTTTGCGGCCGGCAAAGAAAAGTAGGTGCCGCCCCGCACAGCAATGCTCTCAACTTAAGCCCC
>NZ_JARESS010000171.1:0-1345 GCF_046027915.1 Paraburkholderia sp. RL17-347-BIC-D
GAAAGGGCTTGTATACGGGGCGTTCGATCTGTAAACTTCATCGCATAACTGATTGATAAATCGACGATATGAACTCAAATACCAGCGTCCTCCCAACTCCTGGCTGAGTTCTCCGATTTCCTGTTCGATCCGGCGCTCGCTGAGCGCGTGCGTCTTTCTCCCACTGCATTCACCCGCAATCGCACACTGACATTGCCGCGCATGGCCGCGCTGATGATGTCGGGCATGTGCGCGAGCGTGCAGGCCGAGCTCGATGGCCTGTTTGGTGAGCTCGGCGAATGCGGCGTGCGTACCCGCGGCGTCAGTGCACAGGCCTTCAGCAAGGCGCGCCGGGGGCTGTCGGCCGAGCTGTTCGAACGGGCCCGCGCACGTCTGATTGAGCTTGCCCAACCCCATATTGACTCGATGCGCTGGAACGGCCTGAGGCCGGTCGCAGCCGACGGCACCCGGCTGCGGGTGGCGACCCGCCAGGGCCATGCGTTGCGCGCCGATCACTACGCGTTCGCGCTGTTCCTGCCGGGGCCCGAACTGACGTTGCATGCCGCGCTCCATCCGGCCGACGGCGCCGAGCGGCAGATGCTGTTCGAAGCGCTGGATGTGCTTCAGCCGCACACCGATCTGCTGCTGCTTGATCGCGGCTATATCGGCAACATGATGGTGGCTGCGCTGGCGCAGCGCGAGATCCACTTCTGCCTGCGCGTGGATACCCGAGGATGGAAATGTGTAAGCGCGTTTGCGCGCAGCGGCCAGGCCGAGCAGGTCGTGACACTGGGCGCGCCCAACGAAGAGGATGCCCGCGACTATGAACTGGCGCGCACGCCTACCACCGTGCGCCTGATCCGGGACGTCACGCCCAGCGGCCGCGTGCGTGTGCTGATGACCTCGCTGCTGGAGCGCGAACGTTATCCGGCCAGCGCTTTCGGCGCGCTCTATCATCAACGCTGGCGTATTGAGGAAGCGTTCAAACGTCTGAAGCACCGACTGCGGCTTGAGGCTGTCACCGGCCTGGATTACCTGGCGCTGCAGCAGGACTTCGGTGCGAAAACCGTCGCTGATAACCTGTGTACGCTACTCAATGACCTGGACGATCCAGCCAAAGACGACCACACCAGTCATCCAAACCGTCTATACGCGCTGGGCGCACTCAAGCCGATCCTCGGCGCGTGCCTGCTACGGATTGAGCGCTGCCTGAACCGGCTCGCCGATCTCATGCCCGCCATCCACGGAGCCCGATGTCGTATCCAGCCCTCGCGCTCTTACCCACGACCGCCCAGAAAAGCCAAACCCCATCTCCATCTCGCGTACAAGGTCGCTTGATGGAATGGGGCTTAAGTTGAGAGCATTG
>NZ_JARESS010000172.1:0-1338 GCF_046027915.1 Paraburkholderia sp. RL17-347-BIC-D
GGTGTGTAGTCCAGCTTCTCGCTGATGTCTTCACCGATGCGTACGCGCTCGCAGCCACACTGGCACACGGTGCTGTCCGGCTCGCGGTGGATCTCTGTGCGCGGCAGTTGCGCCGGCAGCGCTGCGCGCTTCGGTTGCCGGGGTGACGGGTCGACTGTGGCTTGTGGCTGAAGCTGCTCGAGCTCCAGTTCGATGGCGGCCAGATCGGCGTCGACTGCCTCGTCCAGCAGGCTCATCTGCTCGCTGCTGAGCTGTTCGCTGCGCCGGCCGAACTGCTGGCGCTTGAGGATGGAGATCTCATGGCTCAGCTGCTCGATACGGACCTGCCGGTAATGCAACTCCCGTTCCTTCTCGCCGACCTCCCGGGTCTTCTCTTCGATCTCCCGGTCTCTGTCCTCGACCCGGGCGATCAGTTGCGCGGCGAGCGCACGCAACTGTTCGGGGCTGAGAACGTTGAGATCGGCGGGCAGGTCCATGCAGACGAGTCTGCCAGAACCCCGGGCACCGTGGAAGCGAAACAGTTTACGTCCCTGTTGGCCTCACACGACGCGAATTACACCGTTCGGACCAATGCGCTGCCATGGCAAACCGACCACCAGACCTGCGAGCTGCTCCGGCGTGAGCGCGTGTTGCTTCGGTTCGCTACCAGCATGAGGCCAGACGAACTGCCCCTCGTTGAGCCGTCGCGCTGCCAGCCAGATACCGATTCCGTCGTGAACCAGCACCTTCAGGCGGTTGGCCCGCCGGTTGGCAAACAGATAAGCGTGATGCGGATGCGCAGCTCCGAACACCGTGACCACACGCGCCAGCGCCGTATCAAAGCCTGCACGCATGTCCAGCGGGTCGACTGCCAGCCACGCCTCATCAATGCGGATCACGCGAGCCACTCACGCAGCCACGCGGCGCACTGTGCTGCCTCTGATGTCGGCCAGCTAACCGTGATTGACTGGTCCGCGCGGCGCACTTCGACGCGAATCTCACCCGTGCGCGCGTTTCTCGTCTCAAGCGGGAGCGACACGAATGCCGGCGTCGCTGCCGACGGCACCGACACCTCGCTACGTGCGACGAGAAAGCGCTCGTTCCCTTCGGCCTGTTCTACCCAACGTCGGAGCAGATTCGCGTTCAGCTGATGGTGCAGCGCGATGGCCGCAAGTGACACCCCGGGCCCCTGGCAGGCAGCCACCACCTGGGCTTTGAACTCGACGCTATAGCGCCGGCGTCGACGCCGGCCGAGCGGCACTTCTTCTTCGATAGTGTTCACGTGTCCACCTGTTTTTAGTGGATACGATGCTCCCAAGACCGTCAACGCAACTCAAGATGGGATGGCTAGGCGCTTAC
>NZ_JARESS010000173.1:0-1332 GCF_046027915.1 Paraburkholderia sp. RL17-347-BIC-D
TTGGTAAATCACTTGCAACAGGAGGCCGTATCGGTCAGTGACGCCTGCCGGGTTTTGCGGGTGAGCCGCTCTGGCTACTACGCACACCGGCGTGCCAGGCCGAGCGCAAGGAGCCTGCAGGAACAGACCCACGTCAGGGCAGCATTCGCCGCCAGCGGCGCGAGCTATGGCAGCCGGCGTGTGATGCATGCGCTGCGGGAGCAAGGGTTACGTATTGGTCGTTACCGGGTGCGTACGCTGATGCGCGACGCAGGCCTGCGCACGAGCTGGAAGCGCAAGTTCGTCTCGACGACCGACAGCAGGCATACGCTACCTGTGGCGGAGAACGTGCTCGACCGCCAGTTTGATGTGGCCGAGCCCAATCGCGCGTGGGTTTCGGACATCACGTATATCCGCACGGCGCAGGGCTGGCTGTATCTGGCGGTCGTGCTGGACCTGTTCTCACGCAAGGTAGTCGGCTGGTCTATGGCTCCCACCATGCCGGCCGGACTGGTCATGTCGGCACTGACCATGGCGCTGCAGCAGCGTCGGCCAGCGCGGGGGCTGGTCCTGCATTCGGACAGGGGCAGCCAGTATGCGAGTGACGAGTACCAGGCATTGCTGAAGCAGCATCACGTGGTTTGCAGCATGAGCCGCAAGGGAAATTGCTGGGACAATTCAGTGATGGAGAGGTTCTTCCTGAACCTGAAAATGGAGCGCGTGTGGCAGCGTCAGTACGCCAACCACGACGAGGCACGGCGCGACATCAACCAGTACATCGTCGGCTTCTACAATGCCGTACGCCTACATTCGACCTTGGGCTATCTGTCGCCCGCTGCCTACGAGGCGAAACCGACAGTGAAAGAACCTATCTGCCTGTCCGAAATAACTTGACCACTACAACCATCGACCCTGATGTTCGCGCTCGTGGTTGTACTGCTCAAGCCACGCGCTAAGATCGGTCTGCAGCGCGTCGACCGATGCGTAGATCTTCTTGCGAAACGCCGCACGATAGAACTCGTTGAGCATGGTCTTGTGCAGGCGCCCGACGATGCCGTTGGTTTGCGGTAACTTCGTCTTTGTGCATGTGGCCGATGTTCTTGACGGCCAGCTACAGTTCGCATTCGTGGTATTCGGTCGACTGTACGGGTCTAGCTCCCTCGCCGTAAGCCGCCGGTCGAAATCATTCGCCCTGCGCCAGCGGCAGCTTTTCGGCCGGCCAGTGGTTGCCGCTCGCCCATCCTACGAAGCCGACACCCGAATGGCTGGTTCGCTAAGAGATCTGCGGGATAATCTACCAGTATATTTCGGCCGGAGCCGGCCATTTGCCCATCGGGGTTGACTTGTCCACTA
>NZ_JARESS010000174.1:0-1326 GCF_046027915.1 Paraburkholderia sp. RL17-347-BIC-D
AGATGGAATGGACACCGCCCTCCCTCCGGGGAATTGGGCACGATTGAGGGCCTCCAGGACCGAACGGCATCAATGTGCCAAAGTGGAGTTGCGACACAACCACTTAAGGAGCGGAGGCCCCAGATGAATGCTACGACATACGGACTCGACATTGCAAAGCGGGTGTTCCAGATGTACTGGGTCGACGCCCAAACTGGCGAGATCGCGAATCGGAAGTTCGGACGTGACGATTTAATTGTATTTCTGGCGCAGCGCCCCGCCGGTCGCGTTGCCCTCGAAGCTTGCGGAAGTGCTCACTGGTGGGCACGTAAGATTCGCGCGCTCGGACATGAGGTGGTGCTATTACACGCCCAATTCATTCGACCTTTCGTGCAAACGAACAAGACTGACGCGGCCGACGCCCGGGCAATCTGGACTGCAGTGCAGCAACCCGGCATGCGCACGGTTGCCGCCAAGACAGAGGATCAGCAAGTGATGCTAAGCCTCCATCGTATGCGCTCGTTGCTCGTCAAATTTCGAACGATGCAGATAAATCAGCTGCGTGGGCTGCTGTATGAATTCGGCGTAACGTTTCGCGCAGGACGCGTAGCAGGACTCGACGAGATCAGAAATCGCATGGCAGAACTCGAAGACACACTGCCACGATCGATACTTCTTAACCTTCTCGAACAGTTGCGTCGCATCAACCTGTTTGAGGAGGACATCGATCAACTCGAGAAGCGGATTGGCGTCTGGCAGAAACACGAAGCGGCATGTCGTGCGATCTCCGAAGTGCCGGGTATCGGCCGCCTGACCGCAACGGCCCTGGTAGCAACAATTGGAGATGCGAAGACATTCAGGTCCGGGCGCGAGTTCGCAGCGTTTCTGGGACTTGTTCCCCGTCAGAATGGTACCGGCGGAAAGATACGGCTGGGCTCGATCTCCAGACGTGGCGACCCATACTTGCGTACGTTGCTGATACATGGGGCGCGCTCTGTTCTGTGTCACACCAAGGTACCCACCGCATGGCAAAAGGCAATACTGGTGCGACGACCAGCAAATGTAGTAACAGTGGCCTTGGCGAACAAAATGGCGAGAATCGCCTGGGCGATCCTCGCTCACGGGACGTCGTACGAAGCGCATCATGTGAGCAACAGACCTGCATAGCAGGATGAGCACTTTGAAGCGTTGAAGAACTGGTAGGTTGCTTGGGTTGATTTCAATGTGATGGCGCGACAGGTCGGACCGCAGGAACGCAAACCTGAACACAGTCTTGTGCTTCAAGCACGTGGCCGAGATGAGGACGTTCCTGGCGAATTCCATCAGGGCCCGCAGCTTCGGCTTGCA
>NZ_JARESS010000175.1:0-1317 GCF_046027915.1 Paraburkholderia sp. RL17-347-BIC-D
CTGTCGCAATAGTTCCAGCGCTTTCATTTCGTCAAGACGACCGGTTCGTGCCTTACCTGCGAGCGTCTTGATCAGCGCCTCTGCGATCGGTTCAATACCGATCAGATCGCCAAGACTGGTCACGGGAGCAGAACGGCGCGGCTCCGCGATGACCTCTGTGATGGAAGCCGGCGCGGGCTGCTGGTGGGAGGCGGACGGTGGGAAATCGCTGTCGACAGTTTGCCGGATTGCCAGATCGGAGGCATGCGGAAGTCCCGGATCCTGTTGCTCCACGACTGCCTTCGTAACGACGCTGCCGCTGGGGTGATCCGCCTCGGACGGTTGGGCGTGTCGGTCGCTCGCGGCTTTTGCCTGTCTTGTCGCGGATTTTCTTGCCACCACCGCTTCCGGCCTTTTCGCGGCAGGAAGCTCCTGCTGATCAGGTGCAGATCGACCCGACAGCGGATCAAGCAGAGCCGAGACAGACTCAGGAATGTCTGAGACTGAACGCGGAACGTCCAGCCAGGCAGTCGGCAACCCAAGGCGTTCGGTGAAACGGTTGGCTTCAGCGTCGTCCATGCGCTTCTGTCCATACAGACGATTGTCCAGGTTGGAGGCGCTGATATTCACTACTGCGCTCAGTCGCACCTTCGATCCTTTACGTGAGGTGAGTACGTGCAGGTTGGCGCGACGAATGTTTTGCAGAGCTGCCACGTCGGTCAACGGCAAGGATTGCTGGGCCCCGGACTTCATGGACGCTTTGGCCTTCGCTGATGCCGGTTTCGACGAGGGAGCCGTGGCAGTTCTTGCCGCTGCAGGGTTGCGCTTCGCGACGGCCTGTGGCGAGTCGCCATCGGTTCTCTTTGGCATTTCTGATTTCCTGGGCAAACGGTCAGTGGGGGTAGGGTGGTGATTCGCCAGTACTGCAGGAGCCGGTTCCACTGGCTGCCCGTCCGCCGATTCTGGCTCAGCATTCGCGCGAATAAAGTTGAGCGGCGCCCTCAAGCGACTGATCGTTTCGGATGTGAGCGCAGGATTGGGTTGATCGAAAAACCCGTCGGGTAGACCGAGCGTCGTTTCGATGTGGAAAGCCGTCTCGGGTGTGAATCTCTCGCCGTTGATCAACTCGGCCACGCGCGCCAGGTTGGATTCAAGTCCCAGTGCGATGTTCTCCGCGCCCACCGCGTCGACAAGCCATTTAAACGAACGCGTTTTGAAAATGGACGCCGTCTGGGCTGGGTCTCGCGCGGGCGGCGTTTTTACGTATGGCTTGTTCTGTCGGTGGGATGTCGTATTTGAGGGTTGGCGCGATTGACGCGGACCCTTGCCTCGCGATCC
>NZ_JARESS010000176.1:0-1304 GCF_046027915.1 Paraburkholderia sp. RL17-347-BIC-D
TGTAAAGAGGAGAACCCGATGCTGACGGCCGAACAGAATGAACTGCTCACACGTGTGGGACCGGGCACGCCCGGCGGCGAACTGATGCGCCGTTACTGGCACCCGGTGGGCGGAGTGGATGAGTTCAGCAGCGCGCGCTCCACCAAGCGCGTGCGTGTGCTGGGCGAGGACCTGGTGCTGTTTCGCGACCGCCAGGGCCGCTTCGGGCTCATCGCCGAGCACTGCCCGCACCGGCGCGCCTCGCTCGCCTACGGCATTCCCACCGACCAGGGCATCCGCTGCCCGTATCACGGCTGGCACTTCGACGCCCAGGGCAAATGCCTGGAGCAGCCCAACGAGTCGGCCCAGACCTGCTTCAAGGAGCGCGTGAGCACGAGCGCCTACGCGGTCGAGGAACTGGGCGGCATGCTGTTCGCCTACATGGGCCCGGAGCCGCGTCCGCTGCTGCCGCGCTATGACGGCTTCGTCGCCTCGCCCGCGATCCGCATGATCGGTCAGGCGGTGGTGCCGGCGAACTGGCTGCAGATCATGGAGAACTCGGTCGACCAGGTGCATACCGAGTGGCTGCACGGGCAGTTGCACGAGCATCTGCGCGAGATCCAGGGGCAGCCCGCGAAGTTCTCGATCAGCCGCCGGCACGTGCGCATCGGCTTTACCGAGTTCGAGCACGGCATCATCAAGCGGCGCCTGCTCGAAGGGCAGTCGGAGGACTGCGACGACTGGCAGATCGGCCATCCGCTGGTGTTCCCGACAATGCTGGCGGTGGGCTATGCGTCGCCGCAATGGGGCATGTACGCGTTCCAGATCCGCACGCCAATGGACGACACGCACACCCTGCACCTGTGGTACACCGCGTACGTGCCGCCGCCGGGCGCGACGGTGGCGCCGCATCTGCTGGAGCGCGTGCCGGTGTACGAGGTGCCGTATCTGGACAAGCACGGCGAGTACGCGCTGGACATGATCGACGCGCAGGACATCATGGCGTGGGTCACGCAGGGGCCGATCGCCGATCGCACGAAGGAGAACCTGGGCAGCACGGACCAGGGGCTGGCGATCCTGCGGCGCATGGTGCATCGCGAGATCGGCAAGGTGCAGCGTGGCGAGGATCCGCTGGGCACGATGCGCGATGCGCGCGCCAATGAGCGCATCGACCTGCCGCTGGAGCGCGACAAGCACCACTTCCTGGACGGTTTCGCGAGCCTGCTCTCGCGCGTGCATGCGCGACATTCCCCGTTCGCGCGGGAACTGGTCGAACTGTTCCAGCCCGGCCAGGCTCGTGCCTTCGAAGAAGTGCTCGACTCGCT
>NZ_JARESS010000177.1:0-1298 GCF_046027915.1 Paraburkholderia sp. RL17-347-BIC-D
GCCCGATCTCGAACACAGCGACAGTCCGGTTGCTAGATGCCGGGTGTTGGGATGAGTCGCTTGCAGTAGACCCCGTCCTTCATCACGACCTTGATGTTGTCGCGATCCTGGAGAAGCTTGATGTTCTCGACCGGATCGCCATCGACAAGCAGCAGGTCAGCGAGGTAACCGTCGCTGACGAGCCCGAGGTTCGGGATGTCCATGATTTCGCCGCCCCATTTTGTAGCCGCCATCAGGGCATCGGCCGGGGTGAAGCCAAGAATGTTGACGAAGTGCTCCAGGTCGCGGGCATTGGTGCCGATCGGGTTCCATGCGAAGCCGTAGTCGCCGCCCGGGAGAATCCGCAGGCCGCGTTTTCTGAGTTCGCCGTACACCTTCGGGCATTGCTCGATCATGGTGAAGAGCTCGCTCTTTTCGACAAACTCTCTGGTAATGCCCCATGGTTCTGCTTCGTAGGCGGTCGCGTAGATTACGCCAATGGCCGGGGCGAGAAACACACTGTCGCGCTTTGCCTCGAGCAGGTCGTACGTCTCGCCCTCAATGAAATCGCAGTGGTAGATCACGCGGAAGTCATACTTCAGGGCAAGCTTCACGGCCGCATCGGCGCGGGCGTGACACGACAGCCAGGCGCCGCGCATATGCGCCTCTTCCGCAGCGGCGGCGACCTCCGCCTCCGTATAGGCCAGGCGGCGGGCGAACCCCGGACGTCCAGCAAACATGTCACCGGAGATGTTGACCTTGATCGTGTCGACGCCCTCGCGAATCAGCGTTCTGACGGTTCGCCGGATTTCTTCGGTGCCGTCGGCAATCAGTTCGAAGCCCTGATGGTTCGTGTGATACTGACGCTCGTCCCCAAGACCACCTGTTGACGTGAGTTCGGGCGAGGCCGCCCGCATGCGCGGCCCCGGGAATTTTCCGGCATCGATGGCATCGCGAATCACCGCCTCGAGGCGGAACTTCGCCGATGCCGCCGAGTACAGGCTGGTGAAGCCCGAGTCCAGCATCAGCTTGACGTTCTGCAGCGTGAGGATTGTATGTTCTTCAAGCGGAATCTGCCCCAGTTCGCCGAACTTCGCCATATTGCTGTAGGTAACGTGCGAGTGGGCTTCGACGAGGCCGGGCATCAGTGTCATGCCTTTCCCGTCGATGATGTCGTAGTAGGATTCGCGCGAAATCCCACCCTTTCCACGAGCCACAGCGCGGATCAGATTGCCTTCGACAAGCGCCTCACCAACGAACGTTGGGGCACCCGTGCCGTCGAAAATCTTCACATTGGTAAAAAGTTGCGGATTCATTTT
>NZ_JARESS010000178.1:0-1278 GCF_046027915.1 Paraburkholderia sp. RL17-347-BIC-D
CATTGTGGTATGCGAAGCGGAGGAGAGTATGGCGGACCTTCAACTTGACGCCAACGAGATTTTGCGCACTGTCGCAGATCTACCATGCCCGCAAGGTTTGCCCCTCCTGGGAAACCTGTTTCAGATGGCACCGGCGAGACTTCACTCGACTTTGGAGCAATGGGCGAAGCGATTTGGTTCGCCATTCAGGGTTCAGCTTGGCACGATTCCGGTCACAGTGTGGACGCAGGCGGAACTGTTTCAGACTGTCATGCGCGAGCGTCCGCACCTGTATCGTCGATTTGCGCCAATAGAATCCGTAATGGCGGAGCTTGGCGGAAACGGACTATTCTCTGCCGAAGGCACGGCTTGGGAACCGCAGCGTCGGCTCGTCATGCGCGCGCTGTCCTTTTCCAACATTAAGGCCTTTTATCCGACTCTGGCGGCCATTACCGAGCGTCTTCTCGTTCGCCTGCAAGAGGCGGCAAAGGAGCATAGAACGCTCGAAATGACAGAAGAACTTAAGCGCTACACCGTTGACGTGACGAGTACGCTCGCCTTCGGCGAGGATCCGCATACGCTCGAACAGGAACAGGGTGTAATCCAGGAACAGCTTGCCCTCATACCGCCGGCGCTCATGAGGCGTGTCACTGCCCTCTTTCCCTACTGGCACTACGTCACGCTTCCCCAGGACCGGTTACTCGCGCGGGCAATGGTGGAGGTGCACAGCTACATTCAAAAAATGATTGAACGGGCGCGTGAGCGCATGCGCCAATCGCCTGATGCGCCACCGCACAACTTGCTCGAAGCGATGCTCGCCGCGCGCAACGAGCCCGATTCAACGGTTACCGACGAACAGGTATCGGCGAACGTCCTGACGCTTCTCGTCGCAGGAGAGGATACGACGGCTAATGCAATCGCCTGGGGGCTTATGTACATTGCTGCGGATTCGCATCTGCAGAACCGGCTATTCGAACAGTCGCGCGCGGCACTCGGTGAGTCCAAGGCCTGCCCGGACTACGACGCATTAAAGCACCTCGATCTATGCGAGGCGGTATGCAATGAGGCACTCCGACTGCGGCCAGTTGCTGCAATACAGACGTTCGAGCCACTGACTGACGTGTGCCTGGGAGGTGTTGCTATACCGGCAGGAACACGCATGCTATTTCTCACGCGTCCAAGCATGTTGGACCCGCGCAACTTTGTGCGTCCAGAAACATTTGACCCTGACCGTTGGAGGCATCCACGAGACCCATCGGAAGGTGTGCATGAACAGAAGGCGTACCTGACATTCGGTGC
>NZ_JARESS010000179.1:0-1233 GCF_046027915.1 Paraburkholderia sp. RL17-347-BIC-D
AAGGAAGCAGCTGCAAATGAGAAATGGATAGCCGTGTTGCGATTGGCGAAATGTGAATGTTAGCGCCGCGGCCCTGTTAAGCGCCATTTACGGACGGTTTGCGACCGCTAATCCATTAGTTAGCCAGACTGCGCCGTTCTGAAAGAGGCCGGGAAATGCTCAAAAGTCAGGACTACCAGCCAGCGCTGTGCAGGCACGAGGAAGTCGCCTTCTGGTGCGCCGCACGACGTTGCGTATCGGCACGAGGCCCACCGGGAGGTGGCTGGAGCGCTTCCATTTCTCTCTAGCTGCGAGGTGAAACCATGAAAATTAAATCGTTGTTAGGCATTGCAGTTGCTTCGGTGGCTTTTGCGCCATCGCTGCAATCCATTCCAGCATGGGCCGATGGTCCGAAGTCCGCTTATGACAACGGCGGGACGGATGCATCGCTCGACCCCGGTGACGAACGTATGACCGCCGATGAGGAAAACCAGGCACGTCAGAAAGACCTGAGCAATGCCTACCATAGTGGATACGTTGCTCGGGCGAAGGAGGACGCCGAGACGTACGCTTCTTTGCGGGATCAGTTGAAGAGTCCGGCTAAGCAGGTCCAGTCGCACGATGTGCCGCCGCTCCCGCCCGCCATGCCAGACGACGAGGCCTTGCAGGCGCCCGTCCCCGTCCCCCAACCGCACGTCGCCCAGCGCGCATTGCCGGCCCAGCCCGGGTATCAGATGGTTGCGCAGCAGCCGCAGTACGCGCCACCGCCGACGCGTTACCAGCAGGCGCCCGTCTATGCGCAAGCGCCGGTTTTTGAAAGCGGTCCGTCGAACTATCCGCAGCCGGTGTACGTGCAACAGGCCTATGCAGCGCCCCCTCCACCGGCTGTCCAGTACGTTCCGGTCTATCCCCAGGAGGAGGTGCAGGAATACCCGGTTCAGGCCGTGGTGCAGCCGGTCGTCGCCGTTGCCAGTCCCATTGCCTATCCGGTCTACCGGGCGGGATACTGGGCCGGGTCATTTCCCCGTCCGTACCGCCAAGGGCCCATGATCTACCAGGTCTCGCAATAGCGGAGGGCGCGGGCAAGGGTCGGTTCCAGGCCCGCGCCCGCCAGGCAGAGGATCTTCGGGTCGACCCGTAAACCCTGACTACTGCACGAGCCGGGCTCGCAGGCGCGAATATTCCGCTTCCGAAATGGCCCCTGCCGATTTCAGACGGTCAAGCTTTTCGATCTCGTCGGTTACGCCGAAACCA
>NZ_JARESS010000018.1:0-172084 GCF_046027915.1 Paraburkholderia sp. RL17-347-BIC-D
ATCGTGTCGCTTTGACCTGAACGGGAGTTGACCGGAATTTTGCGGCGGGCGCGCTGCCAGGCCCACCCTTCATTTCAATGCATTTTGCGACGGCAGGTTGATCTTGGCTTGATGCGGGATTGCGAGACGGTCCCGCTAAAATACCTCACCAAATCAGGCGCTTCCTGTCTGCCGTTTGCCCCCTTTCCGTTTTGCCCCCTTCCCGTTTTGCTCACTCCGCCGAAGTTTTCGCATGCCGGAGTGACGCCTGCCCTGCGCTCGACGGGCGGAACTCTAGTCGTGTCGAGCCGATGGAGATTATTGCCGTTCAAGCTAACCGCCGTTGCTTCGCATCCAGGTCAGCGACGCCCGGCAGCAAATAATGCCTAATGCGTCCGATCGGGAAATCGAACGTTCCGCGCAGGTTGATACTTTCGAGATCTGCCAGCGGCACGACCTCGATCTTTTCCCGATTGTGCATTCGGTTCTCGAAGAACAGCCGATTGCGATGGAGCGAAAACTTCCCGCTCGACGGATCGCCTGACACAGACACTGGATGCCCTTCGACATCTTCGCTGTTTAGTCCGCCGACATCCACAGCCACCCTCACGATCAATCAGGAAGCGGCGACATGAATTCAATCATTGATCTCTCTGGCAAACGCGGGCTGATCGTCGGACCTAGCGAATTTCCCTGGCCACGGTCTGCAACTGCCTGAAGGCGCGATACCGCGCCTCGTGCAATGCCGCAATGTCACCCGTGTCCGACTCGTAGATCCTACCGATCTGCGACATTCTGGCCATCGCCGAGCGCACGTCGTCGAACAGGCCGCCAGCCACGCCGCCCAGGATCGCCGCGCCCAGCAGCACGGGTTCTTCCGCCCGCGTCGCAAGCACGGGCTTTCCCGTCGCATCGGCGAGCAGTTGCCGAACGAGATCGAGTCGCCCCGCGCCACCGCTGATGACCACCCGCTCGATCGGTGCGCCGGCCATCGCCTGTGCTTCGATGATCTGGCGAAGGCCGTAACCGATACTGCAAATGCCGGCAATGTAGAGGGCGACCAGACTGTTCAGGTCGTCCTCCATTCCAAGGCCCGCAATCACGGCTCTTGCGTGTGGGTCGGCCAGCGGGGCACGGTTTCCCAGGAACTCCGGGACGACATGCAGGCCGTTGGCCAGCAACGCCGCGCCCGACAGGCTGTCCGCCGCCTGCGCCGCGAGACCGGCAAGCATCACCGGCAGCGGGTGGCCCTCGTGCTCTGCGCGACGTCGGACGTCTGGGGCTGCGGGGTGCATCGAAAGCAGTCGTTCGATCGCCGCGCCCGCTACCGATTGGCCGCCCTCGTTGAGCCATGCATCCGGCACCATCGCCGAAAAATAAGGCCCCCACACGCCGGGCACGAAGACCGGACTGCGGGTCGTGGTCATCGTGCACGATGAGGTGCCGAAGACGTAGGCGAGGCAGGACTCGGGCTCGCCGTCGGCGCCGACCGTGCCGATCCCCCCGGCATGGGCATCGATCACGCCCGTGGCGACCGGCGTTCCGGTTCGCAGGCCGAGCTGCGCGGCGGCGTCTTCGGTCAGTCCGCTGCCCAACGGCGTACCCGGGTCGACGACGGTCTGGCCGATGCGCGCAAAAGCCTCGTCCGCCAGCACGCCGAGGCCGATGCTCCGAAAGTAACTCTCGTCCCAGCGCCGCTCGTGCGCCAGATAAGTCCATTTGCAGGTGACCGTGCAGGTGGATCTCGACAGATCCCCGGTCGCGCGCCAGGTCAGGAAGTCGGTCAGGTCGAAAAACTGCCACGCCGCCTCGAACACGCCCGGCCTGTTCTCGAGGAGCCACAGCAGCTTCGGTGTTTCCATTTCCGGCGAGATCTTGCCGCCGACAAACTTCAGCACCTCGTGGCCCGTCGTATTGATGCGCTCCGCCTGTGCCACGGCGCGGTGATCCATCCAGACGATGATGTCGCGCTCGGCTTGCTCGGAAGGGCCCACGGGCAGGGGCTGGCCGCCCTCGCCCAGCACGACGAGCGAGCAGGTGGCGTCGAAGCCGATGCCGGCGACCTGATCGGGCGAGACGGCGGCCTGCGACAGCGCATCCTTCACGGAAGCGCAGACGGCGGTCCAGATTTCGCCGCTCGATTGTTCGACGATGGAGCCGCTTGCATGGAACAGCGTGATGTCACGCCTGGCCGAGGCCACCATGCGACCGGCAAGGTCGAAGATTCCAGCCCGGGCGCTGCCCGTGCCCACATCCACCCCGATGACATGGAGCGCATCGCGCGTGCTGTCTGTCGCGCCGGAGGTCGAGTTTTCTGAGGTCATAGCTCGCTGCCTGGTCACTGTCTGCTCATTGCCTTTTTGGGGGAGGCGTTCCATGTTGACGGCGAGCCACACAACCGCGCCCGCGTCTGGCACGCATTTCAGAGATCGACGTTGTTTGGAAGAATCACGAGATCGCGGATGGTCACGTTGCGCGGCCGCGTCAGCATGAAGAGCACCGCATCGGCGACCTCCCTGGCCTGCATCAGGCTGCCCGAAGCGAGCGCTTCGTCCATCTTCGCCTTCGGCCAGTCGTCGAGCAGTGCGGTGACGACCGGGCCCGGGGCCACCGCGCCGACCCGCACACCATGCTTGGCGAGCTGGCGCCGGGTCGTGTGGACAAAGGCCTGCACCGCAAATTTGGACGCGGTGTAGATCGGCTCCCACACGACCGGGACGATGCCCGCGATGGAACTGGTAAAGATAATGTCACCCGATTTCTGCGCGACCATGTGCGGCAGCACGGCGTGGACCGATCGGAACGCGGCATTGACATTCAGGTTCAATACGCGATCCCACTCGTCCGGATTTCCATCCACGACATCGCCGCCGACGTAGGCGCCGGCGTTGGCATGGAAGATATCGAGGCCACCGGCCAGCTCGAGGATTCTCGGCAGCATCGCGGACACCTCCGACGGCTGCAACAGATCCACGGCCAGCGGCAGTGCGTTCGGCCCCAGTTCTGCGCACAGTTGCACGAGCCTGTCTTTCGCACGGTCGATCAGAACGACCTTTGCGCCTTCCGCGAGCAGGGTGCGCGCGCACTCCAAGCCGATGCCCGATGCCGCGCCCGTGATGGCGGCAACTTTTCCTTTCATGGATTCACTCATTGACTGCTCTCCTGTGTCGACCGGAGTTAGCGCTTTAGCGCTTATTCCGGTCCCATGCGGTTTGATGGCGGTCGACCGGAGTTAGCGCTTTAGCGCTTACTCCGGTCCCATGCAGATTGATCGCGGTCGACCGGAGTTAGCGCTTTAGCGCCTATTCCGGTCCCATGCAACCGCGGTCCCGTGCAAGATGATTGCTGATTGCTCGAATTACGCGCGACCATGCGAGACGCGGGACTGCCGGGCAAGCGAGTCGACGATCACCGCGATCGCCAGCACCGCGCCGGTGATCATGAAGCGCAGCGAGGACGACAGGTTCAGCAGCGTCAGGCCGCTGGCGATAGACTGGATCACGATAATGCCCAGTACTGCGGAATACGCGCTGCCTCGGCCGCCGAACAGGCTGGTGCCGCCGATCACGGCCGCTGCAATGGCGTTCAGGTTCACGTCGCCGGTGCCGGCCTGCTGACTGGCCGAGGCGAGCCGTGCCGCGGTCAGCACGCCGCCGAGTGCGGCGAGACTGGCGCACAGTACGAAGGCGCTGGTGTAGATGGCGCCGACATTGATGCCTGCCCGTCTCGCAGCCTCGTGATTACCGCCGACCGCGTTCATCGACCGGCCCCAGCGCGTCCTTGTTAGCGCATAGTCCATCGCGACCGAGAGGCCGAGGAAGATGCCGAACATCAGTGGAACGCCACGTCCCTGGTTGAGGTAGGCAACCACAGCCTCCAAAAGTACGGTGATGGCCAGGGCGCGCACACAAAGACTGCCCACGGAGGGCGCCGAGAGATTGGATGCACGGCGGCGCTCACGCGTGCGCAGCCCGATCACCAGCATCACGACACCGGGCACCAGCGCAAAGAGGTACGAAACGACAGCCGGGATGATGATGAGTTGCCCGAGGTTCACCATCGTCGAACCATAGGGGAGGTTGATCGACCCGGTAGCACCTAGCACATACAGCTGCATCCCGAGGATCGCGAGCAACCCGGCCAGCGTCGCGACGAAGCTCGGCATGCCGAGCCGGTTGAGCAGAAACGCGTACAGTGCGCCGACCACCGCACCGACGACGACCGCGGCGACGATGGCCAGCAGCACCGGCCAGCCGTGGTTGACCCAGAGCATTCCGACGAGGGCCGAGGCAAAGCCGCTCATCGAACCCACCGACAGGTCGATCTGCCCCACCATCAGCACGCAGACGATCCCCAGCGAGATCACGCCGACCGTCGAGCAGTCGAACAGCAGGTTGACCAGGTTGTCGGCCGAGAGGAACACCGGGTTCAGGCTGGTGAACACGGTCCAGATGATGATCAGGCCCGCGACGACCGGCAGCGATCCCAGATCGCCCGAGCGCACCCGCTCGACGAAGGCGGCCACGGTACCGCCGACTCCGGTGGCGTGCTTGACGCGGACATCGCTGCGGTCGAGCAGCGTGGACGGCTGTGGCGCGCCTTGCGGTTCAGGCTGCGAGCCGCCTTGAATATCGTTGCTCATGACGGCTCCTTAGTCTGGGTGCCCTGTTCGGCCTGGCGTCGGCCGGCGCGACGCGACACGGCGTTCTCCGTGGCGCCGGTGATCGCGGCCACCAGTTCCTGATTCGAGGAGTCGGGATAGAAGACGCCATTGTTGCGGCCCAGTCGCAGCACCACGATCCGGTCCGCCACGGCGCGAACGTCCTCCATGTTGTGGCTGATCATGATCACCGCGTGACCGCGGTCGCGCACCCGCTCGATCAGATTCAGCACCTCGGCGGTCTGGGCCACGCCCAGCGCTGCCGTCGGCTCGTCGAGCATGATCAGCTTCGGGTCCAGCAGCAGCGAGCGCGCAATTGCGACGGTCTGGCGCTGGCCGCCCGAGAGCGACGCGACCACATCGCGCACGCTCGGAATACGCGCCGACAACTCGTTCAGCAGCGTCCAGGCCTTCACCTCCATCGCGACCTCGTCGAGGCGCAGCGGATTCAGCTCGCGCCCGAGGTAGATGTTCGCGACGACGTCGAGGTTTTCGCACAACGCCAGGTCCTGGAACACTGTGGCGATGCCGAGATCGAGCGCCGCGCCCGGATTGGACAGCGTGACCTCCTTGCCGCCGAAGGTAATGGTGCCGGTGCTGGGTTGATGGACCCCGGCTAGAACTTTCACCAGCGTCGATTTGCCGGCCCCGTTGTCGCCCACCAGGGCGACCACTTCGCCGGCATGCACGTCGAGCTCGATGTCCGTCAAAGCCGAGACCGCTCCGAAGTGCTTCGAGACGCCGCGCAGGCTCAGCACCAGTTCGCCGCGCCTGGATCGTGTCGTGGAGTTGTCAGTCATGGGACGGATACCTCATTGAGAGTAGACGGACCCGGCACGAGCCGGGTCCGTCGGGCGTTTGTGCCGCATTTGCGTCAGCTATGCGCCAGATCAGTAAGTGATTCCCAGCTTCTTGCATCCTTCGGCATACCGATCAGTACACAGGTCCTTGCCGCTCGCGAACCCCTTGTCGACAACTTCCGCCTTGAGGTTCTTCGCCGTGATGACCGCCGGCTTGAAGAGCTGGGACGGCGTATTGAAGAGCGTCGTTTCAGCCTTCGGCGTCTGCCCGGAAAGGAAGCCGACGGCCACCTTCGCCGCTGCGGCGGCGACGATCTCGCTCGGCTTCAGGATTGTGTTGTACTCGTCGCCCGCGATGATCAACTGCAATCCCGCGAGCGTCGCGTCGTTGCCGGTCACGGGGGGCACCGGGTTGACGCCGGCTGCCTTGAAGGCCGCGACAGCCCCGCCGCCCGTGCCATCGTTAGCGGCCACGACACCGACAATCTGCGAGCCGAAGCGCGTGATCTGCCCGCTGACCCACTGCTGGGCCTTCGGGGGCGCCCAGTCCGGTGTGTCGTACTCGGCCAGCGTCTTGTAGCCGCTCCCCTGCAGTCCGGCGTGGATACCCTTCTTGATCAGTCCGGCGGCCGCGTCGGTCGGCGAACCGTTGACTTCGAGCACGCCGCCCTTGGTGGTCGGCACGCCGGTTTCCTTCAGGTGCTGGACGAGTGACTGCGCGATGGCCTTGCCGATGCCTTCGTTGTCGAACGAAACGTAGTAGTTGGCCGGCGTCGAGGGCACGGGCCGGTCATAAGCGATAACCTTGATACCCTGGCCCTGCGCCATGTGGACCAACGACGCGGCGGCCGTCGAGTCGACCGGGTCGAGGACGATCACCTTGGCGCCTTGCGCGATCACCGAGTTGAACTGCTGCTGCTGCGTCGAGACATCGGCATTGGCATTCTGGTAGAGGACCTTGCAGTCGGGGCAGAGCTTGCTCATTTCGGCTTTGAAGCCGGGGAAGTCATGCTGTTCGTAGCGGGTCGACGCCTGGTCGGGCATCAGAAAGGCGACCGTGCCACTGGGGGCGGCCAGCGCCGCCGTGTTGCTCAACAAGCTCAGGCTCAGGGCGCTAGCGCCGATTAGTTGGTTCGAAAGTCGGGTCATCGAATGTCTCCATTATTAGAAAAATTCCGGCGTAGCTGCTGCCGTGTCTGCGTCGCGAGTGAACTCCTTGTTGTAGTTTTTCGTCGTTGCTAGCGGCTTCCAGACCAATGCCCATTACCTGCCTCACTTGCGTTGGCCCGATTATGGGAAAGTTGCCGCGTCGTGTTTCATATCCCATGTACTGCGCGATGTCTCCGTTCCACGGGCTGAAAGTGTTGCGCCTTTATTTATCGTGTAGTCATCGCCGGTCTTGCACAACTGCGGCATCAGGCGATTCAGCACCACTGGCAGCGTTAAGTTGTTGGTAGGCGCGCCATCGCGAAGGCGACATGTCCTTAAGGGAAAGGAACTGGCGGTTAAAATTCGAGAGGTTATTAAAGCCGACCTGATAGCAGATATCGGTGATGTTCAGTTCACCCGACATCAATAATTGACACGCGAGATTAATGCGCAGCCGGTTCACATAATGCACGAAAGGCACGCCGGTGTGCCGACGGAAGTATCGCGAGAAGGCACTGACGCTCTGTCCCACAAGTTCGGCCAACTCCGTTTCGCGCAACTCTTGCGACAGGTTCTTGCCAATGTAGGAAAGCACGTGATTGATGCGCGCCTGCGCATAGCGCGCCGGGTCCGCACAATAAGCAGCACTCGCCAGTTTCACCGGCGCGACGCTTTGCACGAGCAAGTCAAGCAAAGCAAGAAACAACGTGATGCGCCGCATGCCTTTCGCGCCCAGCATCTCGCGCATGATCGGTTCAGCTGCCGCGCCCGTTTCCGGTGTGAACAGTACACCCCAACGCGATGCATCGAGTAACAACTCGACGCGTTTAAACTCCGGGAAAAGCTTGATTGCGCGCGTAACGAACTCTGCATCGAATTGCAGAATAAGACAGCGTTCATCCACACGGTCGCCCTGCGGCACATTGCTGACCCAGTTGTGCGGCAGATTCGATCCCACCATCACGAGATTGCCAGGCGCGAAATTGCCGATGTAATCGCCTACGAAGTATTTGCCCGTCGTCGACGTAACCAGCTGAATTTCGTATTCAGGATGGAAATGCCAGCGCACCGTGCGATAGGGATACCCGTGGGACCAGATCTTGAACGACTCGTCGCGCGGCACGGCGACCAGTTCCAGATCCGGCTGAGCGATTTCGGCGTGGCGGGCATCGGTACGCGCCGTGACACCCAGCGTCGTCTGCATCTGTCTTCCTCCTGAGCCCATTCTGCTTTTGACAGTCGCATATGTCGCATTGCGTCCGCTATAACAGAAAGTTAGCCCCGCCGCGGACATCTCGCCACTGAAAATAAGACCGCGAACTAATACTTTATTGCATTCGGGTAAATCCGTACGGCATCAAGTGACAACGCTCCCCTCACCCATCCTGGCCCATTCCCTTCCGATACAGACTGGGTGAATTTCCGGTCCACTTCCTGAAAGACCGGCGAAAGCTCGCCGCATCCGAGAATCCAATGCGCTCGGCGACCTGATCGATAGGAAGCCGCGTGTTCTCGAGAAATTCGATGGCGAGCGACCGGCGCACATCGTTCAACAAGGTTTGATACGAGTAGTTATCGTCGGCCAGCCGTCGATGCAAGGTTCGCAGTGACATGCCGAGTTGGGCGGCCATCTTCTCGGCGGATGGGAACACGCCCGGTGCGTTCAGGCAAGCCATGCGGATCTGCCTCGCCAGTTCGGGAATGCCATCGCGTTCTTCGAGAATACGATCACACAGTTGCTGGCAGATTTGCGCGGTAATCGGATTCGCATTCGGACACGGACGGTCCAGTACATGCACGTCGAAATGCCACTCCATCGTATCGGCGCCGAATTCCACGGGACAGTCGAACATCCTCTCGTAATTCCGCCAATGTGGCGGCGCCGGATACGCCATGACCATGCGCTTCGACGGAAAAGGCGCTTCCAGCACCCGGCTGAATAACACCGTCATTGAGCTTCGCCAGAATTCGGCGACAAACGGCAACATGTCGCCGAGCGATGCGAGCCCGTGACTGCTCAGAATACCGGTATTGCCCTCGGTGGAATAGCGGATCTGCAAAACCGCGCCGGCCATCCTGACATTTTCGACGCTGAATTTCAGGGCGTCTCCAAAGGTCGTACTGCTGACCATGGCATAGCCATATATGCCGAAGTCACTGATCCTCTGACGCGCACCCGCGAGCAATCCAACATCGGCTCTTGTTGCAAGCCGTTGGGCGTTTCGATAAATGGCGAGGCGTTGACGATGCGAAATTCTCGCCTGCGAATCCTCCAACTGGTTCGCATGGACGCCCGTATTCGCGAACAGTTTGTTGACGGAAACGCCCTCCGCGGCCAGTTCGGCGGCGAGCGCGGCCAAGCCCAGAAGACTCTGCGTCGGCGCATCGAGGTCCGGATGCAATGGCGTGACGATTTTCGGTGGTCGCACGATTTGTCTCACTCCAGTTGCGGACATACTCGCACATTTTTCCGATCTTCGTCGAGCACGTTTGGCACAGTTTGACACGGCAATTGGCAGCGTTGGACATTGCCGCTCAATGAGCTCGCTGAGATAGTAACCATCAACGGCGCACGCCGAAAAACAGATGGAGACAAGCCATGAAGCCCTCAGCCCACCCTGCTCCGGCACTAGTGACAACCCTGATCGGCGCTCATCCTGAAACCGTGGATGGCGCAATCGGTCCCGTCCATGCGGCGACGCAACACGCTCCGTCGATGCGAGCTATCGCGGCATCGGTTTGACGCACCGGTCACGGACTCGTCCGTCGACCCTCCCACACGCAGGCCGCGCCTCAAATGCTGCTTTGAAGCCAGTGGCCTTTGCCTCGCCTATCGCACCTTGCAGAGAGAACCATGACCACAGTAAAGATTGAAATGGATGGCGCCGTCGGAATCGTTTCACTAGCCAAGCCACCCCACAACCTGATCGACGACGCGATGATCGCGGATCTGCTCGCCGCGTATCGCAGCATAGTCGCCGAAGGTGCCCGCGCGATCGTGCTCAAAAGCGACATGCGGCACTTTTCCGCCGGTGCGGAAATGAGCTCATTTACCGATGGCAAGACGGTGATCCAGCACAACGCCGATCAATTCCTCGAGTTTCTCGACGTGCTGGAAAACGCACCGGTTCCGACAGTCGCGGCCGTTCACGGCGCCGCGCTCGGCGGCGGCCTCGAACTGGCGCTCACCTGCGACATGATCGTCGCCGCGGACACGGCCTACTTCGGCCAGGTCGAGAACATCGTGGGCCTGATTCCGCTGCTTGGCGGCACGCAACGACTCGTTCAGCGAGCGGGCGTCGTGCGGGCCAAGGAAATCGCGTTGATCGGACGGAGGCACCCGGCGGAAGCATTCGAACGCTGGGGCATCATCAATCACGTCGTGCCCGAAGCCGAACTCCAGAGCGCCGCCATGTCGTTCGCCCGGCAACTGGCGGCAGGCCCGACCCAAGTCCTCCACGGCATCAAGCAGCAGGCCAATCTCGCTGCCAACGGCGGCGTGCGCAGCGCAGACCTCGAACAGATCAACCTCAACAACATGATCTGGAAGACGGGCGATCGCGAGCGAGGTTTCGCTTCGTTCTTTTCGACCGGACCCGCCACCGCCGAATTCAAGGGAGATTGATCATGTCAGCACCGCTGCAGGGCATTCGCGTGATCGATTTCACGCGAGTGCTGGCCGGACCGCATTGCACCAAAACGCTCCTCGACCTCGGCGCTACCGTGACCAAGATCGAGCCGCCTTCCGGCGATATCGGCCGCGTGAGCATGCCGCATATCGGCGACATGTCGCTGTATTACGTGCAGCAGAACGCCGGCAAGCGCAACGTGAGCCTCGATCTCAACTTCCCGGAGGCACGCTCGATCATGGTCGACATGTGCCGGGACGCGGACATCATCGTCGAGAATTTTCGCCCCGGGACGCTGAACCGGTTTGGACTCGGCTATGAGCAGGTGCGCGCTTTCAACCCGTCCGTGATTTATGCCTCTTTGAGTGGCTATGGACAATCGACGTCCTGGCGCAACCGTCCGGCGTTCGCGCCGACCGTGCAAGCCGAGTCGGGACTGACCGACATCGTCCAGCACCATTTCGGCGATGCGCTCACCGAAGTCCGTAACGACGCATGCAGCCACGCCGACATGTACACCGGACTTCACGGCGTCATCGGCATTCTGGCCGCGCTTCAGCATCGCGCGCGAACCGGCGAGGGGCAGCACGTCGACATCTCGATGGCCGCCACCATGCTATCGGTGAACGAACGCGTGGGCGCACAACTGTCGGAAATCGATACGGATGGCGAACCGATCATTCTCTCGGCGCCAGATTCGCACATCTTCGATTTGCCCGATGGACGCCAACTCACCATCGCTGGCAGCCCGATCTACACGCCAATGTTTTCGCGTTACTGCGCGATGATGCGCCGCAACGATTTGCTGAGCGACTCCCGCTTCGGCACGGCGCTTTTGCGGCGGCAAAACATTGCTGATTTGCTGGCCGAAGTGCGCGCGTGGCTTCTCACCTTCAACGACCTGGATCAGCTTCAGACCCAGGTCAGCGAAGCGGGATTGGCCATTGGCGTGGTCCGGAGCGTCAACGAGTTCGCCGATTCCGAGTGGGTGCAGGAATGGGGTGCGCTAGTCGATGTCGACGACAGATCAGGCGGCACGACACGCATGCCCGGCGCGCCGTGGCATTTCAGCCAGTCTGAGTTACCGCAGCCGGGCAGCCCTGCATTCCAGGGCGAGCATAACGCCGAGGTGCTCTCCGAACGCAAGCTCAGCGCGGCGTTCATTCGGGATTTGCAGGAGCGCGGAATCCTTCTCAGCAGGCACAGCCCCACGCGCCCGTTCGACTGAACGTAGGTGCCATTACGCGAGCGGCTCGCGCCTTACCCCGAATGAATCGAGACGAACATGCAACACACTCTGAATCAGACGCATGATCCCGCTGCGCGCAGTTGGGTCGAGTCCGCCAATGCACCGGCGGGCGACTTCCCCATCCAGAACCTGCCATTCTCGGTTATCCGCAGAAGGAATTCCGATGAGGCGTTTCGGGGCGCGGTCGCAATCGGCGATCAGGTCATCGACATCGCCGCCTGGGCGTCTCGTGCCGGTCTGAATGGAATCGCGGGCGAGGCCGCGCGGGCATGCGCGCAGCCCGTGCTCAACGGGTTCTTCTCAATGGGTCCGTCCGCATGGCGCGAATTGCGACACGCGCTATTCGCGGCGCTTCATGAGCGCGCCCCTTCGGACGATCGCGCGGCGATCGAGGCATGTCTGGTCCCGCTAGCGGAAGTGGAATACAACCTGCCAGCGCAGATCGGCGATTACACGGATTTCTACACCTCGATTCATCACGCGACCAACATCAGCAAGCTACTCGGCCTGAGCGCCGTGGGCGCCAACTTCAAATCGATACCCATTGCTTACCACGGCCGGGTTTCGAGCATCGGGCTAAGCGGTCAGCGGTTCCGACGCCCGGCGGGTCAAATCATACTTCCGGGCGAAGATGCACCGATCTTCTCGCCGTCGCGCAAGCTGGACTACGAGCTCGAACTCGGCATCTACATTGGACAAGGCAATGCGGCCGGCGAGCCTACCGATCTGGATCAGGCCGACAGCCATGTTTTCGGGCTATGTCTGCTCAACGACTGGTCCGCTCGCGACATTCAGGCATGGGAGATGCAGCCACTAGGGCCGTTTCTGGCAAAGAATTTTGCCACCACGATCTCGCCGTGGATCGTGACCATGGAGGCACTGGCGCCGTTCAGGCTTCCCCTGCCGCGCCCGGACACAGATGGGAAGCCGCTGCCTTATCTGGACTCCGGCCGGAATAGCACGACGGGCGCCGTCGATATCCAACTGGAAGTCTGGATGGAGACTTCTCGCCATAGAGCCGGGAATCTCCCGGCGACGCGACTCTCACTGACGAGTTTCAAGCATCAGTACTGGAGCATCGCACAGATGGTCACGCATCACGCCGTGGGCGGCTGCAATCTGCGCGCTGGAGACCTGCTTGGCAGCGGCACCATCTCAGGCCCGGAGAAATCGGAAGCGGGCGCGCTGATGGAACTAGCACGCAACGCAAGCGAGCCGGTCACGCTGGGTACGGGTGAAAAGCGCAGCTACGTGGAGGATGGCGACGCCATTATCCTGCGCGGCTACTGTGAGAAAGCAGGCTTTGCACGAATCGGATTTGGAGAGAGTCGCGGCGAAGTCCTGCCAGCAAAACTCTAGTGATTAAGCCTCTTCAGATGTCTGTCATGAACACCATAACCGAGGAGACCCGACATGCAATCCATGGAATCAATCAACGCGGAGTTCGAGAGGCAAAACGCGACGAAAGTCAGATCATCCGGCTTGTCCCTCGTCGAGAAGACGCGAGCGCTCGCAAACTTCCGGAACCGCTTCGTATGGTCATTGCTTTACACCTCACTGGGAATCTATTTCGGCCTGTTGATCGCAGTGCTGGAGTTTCCTGGCGCGATGTCCCTATCCGTCTACGGCGAGCTCAACCTTGGACTGCTCGCGGTAGTCGTTCAGTTCGCGCTCACGATCGCTACCTTCTGGGGCTACTGCGCGTGGGCCGAGCGAGTCTACGACCCGAAAGCGGCCGAGTTGCTTCACAGCGCGTTTGCACAATCGAACGGTGATCGACATGAATAATCTGATCAGTCATGGCGGGCTCAGAATCATCGCCTTCGTAGGATTTATCGGACTCAGCCTCATTCTGACCGGATGGAGCGCTCGCCGGTCGCGCGGAACCTCCGGATTTTTCGTGGCCGGACGCAATCTGTCGCCGTTTCAGAACGGCCTCGCGCTGGCGGGAGACTTTATGTCCGCCGGCTCGTTTCTTGGTGTGACGGGACTCGTTTCCCTGTTCGGATTCGACGGCATCGTGTATCAGGTCGGCTTCATCGCCGGATGGATCATGATCATGCTGATCGTCGCCGAGCCTGTCAGAAACTGCGGCAAATACACCCTCTCCGATGTGGTCGCACTGCGTTTGCGCAGCCGCGGAGTTCGAGCGGCCACATCGGTTTCCTCGCTGATCATTTCGTTAGCCTATCTACTCGCGCAACTCGTTGGCGGCGGCGCACTGGCCAGTCTGCTATTGCCGATCGGCACCAACGCCGCGATCGTGCTGATCGGCGTACTCATGATCGCGTATGTGCTGTTCGGCGGAATGGTGGCCGCGACTTATGTGCAGATCGTCAAAGCCGTCCTCGTCTGGACTGCCGGCGCGGTGCTCGTGCTGCTTGCTCTCGCGCATTTTTCCTTCGACGTGGGCGCACTGTTCAATAAGGCACGCCTCTCATCGCTGCGTCCGGCGCAGTACTTTGTGCCGGGCGGCTACTTCAAGGATCCGCTGGATACGCTGTCACTCACGCTCGCTCTCGCGTTGGGCACAGCAGGCCTGCCGCACGTCATGACCAGGTTTTACACGGTGCCGTCCGCCGTCGCGGCGAGAAAGTCCGCGAAAATCGGTCTGATTGTGATGACGTCTTTTGCGGTAATGATGATCGTGCTCGGATTTTCCGCCACCGCGATCGTGGGACCGGCGGCGATTCTCGCCACACACAGTTCAGGAAACAGCGCCATCACCCTGCTCGCCACGACACTCGGCGGCGGTGCGGGTTCTGCCGGCGGCGAACTTCTTCTCGCTTGCGTTTCGGCAATTGCCTTCGCGACGATCCTTGCGGTCGTCTCGGGCATCATGATTTCCTCGGCCTCGACCATATCTCACGACATCTTCGGCCAACTCTTTTCGGCGTCTGGCGACAAGGAGCGTCGGCAGGTCGTGATCGCAAAGATCGCAACAATAGTCTTCGGTATGGCCGCGATGGGACTCGCGCTGCTCGTCAAGACGTTTAATGTCGCGTTTCTCGTAGGGCTCGCGTTCGCCATCGCGGCCAGCGCAAACTTGCCCGTGGTTCTCTTCTCGATGTACTGGCGGCGTTTTACGGATCGAGGCGCCGTGGCCGCAGTGCTCGCCGGCACCCTTTCCTCGATTGGTCTCGTGCTGCTGGGGCCGGCCGTCATCGGAGCAAAAGGCATCATCTTCAAGGATTCCACCCCGCCTTTCTGGCTCTCGAATCCCGGTCTGTTCAGCATTCCGGTGGGCTTTATCGCGGGCTGGATCGGATCGGTCACGACACGTCAGAACGCCGGCGGCGCTTCCTTCGATGCTCAGCAACTTCGAATGCTAAGCGGCCTTGGAGCGGAAGCCGCGTCGGAACACTGACCCGAGAGAGCGCGCTCTACCGACCTGTCCAACAAGGAGACAACAGTGATTAACTTACGTACTGCCGCTTCACGAGTTGCATTGTCTACGGCCGCCGTTGCTGCAATCAGCATGAACATGTTCTGTGCGCCCGCGATGGCGGCGACCGTCGAGGTATCGGAAACAAAGACGATTATCGATCACGTGACCGTCTCTTCCAGCAAACCCTACGCTTCCGTCAAACAGGATCTGGAGAGCCGTCTCGGCCGACTTGACGATCATATCCGCACGCTGCTGAAGCAGGACAAGGTCGACGAATTGCGCGTCGCCCTTCAGAAAGCCGCCGGCAACGATGGTCTTGTGATTCATTACATTGGGCTGCATGGAGATTGGCTCGTGCTGAAAGGACAGCGCCGGAACGGTACTGAGTATTTCACCGGCAACGTTCTCACCGCGACTGAAATGACCAGCGTCAATATGGCGGCGGGACTGTACGCGCCATTGCGTATCATGGTCTACGAGAACGCACAGGGTGGCACGACGATCGAGTACGATAAGCCGTCGACCCAACTCAGCCAGTTCCACAGCGCCCAAATCGACGTTCAAGGCCGTTCGCTCGACGCTCGGCTGGCGAAGCTTTGTGCTTCGGTATTGCAATAGCAACGTACTGATCTGACGGGCCAACGTCCTGACGAAGCGGATATCCACCATGAAAATAGACACTTTCAAACAGATCGTTCTTGCCTCTCGTCCCGATGGACAGCCAACCGTCGACAATTTCCGTCTTGAGCAAGCCACGCTGCCGGACACGCCGCCGAATGGGCTGCTGCTTCGTGTTTTGTACCTGTCGCTCGACCCGTACATGCGGGGCCGAATGGATGCGCGCAAGTCGTACGCGCCCTCGGTCGCAATCGATCACAAGATGGTCGGTGAAGCCGTGGCCGAGGTCATCGAATCCAGACATCCGGACTATCGCACAGGTGAACTCGTACTCGCACCAACCGGATGGTGCGACTATGCGGTGATCGACGGTACTGGATTGCGCAAGGTCGACCCCGATCTCTCGTCACCGTCGGCTCGGCTCGGCGTGCTCGGCATGCCGGGATTCACCGCTTATGCCGGCCTCATGTTGATCGGCAAGCCCAAACCCGGCGATACGGTCGTCGTTGCAGCGGCTAGCGGTCCGGTCGGCTCACTCGTCGGGCAGCTTGCGCGAATAGCCGGGGCGCGAGCAGTCGGCATCGCGGGCGGTTCTGAGAAGTGCCGCTACGTGTTGGACGAACTCGGTTTCGACGCCGCGATCGACCATCGCGCGCCCGACATGGCCGAACAACTGGCTGCGGCTTGTCCGGATGGAATCGATGCGTACTTCGAGAACGTCGGCGGCAAGATATGGCAAGCGGTGCTGCCTCTGCTCAACCGCTTCGCGCGTGTGCCAGTTTGCGGCCTCATCGCGCAATACAGCGGCGATCAGGAAAACGCCAACGGCCAGCTTGCGGCCACGATGCGCCAGATACTGACAAAAAGCCTTCTGGTGCGAGGCTTCATCAACTACGAGTTTGCCGACGAACACTATCCCGAGTTTCTGCGCATCGTGTCCAACGGTATTGGCGAAGGACGGATTCGCTGCAAGGAAGATATCGTCGACGGTCTCGAGAAGGCCCCGGAGGCATTTCTCGGCATGCTGGAAGGGCGCAACTTCGGCAAAGTAGTGGTGCGGGTGGCGGACCCGGCCAAGTTCGACTGATCGAAGTGCCTGCAAACTCAAGGGGTAGAGGCAGGTGCCTGGCCTGGCCGTAAAGCGAGCACGCTCCCTGCGCGCGCCACGATATGCTAACTTAGGGCGTCCGGGCGCCAACCGCGTCGAATCATTGCTTACTCCAAGGCTGTAGTTTTTCCACCGTATGCTGTCCCCAACCAAAGTGCCACGCCTTCCCCCTTTAAACGCGCTGCGGGCATTCGAAGCCGCCGCGCGTCATCTCAACTTCCGTGTCGCCGCAGAGGAAATAGGCGTAACTCAAGGCGCAGTTGCCCAGCAGGTGCGCAATCTCGAAGATGTTCTTGGACTTCAGTTGTTCGATCGCCTGCCGCGCGGGCTCGCGTTAACTACCCATGGTTCGATCTACTTCTCATCAGTGCAGCGCGCGCTAACGATCATCGCGAACGCAACGGAAGCGCTCACACACCGTGCATCGAGTTTGACGGTCAGCACGACGCCTTCATTTGCGTCGAAATGGCTCATCCCACGGCTGGCAACATTTACGGACGCTTATCCATCAATTGAAGTGCGCGTGATCGCAGATCAACAACTCTCGACTTTCAAAGGCGATGGAGTCGATATTGCAATCCGCCACGGCAAGCCGCCTTTCGGTAAAGGACTTGCTGCCGATCCGCTCTTTCCGGTCGACATCTATGCCGTCTGCAGCCCTTCATTGGCCGAATCGAGACGACCACTGAGGAAGCCGTCCGATCTGAAGCGTCACGTTTTGCTGCATGATTCACATGACCTGTGGCCTGAATTTCTCGAAGCGCTGAACGGAGGAGAACATGTCGATCCGAGTAAGGGGCCTCGATTCAGCCAGTCCGCCCTTGCAATCGACGCCGCGATATCGGGCCAAGGCATCGCGCTGACCAGCGAGCAACTCGTGGAACGGGATCTCGCCGCCGGCCGCCTGTGCCGCCTCTTCGATTTCGCGCTGCATCTCTCGCTGGGCTATTACGTCGTCTATCCCGATGACCGGCGCGACTCGGAGACTATTCGGGCAATGCGAGACTGGCTGATCACGCAGGCCCAATATGAACTAAAAGCAGCGACAACAGCAAAGCGATCGCGAGAAGGCAGTAGAAAAACTACTGCCAAGCTGAATAAATAATGATTCGACGGTGGCTGTCCATAAAACTAAAATACCGCTGCACGAAACCAGCCGCCAGAGATCGCTGTCTTGCCTCGTTAAATCCGACATACCAACATCGCAAAGGCTTCGCGCAACTCAAGTGAATCGTTCCCACCGCATCGCAATTCACACCGGAAATCCAATCCATGAACGCACCCTATTCGAATCGCCAATGGTTCTATGTAAAACGTCCCACGAGTCGCGTTGGATCGGAACACTACGAGCTTCGTGAAAGCGAAATTTCGGGACCGTTGGCGGAGAACGAAGTCATCGTTCGCGCACGGTACATCAGCGTGGATCCGTATATTCGCATTCAGCAGCACGAGCGCAATACGTATGACGTGCCTCATCCCCTCGGCATCGTGCAACGCTCCGGTGTAGTGGGAGAAGTGGTCGAGTCGGCCAGCCCGCTGTTCGCCAAAGGCGACTGGGTGTCGACTTATTCGGGTTGGCAGTTATATGCACGGTGCCATCACAGCGAACTGACCAAACTCGATCCGGCAAGCGCGCCCGTTTCCACGGCACTCGGTGTGCTCGGCATGCCGGGGCGTATCGCCTGGTTTGGTCTCATGGAAGCCGGCCGGCCGCGCCCTGGTGATACCCTGGTTGTTTCCGGCGCGGCAGGGGCCGTCGGCTCGCTGGTTGCACAGTTTGGGAAAAAAACGGGCTGCAAGGTCGTCGGCATTGCCGGTGGTCCAGACAAGTGCCGATTCCTGCTCGACGAACTGAAACTGGATCGCGCGGTCGATTATCGGGAACACAAGACGCACGAAGACTTGACGAGCGCGCTGCTCGAGGCCACAGGAGGGGTGGACGTTTATTTCGACAACGTCGGCGGCCCGATCACGGATGCCGTGATCCCGCTTATCAAGCGCCGAGCCCGCATCGTGATTTGCGGAGCGATCAGTCAATACGACGGTGGTTTGGACACGCCGGACGTGGGACCACGATTTCTACAGCACATGCTCTTTCAGCGCGCCACCATCCAGGGCGTGCTGGCAAGAGACTACACCAATCGTATGGACGAAATGGTGGCGCAAGTGGCGCCTTGGGTTAAAAGCGGTGAGATCGTATTCAAGGAGACTTTTGTCGATGGATTCGAACAACTGCCTGCTGCGCTGAATAGCTTGTTCGAAGGCGGCAACATCGGCAAGTTGCTCGTGAGGGTTTGAGAGAATTCGTTTCGCGCTCGTAAAAGATCAGGATCCGCACCCGGCCGCATCGCTCAAATCGACTTGAACAGGGGACTCTTCGCGAGTGCCTCCGCGCGGTCCGCGCTGGTGAGAAACTTCTCCGTGTAGATGTCGCGCTCGAACAACTGGCCCTGCATGAGAGTGCGGATCGCCGCTTCAATCATCATGGGCGGCCCGCAAAGATAGGCCTTGTGAAGTATGGTCACTGGTTTCACGTTCCATCCGACGGCTCGGTCGGAACGCTGAAGCTGAACGTCACGCCACGGATCTCATTGCGCACGATCCAGATACGGCCGGCGTGTGAGACTTCTGATGCTCCGTCCCCGCCGACATCGCCTCGATGGCGTTTCGCAAAGATTGACCATCGCCTGCTGAATCTGCACTGCGTCGGCTCTAATCATCAGTTTGCCTCAGCCATTCACGCCGTAACGCACCCGCAAGGCTGTCCAGCCCCTCCGCGACGTTGTCGCGGCCAGTTCCGTGAGCCTGCCGGCGCGCAGTCTGGCTGCCTGATCTTCGGCCCGCATCGCAAAAAGCCAGTGTTGCAGTCCATCATGGGATCCATGGATTGAAACGCATCATAGACAGTTCGTGTCGCGGGGCGTCACCGGAAAGCAGGCGACACTAGCGTTTTTCGTTCATTTTGTGAGTTGCGAAGTCTTTGGCTTCCTGCACATTTTCACGATGCGTCAGTGTGATAATGCGGTCGCGGCCAATCGCCATGCAATACAAATGCACCTGCTGCTTTGCGCGCTTTGCCGCGTCTATCGCAATGTGGCAATACGGGAGGGTTTCGCGCGTTAAACGGTCATTGGCTCACCTGCGTCCCAGACTCAACATCCTCAGGCTTTTTCGCGGGCCTTTCCGCAATTGCAGCCCCCACTTGCGCAGCGGCGCCCGCGGCCCATAGTGCGGAAGCCACCTTAGGAGCTACCGATGCCGTGGCATCGAATACCGCAACCGTATCCGCTATGGCCGCGCCAAGATTGAATCCCCCACTTGCGAACTTTAAAGCGGAGGCGTGGCTGTAGCCGTTCCAAAGCTCCGTTCCGGCTTGGGCCATGTTGAGCCCTGCACTCAGTCCCCATGCGCCACCGGAAAAGCCGCCCGCGACTTTGGCTACGACATGGCGACTTGCCGTTGTCGCATCCGATACGCCAGCACCCAGATTGGCAACGCCGGATATCATTTGCCCTGCGTGAGATGCAATTCTGGCCGCTAGGCTACCGACTGATAGCTGGCTTTGCGTGCCGATACCCGCTACCAGGCTGGCCGTGTTGCCGACTATACCCGCCGCTGCACCGCCCGCCCAAAGAGCACCAGACGCGGCGGTACTTATCACCTCGCGTTTCGGGATTGTCGCGACGCCGGCAGCGATGGCGCCCCCTAACTCGAGTGCTCCCGCGATACCTCCAGCATATCGAGAGGCTATAGGTGCGTTCCCTTCTTTAGAAGCCGCCATGCCAGACGATTGGGCGCCGCTACCGGCGGGGTCCGCGGACGTCGTGTGAGATGCAGCGCTGGCGGGTGCTTGCGGACCCAGTTGCGGCATCCGCTGCAACGGGATCGAATCGCTCGTCGAAAACGTTCGACCTCCGGCTGTTGACGGTGACGTACCCCACCGGACGGACGATGAAGCTCGCGCTGCCGGCCCGGGGTCCTTGACTGACCTGAGACCGGACAATGGGCCCGTCATCTCGGGGGAAGCTGGAGGTTGCGAGCCGCTTAGCGCTTTTGACGCTGATGCCGTTTGCCGGTCGTGGCCATCGTCGATCGCTGGCATATTGCTCGCTGGTGCTTCAATTCTCACGATATGAATACTCCCTTTAAGTTTCGTACCACATCATGATCAGAGATATCCGCGCATGTTATTTGACAGAAAAACAGTGCGTGAGCCAAGGCTTGGTCGGCGCACGCTTGCGAGGCGTCAGGCTGACGGACCACTTGTGGATAATGTCGCACCGTAATTGCGTCGCACACAGAAAACTTGAACGGGTTGACTTTATATTGTCAGGAATTCCTCGGCACGTAAAAATGCCGTAAAACGGCGAAGATACAGATCGCAATGCGAATACCAAGACGTTCTCCGTTTGGTACGTGCGGAGAGCATACGTCGCTTATAACGAGGTGCCGATTCATCGATTCTACGTGGCCACTCTGTCCCCTTCCTGAGCCACGCCCGCGAAGCGACGGGCAGCACTTATGCCTTGAGAGTAGGATGCCGAATCCCATTTACCTTTTGTGAATCAGCGTATCCGTCTCCCCTTGCCGCCTGAATGGCCTTTTCCGCCTCGTCGCGATGTCGCTGGTCGCACCTTCGGCTACCTTGTCGCGCTTCAATATCGCGGCGCCGATGTGTGGCTCTGGAGCTGTCGTTGCGGCGGCCACGTGACTGCCGAGTTGGAGGCGGTAGAAGGCGGCAGAACGCGTGATTGTGGCTGCCGTGAGCAGCGTCGTGTGTGGCGGTCCCGCCCAGGCTCACCTGCGCTGCGGGGCGGTGAGGTGTTTGGCCAGCTGACGACCGATCGGTACGCTGGCGATGGTTTGTGGGTTTGCCGGTGCGACTGCGGTGGTGAGGCAACAGTGAGCGCCGGGCGCCTGCGAGTGGGCAAGGCGCGTTCGTGCGGCCGCTGCTTCGGCGCTTCGACCGACTGACCGGCACGGTTTGCTCGGTTTGGTCATGGCATGCGACGTTCTTTGCAAGCTGTCGTCGGTGTCCGGGCATTAACCCCGGCATGTCAGCTCTATCTCGACGTTCCAATATGACCCGGTACAGACTGTCATCATCCGGCGAACTGTGCGGCGCGTCTCGGAGTGCAGCGGACATTCGAGGAATGAGATCGTTGGCGGATTCTCGGTCGAAGCTCGATTGGGTCACCCAAGGACAGCGGCCGGCATTTCCGCTGCGGCTATCGACGCGCTGATCGACGAGTATCGAGCAGGTGTCGCCATAGCTACCCGAGATTTTCCGATGGACGTGGCCGACGCGGTGTTCGTCGGCATACGCCGCCCGAAGAGGAAACTCGCGCAGTAAGCCGTCGGTGAAAGTTGGCGATGAAATTGCGCAGGGAAAGTTGTCAATGAAAGTAAGCACCAAAAATGCAGCGCATTCGTTGGGCTATGCTAACCTCGATGCGACTAGCTCAAGTTTCTTACAAAATAATGAATAGCTTCGATTCCTCTATCGAAACATATCTGTCCAACATACACTTCGGTCATTTCGCGACCCGATCCATAGAAGGCATCGCCGACCTTTACACCTTCAAAGGCCTCGTACTCATTCCCATGCTGTGGTGGATGTGGTTTCAGCAGGACGAGCGCCGCGAATGGCGGCGAGAAATGGTTCTCGCGACGCTTCTCAGTGGCCTCGTGGCGCTGTTCGTCGGAAGACTGCTGACTCACTGGTTGCCGTTCAGAGTGCGCCCCGTCTATAGCGCCGAACTGCATCTGCACTTCGCAGGTGGCGATATCAAGGACGCACTGCTGACAAGCTGGAGCTCCTTTCCAAGCGATCACGCGATGCTATGGATGGCGGTCGCAACCGGCATCTTCCTCGTGTGGCGCGGCATCGGTGTGCTGGCGATTCTCTATACCGTGCTGTTCATTTGCGTTCCGCGCGCCTATCTCGGCTTTCACTACCCAACCGATTTGCTGGTGGGCGCCGCTGTGGGAATCGGAATTACCTATGTCATGACGCGAGATGCGATCCGCGTGCGCTACGCGACTTCGGCGCTGCGATGGATCGAACGCTTCCCGGGACCTTCAGCGATGCTGGCGTTTATTCTGTGCCTCGAACTCGTTACGCAGTTCGACGAACTGCGCACGCTGGCGAGCAGTGTGCTCAAACATCTATGAACCACCCGTTGCGGCGCGGCGCTGGGAGCATGTCGGTGGTGGCGCCGCCCGAGCGAGTGATTTTATCGAAGCCAGGTTCATCGACGCGACACGCGTCGTTGTGATCGAAACGGCCGCTCAGAAAGCGGAGCAGTCGCACGAATGTCCAGGTGACGGTCTAGATGAACGTCGCTTCATGGGCCGACCTCTGCCCTACGAGCGATCGGCCGTAGCCGCCCCCTAACGGACGGCCGAGCTGAATGAAGGCAATGGCCGCTTACGGTAGATCAGTCGTTTGCTCGCTCCAAGTGCACCAGGATGCCTGACGATTCAGGAATTGATGAACGCCAAAAGATCCGCATTGATCGTATCGGCTTGCGTCGTAGGCATGCCGTGCGGGAAGCCTTTATAGGTTTTCAAGGTGCCGTTCGGCAGCAATTTCGCGCTCAACGGCCCAGAGTCGGCATAGGGTACGATTTGGTCATCATCGCCGTGCATCACTAACGTCGGGACTGTGATCTTCTTCAGGTCTTCGGTGAAATCGGTCTGGGAAAAGGCCACGATCCCGTCGTAGTGCGCCTTGGCTCCGCCCTCCATTCCCTGACGCCACCAGTTCAGGATCACGCCTTCGGACGGCTTGGCCCCTGGCCGGTTATAACCGTAGAACGGCCCGGCAGCAACATCACGGTAAAACTGTGAGCGGTTGTTGGCGACCTGCGCCTGAAATCCATCAAAAACCTCCTTGGGAAGACCTTCCGGGTTGTTAGCGGTCTTCACCATCAGCGGTGGCACAGCACTGATCAGCACCGCCTTGGTTACTCGACCCTCGCCATGACGCGCGAGATAGCGGACGACCTCACCGCCCCCCGTCGAGTGGCCCACGTGGACTGCATTTTTAAGGTCAAGATGCTCGGTAACGGCCGCGAGATCATCGGCGTAGTGATCCATATCATGACCGTCGGCCGTCTGCGTTGACCGCCCGTGACCGCGACGGTCATGCGCGATGACACGGAAACCGAGGTTCAGGAAGAACATCATCTGGGCATCCCAATCGTCGGCGCTCAGTGGCCATCCGTGTGAAAAAACGATGGGCTGCCCTGTTCCCCAGTCCTTGTAGAAGATCTGAATGCCGTCTTTGGTCGTGACCGTGTTCATTGTCATTCTCCTTGCTGAGGCGAGCTTTCAATTGAAAATGAACCACCGCGTGAACTCGTGCGCCATGAGACATTGCAGCGGGGTAAGCAGGCGGTCGGCAATCCGTCCGGGAAACATGCTGGGGTTTCGCAACTGGGCAAATGCGCTTTTTAGGCCGACAGTCTGTTCGCCTGCCAGCCGATCTCAGTTGGGCGTCATTCCATTGAGGCCACAACCTCGTCGGTAGTCACCACGCCGTGCGCGAGGAACGCGTAGTTGATCATCGCCGCCTTGTAGCCGTCGCCCCAAACGGGATGACGTGGTCCGGCTGTTGCATCGCTAACGACATACACCTCGAATCCCTGTTCGAGCAGATCACGCAAATGCGACTCCACGCACATGTTGGCAAGCATGCCTCCCAGTACCACCTTCCTTGCGCCTCGCTTGCGCAGTTGAAGGACGAGATCGTTGGTTTGCGGTCCGAAGACCTTGTGCGGACTCACAACAACCGTCTCGCCGTCGTTGATGTAGGGCTTGAATTCGTCGAGCCAGTCCGCGCCGGAGCCTTCAAAACCTTCCAGACTCAACTGACCACTACGCGCAAACGTGCCGGTAGCGAATTCATCTGCCTCCAGCGGTCCATTGAATTTCCACACACGATCGGTCGGGAAAAAGTAATGTGGCGAGATAAAGACCGTAAACTTTGCGGACTTCGCCGCCTTGAAGATTCGCAGCATGTTTTCTACCGTCTTATTCTCTGTCACGCTTGCTCCCACCGCGCCCCAGTTCTTGCCGTTCTTGCTTAAGACATCGACTTGCGGGTCGATGAAAACCACGGCTGTTTCAGTTCGATCAAAGGACACTTCGGACCTTTTATAGAGTCCATGACGGCTCGCCAACTTTCATCGACCCGAGCCTCTCCGATCAGATTAGGAATCGGCGAACTGGAAAGCAACGACGGTCCGATGGCGCGTCCAGGTTTTTGCACGCGCGCGCCGAGTGACGGGGCGCTTGATGAGTCCACCTGTTGACTTCGCGTGCACACTATTAACAAGCCAATGCTTAAGAAGCCAACGCGATCGTTGGGATCACGCATGCAAACAAATGCGGTTTCCGCGACAGCCTAGCCGCGCGTCAGTTCGAACACGTGCACGCAGCTAAGGTCCGCTGTCGGCGCCAAGCCGACGTCCGAATGACCGATCGATCGCACGAACGAATGGCGGCAGATGGCCGAAGCCGGAAGTACATTGCTCCACCGCACTGAGCCACCCGTGGCAGCGGCCCGACTTCTGTAGCTGACCCACTGCGAACCTTCGCCCCACCCCCAAACAGACATCCGTTTGCGACCCTTTGACTTCATCTGCGCGGCGCATGGCCAACGCTTTCGTCCTCGTAATGCAGGACATGTTTTGCGCATTGCGGCTAAGGGGATGACCTCAGGTCTTCCAGGTGGTCGATGCAAGCTGCAGACCGGGGATGGATATCCGAAATCCATTGACACAGCCGCCGGGCGCAATTAGTTTCCCAGTGTTTGGGACAAGTCATCCGGGTGATTCCACGTTGATACGGGGTAAATCAGTTGCGGCCCTTTGGGCCGCGCTGCGTACGCAGCAGAACCCATATTCGGCCCCACAGCAACACTCAATGCGCAGAACGTGCAGGACCCCTACCGTATGGGTTATCAGTCGGTCGAGACGCTGATCGCTGCCTTGCAGGGCCATCCGCCGCGTCCAAAGGTATTCGTCGACGTGGTGACGGTGACACGCGCGAACATGAATGAGCCGGCGATACGCGCCGTGATAGCCAACTACAATAATCGATAGCGACGCGGGAATGAGCGCGCGCCCCGAGTCTGGAAGCAGATTCAGGCGGTAATCGTCCTTTTCGTTCGAAAACAGGCAGATTCTCCAGAAGGCATTCTTGTGAGGCGCTCAGGGTGATCCTGATCTGTCGGACGTCGGGACCGGATCTCACGCAGCCCCGGTACGCCGCTCCAGTTCCGCTGTCGTGCGCTCCAGCTCCTGCACGATCATCGCCTCATCTGGCAACGCGGTCTGGTATTCCGCCGCGAGAATCTTGTTCGGCAGGTTGTCCAGCGCGTAGTGTGCTTCGGCCGCACCTTTTTCGGCGCAAAGGATCAGACCGACAGGTGGATTCTCCCCAGGCTTCATCCAGTGCTCGCGCGCGTAGTTCAGATAGAGATGCATCTGCCCGGAGTCCGCATAGCTGAAGCGGCCGACCTTGAGATCGATGATGACGAGGCATTTCAGACGTCGATGGAAAAACACCAGGTCGACCCTGAACCACGTGTCGTCGATTCGCAGACGGCGCTGCCGTCCAACGAAAGCGAAGTCGTCGCCAAGTTCCAGCAGGAAGTCCGCCAGATGCTGGATCAACGCCTCCTCAAGACCCGACTCCGAGTACTCGTCCTTGATGTCGAGAAACTCGAGGACGAACGGGTCGCGAATCGCCTCCTCTGGCGTGAGGAGATCACCCGGCTGAACATCAGCAGCTTTCCTGAGCAGGGCTGCCTTGTTGCGCGACAGCGCCAGCCGCTCGTAAAGCTGGCTACTGATCTGGCGGTCGAGCTGGCGCACCGACCAGCCTTCACGCAACGCCTCTGTTTCATAGAAAGCGCGAGCGGGCGCCGTCTTCACTGAAAGCAGGCGCACATAAGCGGACCACGGCAACGTAAAACGGGCGGCTAACGCCATGTAATCGGGCGCCGTTGCCATGGCGTCGACGACGTCATTCGCCGGCGGCGATTTTCCAGACGGCGTCTGGACATTTTCGGGGGCTGCAGATTTTCCAGACACTGTCTGGAAAATCTCCGCCGCCGGCCAGGCGAAATAGAAGGCGCGCATGCTGGCCAGATTGGCCTTGCCGAATCCGCGTCCGAAACGGCGCGTCAGGTCGTCCGCGAGCCGGGCAATCAGCGCCTGTCCGTAGCCCGCGCGCGCCTGCCCGCCCTGCTCACTGGCGACGATCCGCCGCCCGATCTCCCAGTAGGCGGCGGTCATCACGGCATTGACGTTGCGAGCCGCCGTGCGTCGCGCCGACTCGACGACACTGACCACTTCCTTATGCAGCCCGGCGTAGTCGCCGGGAATGATCGCCACCTTCGTCATGACGCGTTGACCGCATCCTTGAATGCCTTGCCGGCCGTAAACCTGACCGTCCTTGCCGCGGCAATCTGGATTTCGGCACCCGTCGACGGGTTGCGTCCGGTGCGTGCGGCGCGCTGCCCCGTCGAGAACGACCCAAAGCCCATCAGTTGCACGCCGTCGTCAGCGATCAGCGCGTGCATGCTCGCCCCGAGCACCGCATCGATGGCTTCACCATTGGCGGCCTTGCTGTCGCCGGTGCGACCGGCGACAGCGTTGATGAGTTCCTGTTTGTTCATGGACAGCTCAGTTCCGTGAGTAATACCCGCACCCTACCGCATCGCACGGCGCACAGGCAAACCTGACGCTGGGCGACGTCGGCGTCGGCATCGCACGCCGGCGGCGAATGCCTGTCCGACGACCGGTTCTCGATGTGACGCGTACAGCGGCGCCCGCGCCTGCATCGCTTCGTCGCCAGTGATCGTGGCTCGCCGATTCCACCTGAACGTGCGGCCTGAAATGATCGGTGATCGCCTAGCCGCGCGGGCACCGGCCAGGTTCCTGTTCATCCTGCTGTTCGGGTGCAACTCCATTCCGCTGCCTTTGTGTCCGCCCTCTGCGTCGTTTGCGTGCGCGCGCTGGCGCTGCTATGCCTCGCAGACCCGGTTACGGCCGGTTGACTTTGCTTCGTATAGGGCCGAGTCAGCCATCTTCACCAGAATCGCGCCATCGTGAACCGCTCGCCCTTGCGACGTCACCACGCCGATGCTCACGGTCACACAGCCATACCGGCTCTGGGCGTGTTCAATGTTGAGATCAAATACGGCTTGCCGAATGGTCTCTGCGACATTCGCGGCACCGGTCGCGTCGGTATCTGGAAGGGTCACCACGAACTCTTCGCCGCCATACCGCGCCACCTGGTCGGCCGGTCGGCGAACGCACAGAGCCACGCATTGAGCAACGGCTCTTAGTACCTCATCGCCCGCCTGATGACCATAGTAATCGTTGTACGCCTTGAACTGATCGATGTCGACGAACAGCAGCGAGAGCGGACGGCCCGAGCGATTGGCCTGTTGCCATTCCTTCTGCAACGTTTCGTCAAAGGTGCCCCGGTTGCTCAATCCCGTAAGCGCGTCCGTACGCGCCAGATGCTGTAGTTTCGACTCCGCAAGCTGTCGCCGCCGTAGTTCACGCGACAACAGCAACGATCCTGCCCCAAGGATCACGCCGAACACCGCCATCACGATCTCAAGTCGCCTGGCCCGGCGTTGCCATTCCGCGTAAATGTCGTTCTCCGCGGGTGCCACGTCGACTATGATCGGAAGCCCGGGTAGGTGCTTGTACACGTAGAGCCTGCGGATCCCATCGATTGAGGCAGTGCCAGCGAACGCACCTTCGTTTGTCGACATCGCCTGAATAAACACGGGGGCGTTTCGGATGTCACGCCCAACCACCTTCGGATCGTAGGGCAATCGGGTGATCATGGTTCCGTTCGTCTCGATCACTGCCGCTGTGCCGCGCTCCCCCACGGACAGGCCGTCCAGTAGAGCGCGGAAATAGTCGATGCTCAGCGTCCCAACCACGACACCGCCGAAAGAGCCGTCCGTGCGCGTAATCCGGCGACTCAGGGCAATCGTGAGCGCGCCGTCGCGCAGCCGCGACGCGTAGGGTTTGCTGATGTAGAGGCCGGTGTTGCCGCTGTCGCGGTGAAAGCTGAAATAGTCACGGTCAGCGAAGTTCCCGACCCGCGCCGGTATGAATCGGGAGTCCAGGACGATGTCGCCGCGCTCACTCATCACGAATATGGAGCCGAGGTACTTACCCGAAGCGGCGCGGTCGAACAACACCCCGCTTCGGATCCTCGGGGGGAGTGCCATCACCTGCGGATCCGCCACCCCGTCCGCTACCGCTTGCAGCGAAAGATCGTAGAGCTCGATGTTGCGAGCGATGTCCCGCTCGATGACGAGCATCAGGTTCCGTGCATTTTCCTCGGCGTGGTTGTAGGCATCGTTGCGTGACTCGAAAAGCACCCACGCGCAAAGGCTGCACGTGAACAGCGTCAGCAAAACACCACAAACGATCACACCAGATGGCGACAACACCCGCGAGGCGGCTGACGAAACGGATCGGCGCACAGAAAGCGATAGTGACGAACGCATGGAGCCTCATGAGACGAATTCATCCGCACGGTCTGAACAAACGTTGCCGCGCGCACGGGGCGGCACGGGTGCCTTCCGATAACAAGCCATCGTCATTTCTCGCGGCGCACGAGACCCCAAAACGACTCTGATTATCGCCGCACAGGATCTGACAAAATCATTACTTGAGTAATTTACTGGAACGCCAAGAGGCCGCCTTTTCAAATACCCGAGGCGACACTTGCCCAGCCACCGCAGGCGAGATGGTATCTGCGGACAATCATTTGGACGCCGTGGGATGATAAATCGTATTCGACCGGTGGCAAGGGATGTCAACGCAGATAAGGACCGTTTCACAGTTTTCCTGATGGACGGCGGCAAGTTGAAAATCCCCTTCCAACGATTTACCAGACTGCTCGCCGCATCGCGAGAGCAAAAGGCAAGCGGTTCGTGTGAACGCCGATGTCCCGGCAGCAGCGACGTTTCTTCGACGCCCGTCGAGTACAGGATGAACGGCCAGCAACTCCCCCGTCCTCGTAAATGCGGATATCGTGAGCCAAGCTGTGCACGTAGAGCGTGCGCCGCGGGTGCCCGTTGTCAAGCTGAATGACTGTGGCTCTCACCTGGCGCAAACGTCACTTCCAGAATCCGTCTGTCAGAAGCGGCCGATGTGACGTGATCGGATCGGCGTTCTCGCTAGATTAGACGTCAAAGAATCAAACACGCACCGAACCGGGGCCGCGCCTTGCCGCAGCCGCGGCCAGAATTTCGCGGATTGAAGCGAGTGACCGCTCGGCAGTCGCAGTCGATATGCGTGGGCCCGACTCGCCGAATATTGGCGGCCTCAGACCTAGGCATCGGCAGACACGAGACACATAGGGCTTTGTCGGGCCGCCGCACCGCTCAGCGGCCGCGCCAAGGGCGGCCTCGCCGACCTGCTCCCGCATCCAGGCGAGCGTTCGGCGATCCTTGTCGTTAAGAATACGAATCAGATGTTCCATATTGCCGACCCTGTATATATAACCAGTACTGTTAATATATACAGTATTGCTGCTGCGTTCAAGGTGAAAGTAGCGGTTCCACCGCGACCGCCGCCGATACACACTGCACCGGCGAACGGCACAACCGATCACCACCGCCGGAAAGCGATGGCCATCATAGAGTGATTTCGTATTTTTCATCGCCGATTTACGCGGCCACCGCAGCAACGTGACAAGGCCCCTACGATGATTGACCGGCGTTCGACTAGTGAGAAGGAGAACTCGACAAACGATAGCGTCGACTCCGAACCGTTTCGATCATTGTGTCCAATGGTCGAAACGCGTCGCGGAGGAACTTGATATGGACATCGACCGTGCGCTCACTGGCATGGGGTTGTGCCATCCAGACCTCCTGGACAAATGCGTCACGGGAAAGTACCTCTCCTGGATGCGCCAAATAAAGACGTAGGAGCTTGAATCCTGTCGGCGACATAGTGACAGCAACTTCTCGGTCCTCCCGCCGTACGAATACTCGATGTGACGTGAGCGACACGGTGATCCCAGGGACGCTCAAAAAATATCCTGGGAGTTCACGTTTGGTTGTGGGCGCAACATAACCTGTACACGGGCAAACAATTCCCTTGTTGAAAAGGGCTTGACGAGATAGAAGTCCGCCCCGGCATCAACAGAGACAGTCCCGTCATGTCAGGCAACGTCCAGCCAAGAATCACAGCCGCCGGCAACCGCTCATCAATTAACTCCTTCGCCTTTTTTCCCCGTGAATGCAACCAGGTCGATGCCCCGCTTCCTGTGCATGTAGCCATAGCAGTTCGGCTATCGAGGGATCATCTTCAACAATCAGAATTTCAGACATGTTGCTGGCCGAGGATCAGCGCGAGAGGTGGATTCGGAGCTACAAAAATCTGCCAGAGTTTATCCGTGAGAGGCGTGATGATAACCGCTGCCTTCCAGTTAATTGCGAACTGCAACTTTTTTTTCGACATCTCCTGGACACATTTATCGGAGAGCCAATTTTGTCGGCTTTCTGAAGACATGTTTGGTAGGTCCTGTTGACGCGCCATCGCGAATTGCAAGCCAATATTCAGGTTTCTGCCGCTAAAGTTTCACTCAGGGGTGTTCCAATTCGCCCTGCTTTAAAGGCAGTCGTGGCAGTTGCACTTCTAATAACATCCCAGGCAAGCTCCGCACGTAGTTGAAAGTGAACGCGCTGCACCGCGCAATCGGAGTTTGCTCTGAAGGGCGTATACAACCAACAGGGGCTCCCCCACAATGTCGGTCAACTCAACAAGTCGCACCACCACTCTTCTTCTAACTTCGATCGCGGCAGCCTGCGTGCTGACCGCTTGCGGAGGTAATGACAACTCTACACCGGCGGCCAGCAACGCCCCCACGCAGACATTCGCGGGCGCCGTCGCCGCCGCCGGCTTCGTGCCGGGCAGCACGACTGGCGATCCAATCCTCAAGGCAGGCTACTACGCTGGCGCGACCGTGTGCGTCGACGCGAACGGCAACGGCAAGTGCGACGGGGCTGAAACCATCGCGACAACCGACAGCACGGGCCATTTCACGCTGAAAACCAGCGGCAGCGGCCAACTGATAGCCGACGTGAGCACCAAGGCCACCAACACGGCGACCGGCGCAGCCGCCCCGAGCCACATGATCCTGCGCGCCTCGGCGGCACAGATCGCCGACCAGGGCGCGACGAACGTCGTGATCAGCCCGATGTCGAGCGAAGTTCAGCGTCTGGTTGAAGCGAACGGCACGACCTACGCCACCGAGAAGGCCAACCTCGCGACGCGCCTGAGCGGTCCGGGTGTGGCCGCTTCGGCAGCGACTGTCGCGGCCGCCGACGTGCTCGGCGACGTGAACAAGCTGTCGGGCGCCGAGCAGTCGGCGATCCTCTTTGAAGACAATGCACTGACGAACCGCTATACGTACGCAACGACCAAGCTCGATCGCGGCGACATGTACCCGGATAACCTCGCGGTTGCGGGCGGCGATCCGTCGCTCGTCGGCAAGGCGGGTGTGACCTCGACGACGGCCGTTGTGCCGACACAGACGCAGACGCCGATCACGTTCGCGCAGTCGCAGCAGGCTGCGTTCAACGTCGAAGGCATTCCGCGCTATGACGCGGTCTTCATTGTCATGCTCGAGAACCGCTCGATCGGAACCACGACGGGCGGCACGATCGGTATCGAGGGCTCGGGCGACGCACCGTACATCGCCGGCAACCTCGACTTCACGAGCGGCAAGTGGAACCAGGCGACGACCTATTACTCGACCGGCAACCCGTCGGAACCGAACTACACGGCGCTCGGCGGTGCGGACGACTGGGGTATCACCGACGACAACTGGTGGGGCTGCGGCGTAGACGCTTCCGCGCTGAAGGACACCGCGTTCGCGGGCGGCAAGGCATCAGACGGTCAGCCGCTGGTGGCGACGGCCGCTGTTCCGGCCAATCAGAACGGTGACCTGTCCGGCTTTGGCACTTGTCCGACGGGGACGACCGCTGCGCACAACATTGTCCAACCGAACCTGTTCACGCAGTTGTCGAACGCTGGCCTCGCGTGGCGCACGTATAGCGAGTCGATGAACCCGGGCCAGGATCCGCGTACCGACAGCATCGCCGACCCGGCCGTCGTGGCCGGCTACAACGGCATCGCAGGCACCGTCACCGCCGGCCTGACCAGCCCGGCTCTGAACATGCCGTCAGCGCTGTACAAGACGAAGCATCACCCGGGCATGGCCTACCAGACCGCGCGTTCGCTGCCGGAATTCTTCGCTAGCAACCGTACGATCTTCGGTACGCAGTACGCTTCGGCGCTCCAGAACACGTCGGTGTACCCGGTCCCGTCAGGCTACAACTTCGACCAGTTCGATACGGACCTGCAGAACGGCGACGTTGGCGCGGTCAACTTCGTGGTTCCGGACCAGTGCGACGACATGCACGGCACGGGTAACGACCCGACCTGTAAGGGCGACAACCTCGTGAAGCGTGGCGACGCGTACGTCCAGCAGGTGGTGACCAAGATCCAGGCTTCGCCGATCTGGAACAATCCGAAGCGTCACGTTGCGATCGTCGTGATGTTCGACGAAGGCGAAGGTAGCTCGACGTCGTGCTGCGGCTGGAACCCGAGTCAAACGTCGGCCGCTGAACCGCTCACGTTCACGAACGGCAAGTACACGCCGACGACGACGACGCAGTACAACAAGGGCAACCACGGTCACGGCAACTCGATCTTCGGTGTGGTCACGAACCATGGCGCGCAGGGCATCCAGGACAGCGACGCGTACAGCCACTTCGCGCTCGTGCGTACGCTGCAGGACATGTTCCAGCTCGCCGATCCGGCACCGGGCCAGGAGTCCACGTACATCGCCCGCTCGAAGTACACCGAGAGCTTCATCACGGCGAACATCCTGAACCTGCCGGAACTCGCGGACAGCGCCGATACGCACTTCGACTCGGTCCGTCCGATGAACCATGCGTACATCACGCCGCAGGGTTATACGCAGAAGCTGAATCCGGCCGACATCATCGGTACGCAGGAAGCTAATCGCCAGCCGGGTCCGGACAAGACCCAGACCAACATCTGGACGATCCAGTAAGTTTCACGGTCACGGGGAAAGGGCCCGCCCTTTCCCCGTCTGAAACCATCGCAGCTGTATGCCGGGTATGCCTTGCGCGTTACCCGGCACTTTTGTTGAACATCTCGCACATTTTCCCGGCCACCTCGCCTCGTGCGACTACGGGGTCGCCCGGAAACTGACTTCCCGGCGAAAACTATACCAACCATGCGTACGCTATCTCTTGCTCTAATCTGCTCCGTTTCCGCGATACTGGCCGCCTGTGGCGGCGGTAGCTCGTCCAGCAGCGACGCGTCAAGCCCATCATCTGGCGCATCGGCGCCTGCCGCCTCGACGCTAAGCCAGAAGGCGCAGCTCGGCCAAACGATCTTCTTCGACAAATCTCTGTCGAGCAACAAGAACATGGCATGCGCGAGTTGTCATAGCCCGGCCTACGCGTACGGGCCACCGAACAGCCTGTCGGTACAGCTCGGCTCCGATCCGTCGCTGTCGGGCGTGCGCGCAGTGCCGTCGCTGCGCTACAAGGCGATGACGCCGCCGTACGACGACAACGCGGCGAACCCGGACGGCGTCACGCAGAACGCGCCCGGCGGCGGCTTCATGCTCGATGGTCGCGCCACGACGCTCGCTACGCAGCCGGCGTTTCCGTTGCTGAATCCGATCGAGATGAACAACAGCTCGCCGGATGTCGTCGTGAAGGCCGTGCAGAACGGACCGTACGCCACGCGGTTCCAACAGGTGTACGGCCAGGGCGTGTTCGGCAATACCATGGCTGCGTTCAACGATATCGGCGACGCGCTGCAGCAGTTCCAGATTGAGGAGCCGTCGTTCGAGACGTACACGAGCAAGTTCGACCTGTATATCGGCAACAAGCTCGGCGGCACGTTGACGGCTGCCGAGACGCGCGGTCTCAAACTATTCAATGACACTACGAACGGCGCCGGCTGCGCGGCCTGCCACTACGTGGGCGCCAACTTCCAGGGCTCGGTCGGTTTGATGACCGACTTTACCTACCAGGCGATCGGTGCGCCGCGCAACGACGCGTCGATCCCGAACAACACAGATCCGATTCCGGCCAACACGAACGCGTCATTCGTCGACATGGGTCTGTGCGGACCGTATGCGACGATCCACATTCCGGGCTCCGCGACGAGCGGCGCCGGTCCGGATTCGTTCACCGGCGTCAATGTCCCCGACCCGTATTGCGGCCGCTTCAAGGTGCCGACGCTGCGCAACGTCGCGACGCGGTCCGTGTTCTTCCATAACGGCGTGTTCCACTCGCTCGTGCAGGTGATCAATTTCTACAACACGCGCGACACCAACCCTGAATACTGGTATCCAAGCACGGGCGGCGACTCCAGCCACCAGGTGCAGAACCCATCCTTCGCGCTGTTCCCGACGGCCGCGTCGGGTGCGACGGCCCAATCCTTCAACGATCTGCCCGCGGCCTATCAGGGCAATATCGACGAAGAACTGCCAATGGGACAAGGCCAGACTGACGCAGGTGGCACGACGGCGGCCGACGGTGCAAAGCCGCGCCCGATTCATTCGACGCCGCAGTTGACGCAGCAGGACATCGCCGACCTGGTTTGCTTCCTGAACACGCTCACCGATGGTTATCAACCGCCCGCCACGCCGCCCACCAGCGGCTCCTGCGTAAATTGACAAAATCGATGATCCTCGCACGCGGCCTGCCCTTCCAGGCAGGCCGCGTGCTCTGTCTTATCCGTACCTTAGCAACCTAACCTGAGCAACAAACACCATGACGCGACGTTCCATCGCCGCCCGCCTTGCTTGCGGTGCACTTGCCCTGAGCGCCCTGACCCTGTTCGCTGGCTGCCACGACAAGAGCCAAGACGTTAGCCGCGAGAATTTCACGGCTACCATCAACGACTTTCTCGCCCAGCGCGGCCACTTATGCCTCGCCAAATACGACTGGCCGATCTACGTGACGACGGACGATGTCGCCTCCGGTAGCCGCGACGCGGTACAGATGCCGGTGCTCGAGAAACTCGGTATCGTAGCGGGCCAGGATATGGTGGTCGAACGCACTGACCCCAGCGGCAAGAAGATCACCGCGAACGCTCGCCAGTACCAGTTGACAGCCGAAGGGCAGAAATACTATCTGCACATTCCGGAAGTCGTCGCGACCGCCACCTCGCGCGTCACGCACCCGGCTGATTTCTGTGCAGCCACGCTCACCCTCGACAAGGTGGTGGGATGGGAGCGGCCAATGCAAGTGGAAGGTAAGACCGCCACCTCGGTCATCTATACCTACAAGATCGATCCGTCACCGTGGGCCAAAGATGCCGATGCGCAGCGCGTGTTCCCGATGATCAAACGCGTGATCGAGGGCGCGGGCACGATGCAGTTGCGCGAAGGCGTGCATCTGACGTCGAACGGCTGGGTCGCCGACGAGGTCTTCGTGCGCTGAAACGCAGTAGGCGGGGAGCGCGTTTAGCCGCCCCGCAAACCGTTACGCCTGATCGCGAGGCACGAAGCGGCGAGTACGGATCCATTTGGTGGCCACCCACTTCTCGCCCGTCCGCAAGGGCGTGCTCGCATGTAGGGAGCTCGGATCGGAGAGCCCGAAACGGTTTCCATATTCGAAATAGAGGGCCTGGCCGCGCTGCGGCACTATCGACCATCCAAGCTGCGGGAACACGGTTTCACCACCGCCTTCCACATCGTTCAGATACATCAGCAGCGTGCCCACGCGCTGCCCGCTACGCGCGATCGACTCCTGATTCGCCGGGTTGCCCGCGATCAGATAGTCGACGTGCGGCGTCGACTCGGCGCCCGCTTCGTAATGCAGCAGTTGCAGGCCCTCCCCGTTCTCGACCGGCAGGCCGGTGAGCTCGGCGATCCGCGCTTCGAGGCGCGCGATCAGCGGCGTTTCGCCCAAACGAAAGAACATGCCGTGGCTGCTGCGGTGGCCAGCCACGACATGACGGCCGGTCACCGGATCGACCACGGTCGAACGATCCAGCCGCGGCCGCGCGAGCGAGATCAGCTGCTCGCATTCGTTCGCGGTGAGAAAATCCGCGAGCAGTACCGAGGATGGCCGGTGCATCCGCGACATCACGCGCACCTTGCGTTCACCGAGCCGGATCACCGCACCGTCCGGCACGCGCAGCGGCTCCACTTCGTAAGTGACTGGCGCACCGCCGATTTCGAGCGTCTCGCCCGGCAACGGTGTCCCGTATAAAAAAGCCGAGGAGACCGCATCGACCATTGCCGACGCGAGCTCCGCTGCGTTATTTCGATCGACCAGCTCGCGCACGATCGCCTGTGGCGCGACGCCGCGTGTGAGATTGTGGACAATCCAGTCGCGCACTTCGACGGGGAAGCTAACTGTTATGGACATCGGAATGGTGAACGATAGGTTGGAAGGGTACTGTCGTGTGCAGTGGAAAACTGCTGCCATGATATCGGTTATATAAACCATCAGTGAATGGATTCGAGTGGGCAGCGGTTCGTGTAAGTTACGGCAGACCAATTGAGCCGCTTGCCGCGACGACAGGTTCGCCGTCAGCGCTGCACAGCAGAAGGCAAACAATAAGACGCGATTTGGCGTCACCAGCTGCGAGTTATGTTCTTCATTCGATGCGGCAACAGTTGCTGCTGGACGTGTGAAAGCCATCCATCTCCAGGGCTACGCACGAAGGGGCACGCTGCACCTTCGAGTTGCCAGTTCCGAGCCACGTTGACGGCATCTTTATGCATCGAACTAGAACTTTTTCGGCGCCTTGATGCCGCATTTGTTGAAATGAAAGCATGCAAACGATATCGAAGGGCAATGACATGTTACGTTTGCTGATTCCGGTCGTTCATCATGAAGGCGCGTGAAGGCCGCACGCTGTGTGGCCATTCTTTGTCGAGCACGCCGTAACCGGAGAGGATGAGCTGGCGGAAGTCCTCGACTCGCACGCAGAGCAAGGCCGAATGTCCGCACTCCATTTCCCAGTGCCTTGCGCCAGCAGCAGAAGCGCGCGACGCTGAGTGCATTGAAACAGACCCGCGCAATCATCGGAACGATGACCCTGTACGCGCTATGGGCCCTCCTCTGGCGCCCTTTATCGCAGAGATGACGTCACCAGCATTGTCCAGTTCGCTGTCAACCCCGCGTATCAGGACGGGGAATCGGGAAGTTGATGCTCGCCTTCGTTGAGCATTGAGCGCTCACTCGCGGCTGCACGGAAGTATCGCTCGACACACCGCAACCCGCAGCGCATCTGATCGCGTTTTATCGACACCGGGCATGTCGTATTGCCGGATTCGCCCGACTCCCGGGAAGGCACGATAACAGCCCGATCATGAGCAAGCCAGCGGTTTTCTCCTTATGGTTAACAAGCAAAGGAAATCAATGAAGAAGGCTTTCAAAAAACTATTGTTGTGCAGTGTGTTGGGCACTGCAATGGTAACGATGATGAGTACATCCGTCAGTGCGACAGCGGATACCAAACCGCCAATCAAGATTGGCTATGTCGAAGGTTGGGACGACAGCGTCGCAACGTCGAACGTGGCCGCACGCATTATCGAGAAGCGACTGGGATATCCGGTTCAACTCGTGCCTGTGGCAGCAGGTGTCATGTGGCAGGGCGTCGCACGGGGCGATCTTGATGCGACGCTGTCAGCCTGGCTGCCGGCGACACATGGCGCGTACTGGGAGCAGTTCAAAGGGAAAGTGACCGACCTCGGCACCAATTTCCCGGATGCAAAGATCGGGTTGGTCGTACCGGCGAGCGTGCCCGAGAATAGCGTTGCCGATCTCGAAGCGCACAAAGCGGATTTCAACGATCGTATCGTCGGGATCGACGCAGGTGCGGGCGTGATGAAGAAAGCCGACGACGCCATCAAGGCTTATAACCTCAGCCTGACTTTGATGCCGAGCTCGGGCAGCGCAATGACGGCGGAACTCGCTCGACGGATGAACGGGAGCAAGCCGGTTGTAGTGACAGGCTGGGCACCCCACTGGATGTTTGCCAAGTGGAAGCTCAAATTTCTGGACGATCCCAAGAAGGTATTTGGCGGCGCCGAGCATGTTGATAACGTGATCAACCCACAGCTCGAGACGAAGGCCGCGCCTGTGGTTGCGTTCCTTAAGAAATTCCAGTGGAAACCGGGTGAGATCGATAGCGTCATGCTGGCGACCGAGAATGGCAGCAAGCCGACGGCTGCGGCTGATGCGTGGATTGCGGCGCACGCGGAGCGCGTGGATAGCTGGGTTGCTAAGACGCAATGATTTCTTAGTTAGTTTCGTGGCTCCTACCTGATGTCGGTGGCGAGATCCACCAGCTGTCTTTGCGTGTTTCTCGCATTCTCGCTGATAGGGGTAGACGTACGTCTCGTTCAAATCTTGATGGTTTGATTCAAGAGTCCCTGTTGATCCATCGCTTGTGCAGTCACCGACTGCGCCAAAGCCGCCGAACGGCCGAGCTTTGCTGAAAGCCGCTCTGCGCGCGACTATCACCCTGGTTTGCCCGGCGAGTACGAAAAGCCACGGAGGCATCAATGTGCAGGCCGGCGCCTGCATCACAAGGACATGAATTCAATGGATTCCCCAAAGGTTGTGGTCGAAGGTCTCTGCAAGGTTTTTGGAAACAATCCCAACGCGGCGGCTGACCTGCTCGCGCACGGCGCCACCAAGGACGAGATATTTGCCAGAACAGGCCAAGTGGTCGGCGTCCACAATGTCTCGTTCGACGTTCAGGAAGGTGAGATCTTCGTGCTGATGGGCTTGTCAGGTTCCGGCAAATCCACGTTGATCCGCCTGATCAACCGGCTCGTCGAGCCGACGGCGGGCAAGGTCATCATCGATGGCCGCGACATTGCCGCAGTGCGCCGCTCCGAACTCACGTCGCTGCGGCGCACTGAGATGAGCATGGTGTTCCAATCGTTCGCGCTGATGCCGCAGCGCACGGTGCTGTCGAATGCCGCCTTCGGTCTCGAAGTGGCCGGCATGGGACGCAAGACGCGTGAAAAGCGTGCACTCGAAGTGCTCGAACAGGTCGGCCTCGCGACGTTCTCGCAGAAGCTGCCGGCCGAACTGTCCGGCGGCATGCAGCAGCGTGTGGGTCTCGCGCGTGCGCTCGCGGTGAACCCGTCGCTGATGATCATGGACGAAGCGTTCTCGGCACTCGATCCGCTCAAGCGCAAGGAAATGCAGAACGTACTGCTGGAACTGCAAAACAATCAGCGCCGCACGATCGTGTTCGTGTCGCACGATCTCGAAGAGGCGCTGCGCATCGGCAACCGGATAGCAATCATGGAAGGCGGCCGCGTCGTGCAGATTGGTACGCCGCAAGACATCATCGCGAACCCCGCCGACGATTACGTGCGTGCCTTCTTCGAAGGCGTCGATACGAGCCGCTATCTGACGGCGGGCGATCTGATGCAGACGAACGGCGTGCCGCTCGTGCGTATTCTCGATCAGTCGAGCGTCGAAGCGTCGTTGAACGGCAGCGCCGAATACGCTTTCGTGCTCGATGCGGAGCGCCGCATTCGCGGCTTCGTGACGCGCGATGCGATCGGGAATGCGTCGCCGTCGCTGCGCAAGGTCGAATGCATTTCGCGTGGCGCGTCGCTCGATCACGTGGTGTCGCGCCTGTGCGTGAACTCGACCGCGCTGCCCGTGGTCGACGATGAAGACCGCTATTGCGGTTCCGTCGATCGGGCGGACGTTCTGAAGGTAATCACGCGCAATCGAGGTGCCCATGTCTGAGATCATTCCACTCGGCCGTTGGGTCGACCAGTCGGTTCACTATCTGCTCGATCACGACGCGAGTACCTTCGATTCGATCGGCAAGGCGATCGAGAGTTTTGCCGCATTGATCGAACATGGCCTGCAAGCCGTTCCGATGTGGGCGTTGATGGCGTTCTTCATTGGAATCGGCTTGTGGCGGGTCGGCTGGCGCTTTGCGATCTTCGCGACACTATCGCAATTACTGATCTATGCGACCGGGTTCTGGGATCAGACCGTCATCACGCTGGGTCTGACGTTGTCTTCCACGCTGATCAGCCTCGTGTTCGGCGTGCCGCTCGGCATCTGGACCGCAAAGAACAAGCACGTCGCGATGGTCGTGCGACCGATCCTCGACCTGATGCAGACGATGCCCGCCTTCGTCTACCTGATCCCGGCTGCGATGCTGTTTGGCCTCGGCCGCGTGCCTGGGATTCTGTCTACGGTGATCTTCGCGATGCCGCCCGCCGTGCGTCTGACGAGCCTCGGCATCCGTCACGTGAATCGCGAGATCGTCGAAGCGGGGCAGGCGTTCGGCTGCACGCCGTGGCAATTGCTGTACAAGGTGCAGTTTCCCAACGCGTTGCCGTCGATCATGCAGGGCGTGAACCAGACGATCATGCTGGCGCTATCGATGGTGATCATTGCGTCGATGGTCGGCGCGGGCGGTCTCGGCAACGATGTGCTTGCCAGTATTCAGCGCCTCGATATCGGGCTGGGCTTCGAAAGCGGCTTATCGGTGGTGCTGCTCGCGATCATGTTGGATCGTATCACCGAGAGCTTCGGCCGCTCCCCGGGCACGGTCAGCGCGCCGCGCTTCGCAGGTCTGCGCAGTGTAATGCGCGTACGAGCCGAGCGGCCGGCCGCACAGAACTGAACCGGTAGAGAGCAGCATGCCACCGCGAAAACCATCGATTTCCGCGACCACCAGACCTACCGTAAGCATCATGGAGAGTGAAGTGACGTCAGCCACGAATGAATTGCCGTTGCAGAGCCTTGCGCATTTTGGCTTTCTCACGCTGCCCGGCTTTTCGATGATCGCGTTCACGAGCGCGGTCGAGGTGCTGCGCGTGGCGAATCACGTCGCCCACGCGCAGCATTATCGATGGTCGATCCTTACACCCGATGGCGTGCCAGTGAGCGCCAGCAACGGCATCACGCTCAAGCCCGCGTGCACGCTTGAAGAAGCGGGCAGGCCGGATGTGCTGATCGTCTGCGGCGGCACGCAAATCCGCAGCGCGGTGGATAGCAGCGTCAGGGAGCTGCTCGGCGATCTCGCGCGGCAGGGTGTACCACTCGGTGGCATGTGCACCGGTGCGTATGCGCTGATGTCGGTGGGGTTGCTCGACGGCCACCGCTGCACTGTGGATTGGGAAGACCTGCACGTGTTGCGCAAGGAGTTTCCGCGAGTCCATTTTGCAGACGAACTGTTCGTGATCGACCGCGATCGCCTGACGTGCGTCGGCGGTACCGCGCCGCTTGATTTGATGCTCAAACTCGTCGGCAGCCGGCTTGGGCAGAACGTCGCCGAACAGGTATCGCTCGAGTTGCAATCGCTCGGGTCGGCACCCCGGCCGCAGAGCCGGATATCGTGCGGCCGATAGCTTCGCTGATGGGGCGAGTGGATGACACAATCTACGGCGCGCGCAGTGGTGGACGGCCCCAACATCTGTCCGGGGGCTTCAGTCCCCTCCTCTGCTCCATCTAGCGTTGTGCTCAGCCGAGACATTGCATTTTTGTGTAGTCCGAGGCACGTCCAGGTGGCTGGCCTGGTCGCTCAACAAGCGTAGAGCGCCAATATCCTCGCTGGGCTAGTACCAGATTTATGTAATAGCCATCCTTTGCCCCCGCCAACTACCATCAAAAAATCTCGCGGCCTCCGTATCGCAGGTAGTTCTTTGGCGCAGACCCTTGGTTTTCCGATCCCTTCGCGATGATGGACGAGACCGCTTCCCGGGGGTACACAGTCGCGCCCGACATTCAATCTCTCTTCCAGAGGCAGTGACCCGAAAGGACGCACCATGACCATGCCCCAAATAGGCGGAACAAATGTTTCCGCGGACGCGACCCGCTCCGGCCGATTGTTTTTCCTCGAATTGAGCGGTGGCCGCATTCACTCGATCAATCCCGACGGATCCGACCTCAAGACGATCGTCGCGGATTGCCGCCTCCCCGACGGCATCGTCGTGGACGTGGATGCCGGTCATATCTACTGGACCAACATGGGTTCGATCGGCCTCCATGACGGCTCGATCGAACGCGCCGACCTGGATGGCAAGAGCCGCGTGGTCATCGTCCCGCAAGGCGTCACGCACACACCGAAGCAGATTCATCTCGACAAGGCAGGTGGCAAGCTCTATTGGTGCGATCGGGAAGGCATGCGCGTGATGCGCGCCAACCTCGACGGCTCTCAAGTCGAAACGCTGGTCGCGACCGGGCATGGCGACCAGGATCGGCTCGACCAGACCCGGTGGTGCGTCGGAATCACGATCGATCCGAAGGACAGGAAGCTCTACTGGACGCAGAAAGGTCCAGACAACGCCGGCCTAGGCCGCATCTTCCGCGCCAATATCGACATCCCGCAGGGCGAAGGCCCGGCCAACCGCTCCGACATCGAAGTGCTGTTCGACCGGTTGCCGGAGCCCATCGACCTCGAGCTCGACCTCGCGAAGCGTGTCCTCTACTGGACCGACCGCGGCGATCCTCCGCGCGGCAACAGCGTCAATCGTGCGCCGATCGATGGAACGGCGACGTCCGAAATCCTCGTTACGCACCTGATGGAAGGAATCGGCATCGCACTCGACCTTCCCGGTAATCGGATGTTCGTCACAGACCTGGGCGGCTCCGTCTATTCCGCCGATCTCGATGGAAAGAACCAGCGCAACTTCCTCTTCGCCCAAGGCAACCTCACCGGCATCGCCTATGCCGAAGTCTGACCCACGCATTGGAGACATGACATGACTGATACCAAGAGCCAGCCCATTCGCCGCATCGCCATCATCGGCACCGGCGTGATCGGTGCCAGCTGGACCGCGCTGTTTCTCGCCAAGGGGCTGAAGGTCGTTGCGACGGACATCGCCCCGAATGCCGAAGCCCAGCTCAGGGCATTCGTGGAGGCTGCCTGGCCGGCGCTCACGAGATTGGGCCTGGCGCCCGGAGCGTCGCAAGCGAACCTGACGTTCACGCCCGTGCTTGCACAAGCACTCACGGATGTGGATCTGGTCCAGGAAAACGGCCCCGAGCGGCTCGAATTCAAGCAGGATCTTTATCGGCAACTCGATGAGCTGCTGCCCCCCCACGTGATCATCGCATCGAGCACGTCGACCCTGCCCATGAGCAGCATCCAGGTGGGCGCCGTGCTGCATCCCGAGCGCTGCGTCGTCGGCCATCCGTTCAATCCGCCGCACCTGATTCCGCTGGTCGAGATCGTCGGCGGGACCAAGACCTCGGAAGAGACGATCCAGCGCGCCATGGAGTTCTATACGTCGATCGGGAAACAGGCGGTGCGCCTGAACAAGGAATTGCGGGGCCACGTCGCCAACCGTCTGCAGTTCGCGGTGGCGCGCGAGGTCTATTACCTGGTGTCAGAGGGTGTGCTGAGCGCCGCCGACGTCGACACCGCCCTCTCCTGGGGGCCGGGCCTGCGGTGGGGCTTGATGGGCAACATGATGCTCAATCACCTCGGCGGCGGCCCGGGCGGCATCGAGCACTTCTTCCATCAGTTCGCCGGCCCGATGACGGCTGGGTGGAAGGAACTGGGCTCGCCGGAGCTGACGCCGGAAGTGCAGAAGAAGCTGATCGACGGCGTTCATGCCGAGGTCGGATCGCGGTCCATCGAGGAGCTGGAGACAGAGCGCGACGAGATGCTGCTCGGCCTCATCGAACTGCGCACCAAAGGAAAGGCGCGTTAAAGGTACGGATGCGGCCACTCCGCAGGTGGCCGCGGCTCACGTGGAGTGGCCGCGGGAAGTTGACACTCCCTTATCGAAAAAAATTCCTCAAATGGAGGACTCGACCAATCCTGCAATCGAAAGCGAACCGGATCGGCTTACCGGAATCATTCAATCGACGCAGCACACGCGGGTGTGCGAATGTCAGGAAAGCGACCTGTAGTCGCCTCGCCAACGCCAATGCCTGAACGTCGGCACGACCGGCTACGCTTAAGCCCCGACACTACAAGACCCTCGTAAGCGCGGTGGTGCCGGAACGAGCTTCGCCCACGCACAAGCTTTTGTACGCAGTCACCCAAGTGTAACTATTCTGTCGCTCGTACGATCTGTCATCGGTCGCGTTGCACCGATCGCACACTCTTACGGAGCTTCAGAAAGCATGCTTCATGACCTGCCAGCTATCCAGAAAAATGTTCACTGGGGATACTTTGACGCGGCGCTAGCGCCCGCACTGATCGTCGAGAGCGGCGACTTCGTTCGCGCCGAAGCGATCACGCATCATGCAGGCGACGCCCCCGACCTCATGATGGATGACAAGGTGCGCGCGCTCTACGACACGATTCCCGAATCCGATCGCCAACCCGGCGTGCATCTGATGACGGGACCGATCTTCGTGAAGGACGCAAAACCTGGCGACCTGCTGGAGGTACGTTATCTGCAGATGATTCCGCGCTTCAACTACGGCTCGAATCTCGCGGCGCACTGGGGTCATCTGTTCACCGACTTCGAGAAGGAACGCGTCACTATCTACGAACTCGATCAGGCATCTAACACCGCTCACGCGCTGTATGGGTATGACTATCCCGGCAAATATCTCGTGCCGGGCAAGCGCTCGGAGATTCGCGACTGCTGCCGCGAACCCGCGCTCGAAGGCATTCGCGTGCCGGTGCGCCCTCATCTGGGCACGGCGGGCGTCGCGCCCGATGTGGCGGGCCGCGTAAGCACCGTGCCGCCGGGCGCACATGGCGGCAATATCGATAACTGGCGCATCGGCGCGGGCTCCACCATGTACTACCCGGTCGCCGTGGACGGCGGGTTGTTCTCGATCGGGGACCCGCATGTATCGCAAGGAGATGGCGAAATCAGCGGCACCGCGATCGAGGCGTCGCTCAATGTGATGTTCCAGATCGTGCTGCGGCGCGACTTCAGATTTCCCTCGCCGCTGCTGGAAACGCCCGAATACTGGATTGTCCACGGCTTTGATGAAGACCTCGACATCGCGACCAAAAACGCTTCACGCGATATGTTGTTGCTGCTTACCGAGCAGCAAGGCCTGTCCCGCGACGACGCGTATTCGCTAATGAGCGTCGCCGCGGATTTCTCCGTGACCCAGGTCGTCGATGGCCGTCAGGGCATTCATTGCAAGATCCCCCGCAGCATTTTTCCTCCGAAGAAAAAGCCTCGCGCGTGAGTTGTGCGCGTGCGCTACGACGGTGCGTCCGCGCACAGTTGTAGCGCAGCGCGGTAGCGGTGCGTCCACGCACCGTCGTAGCGCAGCGCCACAGCGCTAACGGCGTTGTTATCGATGGCACGGACATTGCCTTTGAATCACTCGACTGACGTTCGTCAGGGTCCGGGAGCCTGGGTTGGACTTACTGCGTTTCACCACCGAGTCGTACGCCGAAGTAGATCGCCTGCGAGCATGGAACGAGGCGCTCGACCGGCTTGGTCTGCGCTGCGGCGCGCCTCAGGCAGCCGCGCGCCACTTGCATGGAACCATCAAGTCGCGCAAGTCGAGCAACGGCTTTGAACTGATCGCGCTGGCCGCGTTCGCGCAAACTATCGAGCTCAAAGTCGACGGCACCGACAGTCTCGTGATCGTGCTGCATCTCGACGGAGGCGTAACGCTCGTCGCCGACGGTGTGCGCGCGCGAGTTGCAACCGGTGATATTGTCTATGCGTCGTCGCGCGAGGAAGCGGGCCTGTCGTTCACCTCCGACTTCCGTGCGTTCGTGATCCGCGTGCCCCGCGCCGCCATCAACGCACGCCTTCTTACACCGTTCTCACTGCGTGCCGGGCGTTTGCCCGGAGACGCCGGTATCGGTCACGTCTTTTCAGGCTTTCTGCGCTCGATTGCTGAAAGCGTGGAGACGTTGTCACTCGACGATCTGCGTCCCCTCGAACTCGCGCTCGCGGAGTTTTTGGTCGCCAGTCTCGTCGGGCACGACAAGGAAGGCAGCTTCAGTGGCCTCACGCCGTCTCAGGCCGCGCTCTTTTCACGTATATGTCGAACCATCGAAGGCAATCTCGCTGACCCCGATCTCGGGTTGACATCGATAGCGAAGGAAGAGCGCGTGTCGCCGCGCTATTTGCAGAAACTGTTTGAAGCGGTTGGACAGAATTTCTCGACCTACTTGCGCTCACGCAGACTGGAGCGCTGCCGCGCGGATCTGGTCAATCCCCTGTATGAAAAGCTTTCGATTGCCGATGTCTGCTTCCGTTGGGGTTTCAACGACCCCGCGTATTTCAGCCGCGCGTTTCGCGAGCAATATGGCGCGTCGCCACGCACTTTCCGGCATGAAGCGGGTCTTGAATTAGCGCGCCTTCTCGTGCGGCGAATCTCGCGCGGCTTGCCCGTCAACGCCGGGAGTCTGATCGTGCAGGCACAGCTCGCCGAGCAGGGTGCGGTTCATGAAGTTGCGGACGAGACCGGCTCCGCCGAGCAGCTTGACGCGCCTTCGGCACCCCTGTCCCGCGAGTCCGGCAAGCCGCGTCATCATCTGTTGCGCGCGACGGCCAACACAATTCACTGGGGTTACTTCAGTCACGATCTGAAGCCCGTGCTCGAACTGAACAGCGGCGACACGGTGACGATCGAAACACTCACGCAACACGCGGCGGATGATTGGGAGCGCATGGTGCAGGGTGATCCTGGCGCTGAAAGCGTGTTCCACTGGACCGCCGGGCGCAAGAACGTCAATCGCCGCGGCGCCGGTCCCATGGATGCGTCCATCTATGGACGTGGCGCGGGTGAAGGCTTCGGCGTGCATATCTGTACCGGACCGATTGCCGTGCGCGGCGCGGAACCCGGCGATGTGCTGGAAGTGCGCATTCTCGACATTCACCCGCGCCGTTGCGCCAATCCTAAATTCGCCGGCCGCGCGTTCGGCAGCAATGCCGCTGCGTGGTGGGGCTTCCACTATCGCGAGTTATTGACCGAGCCGAAACCGCGCGAGGTCGTCACCATCTATGAACTTGATGCCGACGCCACCGCAGGCAAAACCGCCTGCGCGCGCGCTGTCTATAACTTCCGCTGGACACCTCAGCGCGATCCCTTTGGCGTGATGCATCCGACAATCGACTATCCCGGCGTGCCAGTCGATCATTCGACGGTGGTCGAGAATCACGACATCCTGAAGAACGTCCAGATTCCGGTGCGTCCGCACTTCGGCGTGATCACGGTCGCGCCGCAGCAGGATGGTCTGATCGATTCGATCCCGCCCTCCACCTTCGGCGGAAATCTCGACAACTGGCGCGTGACGCGTGGAGCGAGCGTGTTCTTGCCAGTCGGGGTGCCCGGCGCTCTGCTCTCCGTCGGCGACCCGCATGCATCGCAAGGAGATTCAGAACTGTGCGGCACCGCGATCGAATGTTCGCTCACCGGCGACTTCCAACTGGTGCTCCACAAGAAAGAGACGCTCGGCAGGCAGGTGTTTGCGGACCTCACCTATCCGCTAGTCGAAACCGCCGACGAATGGGTTCTTCACGGCTTCAGCTATCCGAACTATCTGGCCGAGTTCGGCACGAGCGCGCAAAGCGCTGTGTACGAAAAATCCACGCTCGATCTCGCGATGCGCGACGCGTTCATCAAAACCCGGCGCTTCCTGATGACGACCAAGGGCCTTTCCGAAGATGAGGCGATCTCTCTGATCTCGGTCGCAGTCGACTTCGGCGTGACGCAGGTGGTAGACGGCAACTGGGGCGTGCACGCGATCATCCGGAAGTCGCTCTTCACCGCGTGAAGTAGCGAGTAGTGACCTCCGATACGCGTGCGTACAAGAGTTTGTTCGCAGCAAGCTCGATGCCGCGATTTTGGCTTCCCTACCATGGGTTCTGACTTGAACACAGGCGCACGCGCCGTTCGACAGGACTCACTGGACCATGGATTCTCCCGCACATCGCACGCTGCCCGGCCACGGGCGCTTTCAATATTTGCCGATCAACGGCCGCCCTGTTTATCGTTGGCCCGACGGTTCCCGGTTGGCGGTCTATATCGGCTTCAACATCGAGCACTTTGCGTTCGGTGAAGGACTGGGACCGACTATCGGCCCGGTGATGCCCGAACCCGATGTGCTCAATCACGCGTGGCGTGAATACGCATTGCGTGTGGGCGCATGGCGCTGTCTCGATCTCTTCGATGAACTCGCACTGCCAACCGCGGCCATCATCAACACGGCGCTCTACGATCACTGCCCCGAACTGGTCGCCGCGTTCGCTCAGCGTGGCGATGAACTCGTCGCGCACGGCCATACGAATTCGGAACGACAAGGAACGCTGACTGAAGACGACGAACGCGCGTTGATCGTTGCTTGTCGCGAGCGGATCGCGGCGGAGAGCGCGCAACAGCCGGCCGGCTGGTTATCGCCGTGGCTCTCGGAAAGTCATGTCACCAGCGATCTGGTGGCCGAAGCGGGTTATCAGTACACGCTCAATTGGTGTCACGACGATCAGCCCACGCGCCTGCTTACGCGCAACGGTCACCCGCTGTGGGCGATTCCGTATCCGGAGGAGGTCAACGATATCCCGATGATCCTTGCGCGCCAAATGGACGCGAAATCGTTCGCCGATCTAGTGATCGATCACTTTGAGGAAATGCTGCGGCAATCCGCGCGAGAACCGCTGGTGATGGGCATTGCGCTGCATGCGTACCTGATGGGACAACCGCATCGTTTGTGTCACTTGCGGCGGGCACTCGAACATATTGCCCGCGCGCGCGACGAAGGCCGGGTCTGCATCACCACGCCTGGTTCGATTGCAAACCACATGGACTTTCTCGGGCATTAGATCACTTCACTTTCACTTTGCCATGCCGCCCTCGTCCGCCCATATTTCCTTCAACCTCAATAGGATTCGCCATGTTCATGTCAAAGGCAATCAAGCTGCTGCTATGCGCACTCACCGGTCTTCTCCTCGCACAAGGCGCCTCAGCGCAATCGTGCGAACCCTCCAAGGTGGCTCAAAAATATCCATCGCTTGCGGGCAAGACCATCAAGATCGGCGTGGACCCCGAGTCGCCGCCGTATGCGTTTCGTGACAGCAAGGATTTCAATAAGATCATCGGCGCCGATGCAGACATGGCCCGAACCGTGTTTGACTGCGCCGGCGTGAAGACGGAATTTTTCACTGCCGGCTGGCCGGGGCTGCTGCCCGCACTGCGTGCCGGACAGATCGACGTGATGTGGGACTTGCTGTACTACACGCCGGAACGCGCCAAGGAAACGACCTTCGTCACGTATATGCAGGCCGGCACGGGCGGTCTGGTGGCGGCTGGCAACCCCAAGAAGATCGATGACATCTCCAAGCTCTGCGGCCTCACGGTCACGGCAGGCATTGGCACCGTCGAACTGACGATGGCGCAAGCGCAAGCCGCCAAATGCAAAGCCGAAGGCAAGCCCGACGTGACCATCATGACGTCCGCCGATATCGCGTCGGGCGCACGCCTCGTCGCAAGCCATCGCGCCGATGTCATGATGTACGACCTGGCGCTCGTCGACGGTCTCGCGAAACAGAACCCACAACTCTACATGCGCGGCTTCATGGTGACGAGCGGTATGAAGATCGGCGTGGGCGTGAAGAAAGGCAACGCCGATATGATCGCCGCCGTTTCCGATGGACTCAAGATCATGCAGGCCAATCAGACGCAGAAGAAGACCTTTCAGCGATACGGCGTAGATCCGTCGCTGCAAACGCCGACCACACTGCTTACTCAATAACGGCTGCCTGCGCGGCACACCGTGTCGTGTGCCGGTAGCGTCATGGATCAGGTTCGGAAATGAAGGCATTGCGTATCAAACACATCGTAGTCGGCGCTCTCGGTATGGTTGCCATGTTCGTATTGCAGCCGGCGATGGCGGCCAGTCTCGATGGCGCTCAGGTGTTCGACGGTTTCAAGGAGCTGGCCGGTTATGTCGGCTCGCCCTTCCTGCTCGGCGGCGCGTGGATCGCGGTGAAGATTACGCTGATAGCGATGTCGATCGGGCTGGTGCTCGGGCTCGGTCTTGCGCTGATGCGGCTGTCGCGATTCAAGGCCTTGAACTCAGCGGCGTGGGGTTATATCTGGTTCGTGCGCGGCACACCGCAACTACTGCAACTCGTGTTCATCTTCGACGCGTTGCCGCTGATCGGTTTGCGTTTCGATGAAGTCACGACCGCGGTTATCGGCTTTGCATTGAACGAGGCGGCGTTCAGCGCTGAACTGTTTCGTGCCGGCATCTTGTCAGTGAACCGTTCGCAATCGACCGCCGCCGCCGCACTCGGCATGGGACCGTTGCTGACGTTACGCCGCATTATCCTGCCGCAATCGATGCGCGCGGTGATCCCGGGTCTCGCCAATGACACCATCGGCATGTTGAAGCTAACGTCGATCGCGTCGGTGATCTTCGTCAACGAGCTAACGTTTCGCTCGCAACAGGTCGTCGGCCAGAACTTCAAGTTCTTTACCGTGTTCGGCGCGGCGGCGGTGATTTATCTGGTCCTGACGAGCGGGATCTCCTTGCTTCAGGTGTGGCTCGAAAGCATCTTCGATCACGAGCGCGACCGAAAGGTCACGTTGTCGTGGTTCGGACTGCGCCCTTCGACGCGTGATGTGAAACCGCTCGATGCACCGATTGACTTTCCGGTCGCCGCAAAAGCGCCGGAGGCGAACGATCACGCATGGATTGGGACGCTGCTGCCTGCCGAAAGTCGCACGCCGCGGCATCGCGATGAACCGTTTGTAGCGTGCAGGAACGTCTGGAAATCGTATGGCAAGCGCGAGATATTGCGCGGCGTCGACCTGTCGATCGGGCATGGCGAAGTGGTCGTCATCCTCGGCCCGAGCGGTTCCGGCAAAAGCACACTGCTCAAGCTGATTAACCATCTCGAACCACTTGACTGGGGAACGATCAAGGTCGATTCGCAGTACGTGGGTTACCGGGAAGTACCGGGTGGCGGCGGCACGGTACGGCCCCTGCACAACCTCGCACGCGCACGCGCCGAAGCGCGCGTGGGCATGGTGTTCCAGCATTTCAATCTCTTCAGTCATTTGAGTGCGCTGGACAACATCGTCGAAGCACAGCGGCAGGTCTATGACGTGCCGCGTGCCGAAGCGCAAGCACTCGGCCGGGAGTTGTTGAAGAGCGTGGGGCTCGCCGCGCACGCGGATTTTCTGCCGCATCGGCTATCAGGCGGGCAGCAGCAGCGCGTGGCGATTGCGCGTGCGCTCGCGATCAAGCCCAAGTTGATGCTCTTCGACGAACCGACTTCGGCGCTCGATCCAGAACTTGTCGGTGAAGTGCTTGGCGTGATGCGCGGGCTGGCCGATGCCGGCATGACGATGGTCGTGGTCACGCACGAAATCCGCTTTGCTCGCGATGTCGCCGACCGCGTTGTCTTCATGGACGGCGGCGAAGTTATCGAGCAAGGGACGCCGCAGCAGGTCATCGACAACCCGACTCACGAGCGCACCCAAAAATTCCTTAACGTCGTCGCCAATTGAATATGAGGCTCACATGACAGACTTCGAAACTTTCAATCTCGGCCGCGTCGTGCTGCAGTCCGGTGCGACGCTCTCTGACATGCTGCTCAGCTACAAGACGTATGGCCGTCTGAATGCCGCGCGCGACAACGCGATCGTCTATCCGACGTTTTATAGCGGCAGCCATGTCGACAATGAGTGGCTGATCGGGGAGCACATGGGGCTCGATCCGCGGGAGTATTTCATCATCGTGCCGAATATGTTTGGCAACGGCGTATCGAGTTCGCCCAGCAACAATCCACCCCCTTATGATCGCGGCCGCTTTCCGCATGTGACGCTCTACGACAACGTCGCGATGCAGTATCGCCTCGTGACCGAGAAGTTTGGCATCGAGTCGCTCAGGCTCGTCACCGGCTGGTCGATGGGCGCGATGCAGGCGTTCCACTGGGCCGCGATGTATCCGGAAATGGTCGAACGCATTCTGCCGTTCTGCGGGGCGGCGCGGTGCTCGCGGCACAATTTTGTGTTTATCGAAGGGCTTAAGGCTCCATTGCTGTTGGACCCGGAATTCAAGGACGGTTTCTACGATGCACCGCCGACGCGTGGAATGCGCGCTGCCGCGCGGGTGTTTGCCGGATGGGGATTTTCGCAGGCGTTTCTGCGTCAACGGCTCGACATGGAAGCAATGGGGTATGGCTCTCTTGAGGACTTCATTACGCAGTTCTGGGAAGGCGACTTCTTGAAGAAGGACGCGAATAATATCTTGTCGATGATGTGGAGTTGGCAGTACGGCGATATTTCCGCGAATTCTCTATATAAGGGAGATTTCGATCGAGCGTTGGCCAGTATCACTGCAAAGGCTATTGTGATGCCCGGGCGCACGGATCTGTATTTTCCGCCGGAAGATAGTGAGTATGAGGTTTCGAAGATGCCCAATGCAAAGTTGCGGCCTATCGAATCGGTTTGGGGTCATTTTGCGGGCGGTCCCGCAGCCAACGCTATCGATGTTAAATTCATCGATAGTGCCGTGAAGGAAATTCTGGCTGCGTAGTGTTCTGCTCTTTTGCGCTCGGTTCCGCGTGCGCCAGACTTTTTCCGCACGGTCTGGCGCGAGTTCGGGAGGATCGCATTGCCCAGTTGAATCCGCCCTGGCTAAAACGCGCTTACTTCTCGACGACACCCAGTAGCGCCTGCTTGCCTCCCACGTATTTGTACAGCGAAATCACGCCGTGCCGCAGGTCGCCTCTTGAATCGAACTGCGTTTCGCCAAGCACACCGTGGTAGTCGGTTGCCGGCATCGCGGAAAGGATCTTCGCGGAGTCGGTTGATTTGCGCGCACTTCATCGCCGCGACAATCACGCCCACGGCGTCGTATGCAAACGGTCGTGTCTTCGCAGCACGGTCTTTGCAAACACAACACCCCGGCGTCTCCTTTATCAGAGGCCCGGGGCGTTTTTCATTGGCTCAAGTTATTCTGCAATGCGTTTGAAACTGACGTAGTAATCGTCGGTGTAGTAGCAGTCGCCGGTCTGCTTGCGCGGTCCACCACATACGATGCGGCGCTGCCCACGATCCGCCGAGCCAGGCGTGCGAACTGTGTAGGTGTGGTAGTAGCCACGCGGATGCTGCGGCAGCAATGCCGCGCTGTTGCGGAACAGGACACCGTCCTCGCCAAAAGGGAAAGGTCCGCCCGCTTTGATCAGACGCAGTGTTTCGGCAGCTTCCGCCGACAACTGCGCTTTAGTGACGGTGGCCAGCGTGCCCGATGCGACGGGTGTGGCGCTCGCGGCCTGCCCAGGCTGAACCGGCGCCTGACTCTCGGATGCGCCCGATGCTTGAGTAGCGTTTTGCGATCCGTCCTTACCGCATCCGCCGAGGATCGCGCTCAAGGCAAGGATGTACGGGAAAGCCCACGCTTGCTTCACGAAGCGGATGTCTCCGGGTTGACCAGCATTCGACGACCACGAACGATTTAAGGGTATCGCTAACGGCAGAGTGAATCAATGTCCGGCCCGAAATAGCAATTTTTAACTCGACAACCAGGCCGTTACACGGTTCGCGGCGTTCGAGAAGTATGCAAATCAAGCAGATTGCGGCGACGCTCGTTTTATCGAACAGACGCACAGTCGAGGCGCTTTCAGCCGCGGGCGCCGCCGGCCCACTGCCTTTTGGACGGTCCATTCGCCCATCGCTACAGTGCTTCGTCCCGTAACTTCACCACCGAAGGAGCGTCGGCCCAAGCAGTGCCCCGGCGGCCGTCGGAATCGACATCCCGATCAGATACCAGGTTGCCCAGAACGGCACACTCATTTCCGGACATCGAAGACTGTAGGCAAGCGCGCCGATCGTGCCTGCAACAAGTCCGGCGGCCGCGCCCGTGAGGCGAAGCCGCGTCGGCGCGAGAGCACGCGCCGCCCACAGCGCGGCCGCGAACGCGGGTAACGAGATCAGCGCGATGTTGAAAGAGCACGAGCGCCAAGTGCGACCCATCAGTAGGTGCTCACGCGCCTCGGGCGGCGCGAACCAGAGCACCAGTAGTGCGGCAAGCCACACCAGTGCCACCGGCGTCGCGAGTACGGCCCACCAGCCCCCTACAACCCTGCCGGGTCGCCCGAGGCGCACGCAGGCCGCCAACGCTGCAACCGCGAGACATGTGGGCCACACGAGCTTCGCCCAGAACAGCGGAGCATGCAGAAGAAGGGCGATATCATGCCGCACGCCGTAACCGAGAATCACGATCGCAAGCGCACCCATTGCGCCGAACGTGAGCGCTCCACCGAAGCGCTTTGCAGCGACATGTCGTTCGACAGGCGCAACGCCTGTCGCGAGCATCGAAATCAGATCCTCCGTTTTCATCAGGATATCCCTCGAATCTTCATGGCCAAAGCCCTCAGCCCGCGATGCACGCCTACTTTCACAGCCGATTCCGATAAGCCGGTCAGGCGCGACGTTTCCTCGACGGTAAGCCCTTGCAGCTTGACGTGCACGATCGGCAAACGCTGACGGTCCGGTAGCTGGTCGAGCAGCTTGTGCACATCGCGCCTTGCGTCCGCGGGTTCCGTGTCCGATGCGGCGAAGATATCGGCTTCGTCATCAAGCGGTTCCTGGAACGCCTCGCGACGCGATCGCGCACGTAGATGGTCCGTCAGCTTGTAGCGCGCAATCGCGTTGATCCAGGTGGTCAGCGGTTCGTCCGGGCGCCAGGTATGGCGTCCGTTATGCACGGCCAGCAGGATTTCCTGCACGACGTCTTCGATATCATGAGGCAGATAGTGCAGCCGTTTGCGCAGTAACGCCCGCAGATGTCCGGTCAGGTCCTGCAGAAACGCTCGATACGACGCGGCGTCGCCTTCCAGCGAGCGGACCAGCAAGTTTCTGAGCCGTTCCTCGACTGGACGCATCGGCCCGGCGTGCGTCCCGCGCGTCACGTTGACGTGACTCCGAGCTTCGATTCTGGCCGCACGCGGGCGGTCACGTCACGCAACCGCTCGCGTCCACGTGAGAGCCGCGACATGACCGCTTCAACCGGCATGCCGAGCATCAGCGAGATTTCCGCGTAACTCATGTCGTCAAGACCGAACATCAGTACCACTTCGCGCTGCTGTTCCCAAAGCATTTGAAAGACCCAATCGAGGTCTCGCACTTCGAGACACGAAATCTGGTTGCCGCTGTGTGTGATCGTCATTTGCCATCGGCGCTGATTCGTGCCTCGTCGAAATCGCATCGCGTAGCGCAGACTTCGCTCCAGCGTGTCCTGCACCAGATCGTCGGCGTAGCCACGGTCGCCCACTCGCGCGCGCATAACGGCGAAGATCAGGTACCTGGTCAGCAATGCCGTCCTGAAATTCCATCGCCCTTCCCTATTGCCGCCCGTCGCGACTAAGCCAGCCATCGACGGAAAACGGTCCCGATCCCCCCAACATCAGCGCGGCAAGACACGCAAGATAAAGCAGATCGGTCTCGTAGCCCGGCGGACCGAACTGCGGACCGGCCGACGTGACGGCCATCAGCTTGATCGACAAGAACCCGTACGGAAGATGCACAGTCAGCGCCGCAACCATCAGCACCGCGATCATTGGCAGACTGACGAGCGACACGAACGCGCCGGCGAAGATCGCGAGACCCCCGATCAGTTCGATTGCAATGGTCGCCCACGCCATGAAGTGTGGTGCCGGCACACCGAGCGCGTGCAAAATCCCGGCAAATGCATCCGGATGCTTGACGATCTTTGAGTAGCCGTGCGCCATGAACCCGTAACCGACGATCAGCCGCAATGGCAGGGGTGCCCATCGGGCGAGGCTCCAGCGGTCCGTCAGCCGGGCGGGATCGGTGAAACGAAGCAGGTGGCGGACAGTGTCCATGCGCAAGGTCTCCTGATGAACGTTAGCAAAGAACAACGGGCGATGCAGGTGGGGTATGCATTCGCCCGCTCTCTTTGTAGTTCGTCGGGGATGGATGCGCGGTTACAGTGAGGCTGAATATTTTTTCCTTGGCACGCGCCTGCTCCACTGTTGCCGGTCACTTGTCAGTAAAAGCCGGCTCAGACAGGGCATGCCGCTACAGCCGCTGAACTGTGTCGCCAGTTGCTGTTATGCGATCACCCCACGGGCATGCAACCAGCCAATGTGCCGCAAGCCAATGCCAAAAGAGGTCAGGGAGAAACAAAAGACCGCTGTCCTTGAGGGCAGCGGTCTTCCTTAGGATGGGTGGCGCATGAGGGACTCGAACTCCGGATTTGCGGATGTCGTGAGGATAGTCCGTCACGACACACGCTATGCGAGTCGATGCCTCGCTCTGCCGGGGCTTGAACTGCTCACGCCCCCGTCAGCATTTACGCGTCGACGACGCAACTGTTATTGGCCGGCGGCCGGCGACACTACGCTCGGGGTCGCCAGCGTGTTGTGACTCCCGGGAGCGTTGGTCAGGGACGTCGAGCTATTGTTAGTGCTATTCGGCATGCCCGAGTTCGGCGACCCGGCGCTCATGCCGCTGTCCGAGTTGGTGACGCCGGGCGTGCCGTAGCCGCTCGTTGCATTGGCCGGCGATACCGCGGCCGGCGACACGGTGGTCGGGGTCGCCAGCGTGTTGTTGCTCTGTGCATAAGCACCGCCCGCCAGCGTGAGTGCGGCGAGGGCCGCGATTAATGTGCTGGTTGCCTTGTTCATGACCCGCTCCTCCTTAATTGGACTGGAATTTCGACGCAAACGATCTATTCATATTTTTCCAGGTGACACCAAGTTTAGGAAAGCGGTCGCTAATAATTAAGCGCATTGTTCGCAAGGGTGAATTTCGATTTTCGAAGGGACCCTAAACGGGTCCTGGTCCCCAATCTGAGGCCGGTGTGGTCCGGTATGCGCGGTGCATGCTACGTGACCCGCGAGGAAACTGATTGGTGGTGTGGATAGCGAGCAGCCAGTTGAGCGGGGCCGGTGAGCAAACTTGCAACCGAGCTCCCCCATGATTGGCAAAGGTCTGGGCGGAAGAAGCGAAGGTCGCTTCCTGGCCGCACTGAGCCGGATGATGGCCGTCGCAGGTGGCCTCTTGAGTCGTCGGCGAACAACGCCCGGAACGTCTCGGAGGACTTTCATTGCTTCGCGTCATGCCCAACATGAACGAAAGGAGCAGTGACGACGACAGCCTCACGTTCAACGAGCCGATCGACGCGGGCAAGGCCTACGCGAACTGAGCGTCGTGCTATTTCCCTCGACAAAAACTGCCGGGGAACACGCATGCGAAGTTTCGACAGCGTAGTGGACGAAGCCAGGCTGGTCGCCACCGTGATTTCAAAGCACCGCTTGTCACGCCTTCCCGGGCGAAGCTCGCTGATGCTCGCCCATCACCCACTCGCCAGGCGGGGTGCCATCAGCTGTATTCTGGTACAGCCAGCTTCCGCAGACCGTGCAATTCCAGTTGCTGCTGATTTTCGTCGTGTGGCCCGACGGCCCGATTGCACTGACACCAGAGGCGGCAAGATCGCCATGTGGGGAAACGCTGGATGGCTTGCCAACTAATTCGCGACAGGCGTTGCAAGGCTGCATAACTGTCTCCAATGATGCCTATGCCGAATTCTCGTCGCACCACTGGATCGCCCAGCGCTGCGCCGCCTCGATAGCGGCTGCGTCGGAGGGATAGTCGCCGAGATCGCCTGACCATTTGACCTCGACGGTGTCGCCGCCCACCGAGGCGCGCCGGTAGATCTTTGCACGGGCGTAGTAATGGCCGCCTTCATCAAGAGGTGACGCGTCGATATGGAAGTCCTTGTAGTCGAACTGCATCGTCACCTCCCAATGAGTGGGGAAATCCTACAGGGCGACACTGCGCACAGCAATCGGTTGGGATACCAATCCGTTGCTGTAGGCTGTGGAATTCAGACGCGTGGAGCCATGCCTGCTTGTTCCAGCATTCTTGATTCTTGATCAGTCGGATCGGAGACGCGATCACCTTGATTCGTGATCGTGTTCGACGAGATGTATACGTCACACACAATAGCGACGAGAGACCGTAGTCGACCTCATCCCGGGCGTTGGATCCTCGGCTATCGAAACGGCGGTTCCTCCCGGTTAAACCGGTCATTGAATGTAAGTAGGCAGATCAAGATCTCCAGAAGCGACAGCACGTACGTTTGCGATGCTTAAGAGAACTTTTTCCCGTTTCTTTTTTGAGTGTCTTCGCAGGCTTCGAATCCTTATTCAGCGGTGCGATCACTGGATTCACTTCCTACATTTGCTTCGACATCCTATGCAAGCTTCGCCTGGAGGAAATGAACCAGCGAGATGGCGCCATCGATGCCTTGGCGCGCAGAGATGCTGCGCGCACAGTGGGCGATGCGTCCCGCGTCCGGCGATTTACACACCGTCGAAGGCGGCACTGCCCCGCGTAACTGCGTCACGATATTAACGTTGTGACTGGCGATACCGGGAATTAGCTGGGGACGAGCTGTGTCGCGAATGTGGCAAGAAGAGGCAAATCATGGACATTTGGCTTGTTGCCACCATATCTGGGCTATAAGCTTTCATTAACGCGGACGAATCCCCGCGTTTTGTGTGTTAAGTAGCCGTGGGCAAGTCCTGCGGCTTCTTTTTATGCGACCGCCGGAAAGAATCCGCAGGGAGCCAGATCAAGAAATGTTCTGGCGCGGCGTTCGATGTTGTCGAGATTCCGGGCGACGCGGACAAGTGCTTCCCGATGGCGTCGGCCGGCCATGGGCCTCAAAGTCGTCCAGTTGAAGCAGCAAACTATCCAGCGCGCAGAGTTGGGCGCGCGTCAGGTGAGTCCGATTCAGAAGCTCGTGGAGCCGTCCGCGCCAGTATTTAGCCGACAGGATTGGTCCGCCGAGGTCTCCTGTCAATGATGGAACCATCACGCGTGCAATATGCGCGATGTCCTGGTCAAAGAACATACCCATGTGCGCCCCCTAATGTGGTTTTGGCCTGCGCCCTATTGTTTTACGTCTGATAAATACTTTAGACCAGTTTTTGCGGCATGCCAAATATTGGGATCGATGGCGGTAAGTCTCAGACGACAGTCTCGCGAGCCGTATTGGTTGTCTGGGAGCGTTGGCCGCCCCTTCAGTGGCCTGGATATTCGCCGTCCATGCTCGTTGCCATGACCTAAGATATAAGTATGATCGCGAGCAAGGAGACGACCATGGTCGAGTCAATTTCGGCAGTGTTTCTTGGGGCGATCGTCCTGATCATGGCTGCTATCCTGATTGCGGAGCACTACAGACGCGAACATCATCGGAATCGGCAACTTCGGTGGCTGGACACGCACCCAATGCGCGACTGGTTACACCGTAGGCCGTGACGCAGGCAGGTACGTAGAGTCCCGCGCGAAGCAGCCAGCGAAAACTGGTTAATGGCAGCGATTTTGCCGGTGGCCGTGTATCTTCACGTTGGAACCGAGGATGGGCATCGTACCAAGGCCGCATAACGCTTCACTGTAGCGACGGTTTCGCAGCTTGCCGCGATCCGTAACGTGAAGTCGTGGTTAGTAGATTGTCGAAGTCACCACCAAGCGCGCGAGCACGTCGCGCGCGAAGTGGTTCGACGTTTGCGCTCGCTGCAAAGGCGTGCGCCGCTGGCATCAATCACGGGACTGCATAGAACACGCCGGACACTCGTGTCCGTTCATTGCGTGCGAATCAGGTCTTGTCCGGTGTTTTCAGCTCGATCAACATCCGCTCACAACCGCCTTGATCCGGCACCATGCAGCCGAGCAAATGTTCACTGCTCGGCATCAGCATTTCGCCACCCGTCTGAATCGCCAACGTCATGCCGGGATTCTTCTGCCATACGATGAGGCCGAAACATGCAAGCGCCAACAGCACGACGAGCGAGAACGCGATCCTCTCCAGCTTCCAATAGATTTTCGGCATACCGACACCTTCAGCATGGCACAGGGTTTGAGATGAGCGCTCGCGCGCGGCCCACAAGTAACGGCTGAGGTAATGTCAACTTAAGCTAATCGGCCTGACCAATATCCCGCTTCAATAGCATTTTTGGCGCACTGACGCCGGCCAGCAATTCCGTTAAGTTGACAGTGCCGGAGTAACTGCAAGCGGAATTCGCCCGATGATGAATCCATGAGGCGACGAAGACTTCGATGTTGTCGATTGCTTGCGGGCTCCTGCTTCGCCCACTACGCCCGTATGTGTCGACTGCCGCACCACCAGAACGGGAATAGCGCTATGGGTCAGTACCTTCTGTGTCTCGCTGCCGATCAACAGGCCACGCACACCGCTGCGTCCGTGGGACGCCATGACAATCAGGTCACAATTTCGCTCGATGGCGGTGCTGATGATCGCTTCATAAGGATGAGCGCGGGTGGTGGCAACCGTTTCGCATATCACGCCCGCTTGGCTTGCGGCCTTCGTGACAGCCACGAGAAAGGCTTCTGCACGCTCCCTGTTGACCTGAACGAATCTCTCCTCGGTATCCGCGAGCATTTCGGTTCCATATGCCAAAACATGGAACTCCGGCATGACATGAAGTCCCGTAACCGAGGCGTCATTTTCGGCGGCGAGCGTCACCGCCATCTGGACTGCGACTTCGGAAAGTGCCGAGCCGTCGGTCGGCACCAGCAGATGCTTGAACATGACATTTCCCCTCGCTCGACGTGCGGGCTGTATCCGACGCGCTCTTAACCGCTCGCGACATCGACATTGACGCCGCTATAAATTACACTTAGCTTTCATTATAGGCACTGGCGTCATTTGCGACGTATTTTCTGCTCGCAGCTCGGTTAGGCGGCAGTGCCGCATCTCGAAGTGGGATTTCAGTCAGGTTGATTTCCTCAATTTGACAGTGTCGTCGTCACACTTAAGCACTTTATGTGGAAAGGTAACAGTCACCACGCGCAAAGATAACAACATTACAATATGCTTTCATATTCTGAAATCATGAGGGCATGCAATGGTTCTATTTCACCGCGGCGCACTGATTCAGGCGTCGACGATAAGGGACGGAAACACGTTCGTAGCCCGCGCCTGCATTTTGAAGGAAGACGGCGAATCCACCTCATTGGGTGATCTTGGTCAGTTCGCAAACCAGACCTGTGCATACGAGTTTGCCGTGCGCTGCGCGAGCGCTTTCGTGGATGGCGTACCGATGCCTCGCTCCCCGTTCCGCAGATCATCAGCCTCGGACGAGGCAGCAAATAGCTAACGACACTCCGCGGCATCCGGCAGACGGCCCTGAGGCAGTGAACGACTGCTTCCTCAGCAAATAGGTCGAATCGGAAGCAGCAAAGCCAAGGAAACATGATGTCCAAACCACTGTTAAGCCGTTTTCAGTACACCCGCAAGCATGGCAAGCAACGCACATACAACGTAACGGTGAACCTAGTGCAAAAGGCTTCCGGTGTTTGCGCTTACGCAGCATGGGTGCATTTCGAAACCGAATTTAAGGGTTCGGGTTTGATGCTCCCACTCGTTGCCAACACACCTGATGCCGCCGTACGGGAGGCACGGATGCGTATCCAGAAGGACATCGACGATCTGGTCGGCATCGTCGAGTAAAGGCGGTAACAAGTGTGATCGTGGTCGGGCTGGAACACCTTTACGACGCTGTACCAAAATCCGCGCTCGCGATGAATGTCTTCTCCTGCCGCTGCAACAGTTGTAGCGGCAGGGCAGCGAACCTCCGCCGCGGCCCGCCCTCGGTACCGATCCCACCGCGAACTTCCGGTTGCGACCCAAGGCGGCCATACAAGCCCATACAGCGGCATGTCCGCTATTCGGTCTTGTGAGAAGTCGGATAAGCCGACCCTCGACCCGCCCTGGAGTGCCGTCATGTTGGCGCGACGAAACCGCCGTCATCAACCAGAAAGGCCGTTGAGCCCGGTCGATCACGGCACCGACTGCAAGGCGTCTAGCTATGCGGCGTCCCCTACGGGTAACGTAAAGTAAAACGTCGCGCCTTGATCCGTATTGTTTTCAGCCCATAGCCGCCCGCCATGCATCTCGATGATGGTACGGCTGATCGACAACCCAAGGCCAAGGCCTTGGGATTTCGAGGTGACAAACGGGTTGAAGATCAGCGCGAGCAGGTCGCCGGGCAGGCCCGCCCCGCGATCGCGCACCGCAACGCGCACTACTTGGGGGCTCTGAAGCGTGATGGACACGGCCACCATACGGTCGCTAGCCGGACGACCGTCCATTGCGTCGAACGCATTGAGCAAGAGATTGAGCATGACCTGCTGCAACTGTACCTTGTCGCCGTGCACTGTGGCCGGAGTGGCATCGTAGTGGACTGACATGCGCATACCGCGCGCGATCGCGTCAAATTGCAACAACTGCACCGCGTCGCGGATTACAGCGACCGGATCGAGCGGCGCGATTTCTCGCTCGCCTTTCTTGAGAAAGGTGCGAATCCGCCGGATTATTTCGCTCGCGCGGTTGGTCTCCTGAACAATGTCTTTCAGTATCTCGAGCACTTCGGCCAGATCGACCGGATCCGTGGCCATAAACCGCTGGGCGGCCTGAGTGTTGCCCAGAATTGAGGTAAGGGGCTGGTTCAGTTCGTGTGCGAGCGACACTGCTAGTTGAGCCATCATCGATACGCGCGTCAGATGGGCCAGTTGCTGCCGGTTTTGGTACAGTTCATATCGCTCTGTTTTGTCGATGATGACCGCGAGCACAGTCTCGTCATCTTCGAATCGAACCGTCTTGAGTCCGGCCTCGACCGGGAACTCCGTTCCGTCCTTGCGCCGTGCGAACAGATCGCAAGGCGCCCCCACTGTCGAAGCGTGTGCAATGCGTAAGGTCTCGGATTGCGGCATAGCCCCGCTATCGCCCAGCAGCTGTGGGACGAGCATAGTCGCAGGCTGTGCAATCAGTTCGTCGCGTTGATACCCGAAGAGCTTTTCGGTCTGCTCGTTGGCCAGCACAATCCGCCCGTGTTGATCAACCATGAGAATTGCAACCGGCAGGAATTCCAGAGCGCTTCGGAATTTTTCTTCAGCCTGCCTGCGGTCGGTGATGTCGACGCATGAACCAACATAGCCGAGAAACGTACCGTCGACGTCCTCCTGCGGCACGCCGGTATCGAGGATCCAGCGATACACGCCATCCCGTCTTCGCAGACGGTATTCCATCGTGAAATCCTTGCGTGCGTCAAACGATGAGACATAAACGTTCAGGCAGCGTTCGAAATCGTCCGGGTGCACGCCCTCTGACCACCCGTTGCCCATTTCCTGCTCCAGCGTGCGCCCCGTAAAATCCAGCCACCGCCTGTTGAAAAACGTACACAGCCGATCCGTATCCGACATCCAGATCATCACAGGAGCCGCGTCCAACATCGTTCGGAAGCGTGTTTCGCTTTCCAGCATCGATTCCTCCACTAGCCTATGCTCAATAATTGTGCAGGGTCCGCAAGCAACAAAGCGGGTCAAAAATTGACTCGGTCGTGGTCGTTTAATAGGCATGGTAAAGGTGGCGCATGCTTACAGCAACGAACCTTGATCAGACGCGGAATAGTGGCCGCCTGGATTCGGCCTATGAGAAGCTTTGCATAAGGCCGAAGAGCGGCCCGTTCACGGCGAGATCGATGACCGTCTCTTCATGGCCAAAGGGCTGCCCAATGCGATGAGCATATGTGTCACGCACATCGCGATGCGACGATCGACGGCAGGCACTTTGTCCGGCGAAACGCTCAAAACGTCCCTCTGGTACCCCTCTCAATCTCGCGTGTCTTGATCGCGTCGGCCAAAGGTCCCATCGACTGGCTGTTTTCTTCGAACGGCCAGTCCCACCAGTTCATCTCAAGCAGTATTTCAATTTCTCCGTCCGAAAACCGCTTTCGAATCGGCTTCGCTGGGTTGCCGCCGATGACCATATAAGGCTCAACATTCTTCGTTACGAGAGCGCGACTTTCGATCACGGCACCATGTGGCCAATGCGGACACCTGGCATGATCATCGCCTCGGAACCGATCCAGACATCGCTTCCGACAATCGTGGCGCCGGCGGGTTCGAATGCATCGCAAGCGTCGGCAAACGCTCTCCAAGCGGCTGGTGCGCCTCGCAGCGCTCAGCAACCCTGGAATGAGAGGCATTGCAACACTGCTCGGCTGTGCAACCCGTTCGAGCGAAGAGGCCATTGTCGCCAAGGCCGAGTGCCTGATTCGCCTTGGCTTGCTCCAGCAGTCAAAAGAAGCCGCGTGAGGCGCCACATCGGGTTTTAGTCGGCTTTGGGCAACTCGTCCCGCTGCTCCGCCCATTTGAGGAGTGCGTCCAAGGCGGGGCAGATTGCCTGTCCCCAGTCGGTCAACCGATATTCCACCTTAGGCGGAACCTGGGGATAGAGCTTCCTCGCCACGATGCCATCGGCCTCCAGCTGGCGTAGCTGCTGCGCCAGCATCTTCTGCGAAATACCGGGGATGAGCTTCTCTAAATCGGAGAAGCGCTGCACCTTGCCATCGAATAGATGGAACAGGATGACCAGCTTCCAGCGCCCCTCCAGCAACTTGAACACTTCTTCGACGCCGGTGGCGGCGGTCGCGGGGGTATAGACCTTTCCCATGGGTACGTAGCTTACTTTTCCGTGCGTTCTTGTTGGGTTGCGAGTTTATGGTGAAAATTACCGTATCGCCCAGCTTGCCACAAAGGCTTCAGACATGAGCATTTCACTACCGGATTCGGTTGCGACCTTTTTTCAGGTGAGCAACGGCGCTGCGCCTTCGGCCCTACGGCGCGCTTTTTCCGAAAAATCGGTCGTCCACGATGAAGGACAGACTTACCAGGGACACGAGGAAATCGAGGCTTGGCTGGCGGAAGCGCAGCGTAAATATGCCTATCGCATCGAACCGTTGACGGCTGTGCAAGACGATGCGGGCGTAACGGTCGTGGCCAGGTATGTCGGTAACTTCCCTGGAACTCCTGCCGATCTCAACCATGTTTTCCGGCTGACCGACAACCAGATAGATTTTCTAAAGATTCACTGATCACCATGAATCTCGAACTCGCCGGCGCGCGCGTGCTCGTCACGGCCGGAACCAAAGGCATTGGCAAGGCCGTCGTCAAACTGCTCGGCGAACTCGGCGCGGACATCCTCACCACGGCCCGAGCCAAGCCGGACTTTATTCCCGAAGCGATGTTCATCGCGGCCGACCTGACCACGCCTGAAGGTTGCGCCACCGTGGCACAGGCTGTCGAGGACAGGCTCGGAGGAGTGGATGCCATCGTCCATGTCCTGGGCGGATCTTCGGGCCCGGCCGGCGGCTTCGCCGCGCTGGATGATACGGAGTGGCAGAGGGAACTGAACCTCAACCTGTTCCCCGCGGTACGACTCGATCGGGCGTTGTTGCCCAAGATGATTGCACAGGGCGCTGGCGTCATCATCCACGTCACGTCCATCCAGCATCGACTGCCGTTGCCCGCATCGACCACAGCTTATGCTGCCGCCAAGGCTGCGCTGTCCACGTACAGCAAGAGCCTGTCGAAGGAGGTAACGCCGAAAGGCGTGCGCATCGTGCGCGTGTCGCCGGGTTGGGTGGAAACCGAAGCGGCCGTCGGCCTGGCGGAACGGCTCGCCAGCCAGGCCGGTACGGATTACGAAGGCGGCAAACAGATCATCATGGATGCACTGGGCGGTATCCCTCTCGGACGTCCGTCGAAACCTGCGGAAGTCGCCAACCTGATCGCCTTTCTGATTTCACCGCGTGCGGCAGCCATCAGCGGAGCGGAATATGTCATCGACGGCGGAACCATTCCCACTGCTTAATGCTTAGACGGCACATCAGCGGGATGCCATAGTCACGCTCGCGAGCTGACGGGAAGCTGACACTTAGTGGAAGTGGATTGTTGGCCGAAACTGGCTGAGAGCCGCAGTGCCCAATTTTCTCCCAATGCGGCCGTCGGGCGAGTCGCGCAGCTCGGTTAACAGCAGCTCTGCGGCGCCATCGCGCACGCGCGGCTGTTGTTAAACGTTGTCCAATGCCTGCCCACACGCGTCGTCGTGCACTCATGGGGCAACGGACAAGGGCAGGCATCGAACAACGCATAACAAACTCAACCGATCGTCTCCAAGCCGAGTACCGCCAGTTTCTGACCTTGGGCAGCAATTGGTCCGTGCCTCGATTGTGTGGCTTCACATTTTTCTGCAGACAAGCATGTTTGAACGACTTGTGGTCAAATCATCCGGTGACTTGTGGCACGTTGTCCAGATCGAGCATATCCGCTACCAGGTTCCCGGGCAGCACTCGGAGTCGACAAGGGATTACAGGGTGACTATCGTATGCCGCCGTGAGACCGGTGGCTGGCGGCAGCGACGGTGGGATTTGAAAGCAGCACAATCTAGTATGGTCATATTCGCATCGGCTCCGACCCACCGGCGCTCGGCAAGTGCGACACGCGGCCTGACCCGGAGGTCCCCATCATGCAGATGATAAAAGTCGTAGTTGGGATAGCAGCCCTCGTCGGCGTAACGGCAGTCCATGCCGACGGCTTCGTCATCACGAGATCAATCGAGAACGGGCGCGAAATGCGCCTCTTCGAACATGCTGCCGAATGTAATGGCGGCCCTGGCGCGGTCATTTACAGGCACGATAAGCGAGTCGATCAGACCTGCAATGTCCGCCTTACTTCGGCAGGCGCGACCGTCGTGATGCCGGCTTTTGAGTCGCGCACGTTCTTCCCGCGCGACACGCTGGACCAAAACTAAAAAGGTTGATTCCGGCAACCGACGAACTCGTGGGCGAAGGTCTTGCCCATCCGCCTCTCGATGCGTCCGTCTGCACGGTGTCCCTCTCGCCTGTTTCTAACCTCGGTTTCGTCGAGACCGGACATTCGCATTTGCTTCGGAACGAAATAAACGGCGATCAAGCTACTGGACGTTTTTTCGCCGCCGCATACCGTCAAACACTGGAATAGCAGCGCTCACCGCAGATTTGGAAGTCCCCCATCGGGCAGCGAGCGGTGAATCCAGCGTACCGGATTATCGGCCCGCGGCCCTTTACAGAGTCCGGCTAAAGTTGCATGCCCGCTAGGTCGTTATACAAGGCGACCTGGTGTTTCAACCATTGATGCAGTCGTGCGAAGGCGAATCGGAAGCAGTCCAGGGAGGTCGGATCAACGCCCACGGGGAATTTGCCATGTTTGCCAGCAGCTACAACAGCCTGCTTGTCCTGTTTTCGCTGCTTGTAGCGATTTTGGCCTCCTATACTGCGCTGGACATGGCCGGTCACATTTCTAGTGCTCAGGGACGCGCAGCCCGTTGGTGGCTGGCTGGCGGTGCATGCGCGATGGGCACAGGGATCTGGTCGATGCATTTTATCGGCATGCTGGCATTCAGCTTGCCGATTCCGCTTGGCTACGATCCCGCGATCACGGTGCTCTCGCTTTTGATCGCCATTGCATCCTCAGCATTCGCGCTGTGGCTTGTGGCTCGAAACGAGTTGCCGTGGTCACGTCTGGTTTGCGGCGCGGTACTAATGGGCGCCGGGGTTTCCGCCATGCACTATACGGGCATGGCGGCAATGCGCATGGCTCCCGAAATCCAGTACGTACCGTCCCTGTTCATTTTGTCCGTCGTCATCGCGATCGTCGCTTCAGGCGCAGCCTTGTGGATCGCATACAACCTGCGCCGCCTTTCACCGCGGGTTCGGCCCTTGCGTGCGGGAGCGGCGATCGTAATGGGCTTTGCCATTGTCGGGATGCATTACACCGGCATGATGGCGGCGCAGTTCCCGCTTGGAAGCGTGTGCCGCGCGGCGCGTGATGGGGGGGACGTCGGGTGGCTGGCGATAGTGATCATCATCGTCACGCTAGCGGTGCTTGCTATCGCGCTGATCATTTCCGTACTCGATCTGCGTCTGGAATCGCGCACCGCCATCCTGGCGATTTCACTCGCCGAGGCCAATCAGGAACTGACCTACCTGGCGCTACACGACAATCTCACCAAACTCCCCAATCGCGTGTTGCTGGAAGACCGGCTCGATCGTGCGATCCAGAGCGCGAATCGGGAAAATAGCCGCTTCGCGCTGATGTTCATGGACCTGGACGGGTTCAAGACGGTCAACGATGCCTACGGCCATCACATCGGCGACCTGTTGCTCGTCGAAGTCGCCCAGCGCATCGGGTTGAACGTCCGGTCACAGGACACGATCGCCCGCGTGGGTGGCGACGAATTCGTGCTACTGGCGGGAGTAGCCGAACCGGCCGACGCGGCGACCCTCGCCGACAAAGTGCTCAGGGTCATTCAGGAGCCCTTTCAGGTGGCCGACCGCCTGCTGCGCATCTCGACCAGCATCGGTATTGCGATCTACCCCGGCGACGGCGCCCGTCAGGACGACCTGCTGACCAATGCCGATGCGGCGATGTATCACGCGAAGGCGTTGGGACGCAACACTTACTGTTTCTTCGAAGCGTCGATGAATGCCAATGTGCATGAGCAGCTACAACTCATGCAGGATCTCCGTTTAGCTCTTGAACGACATGAACTGATTCTCCAATACCAGCCCAAGTTCACCGCGCCCAACGGGCCGGTAGTCGGCGTAGAAGCGCTGGTGCGCTGGTCGCATCCGACTCGCGGGCTCATTGCGCCGGACCAGTTCATCCCCCTGGCGGAGAAAACGGGGTTGATCGTGCCAATCGGTGAATGGGTGCTGGACGAGGCCTGCCGGCAGATCAGCGAGTGGCGCGAAGCGGGCCGGCGTGACTGGACCATGGCGGTCAACCTGTCGGCGCTGCAATTCGGCCATGCAAGTCTGATTCAAACGGTGCGGGACGCCTTGAAGCGTTATGCGCTGGAGCCAGGCTGCCTGACGCTCGAGGTCACCGAGTCGACGGCGATGCGCGATGCCGACGCAAGCTTACGAATCCTGCAGCAGCTTCGCGGCATGGGCGTGAATATTTCAATCGACGATTTTGGTACGGGGTATTCGAGCCTCCTCTATCTCAAGCGGTTACCGGCCAGTGAACTGAAAATCGACCGCGGGTTTATCCGTGATCTCGCCCGCGACACCGAAGACGCAGCGATTGTTTCCGCAATCGTGGCACTGGGCCAGACGCTCAATCTGAACATCGTCGCCGAGGGCGTGGAGACTGCGGCGCAGCAAGAGTTCCTGACCCGGCTTGGTTGCGATTCCCTGCAAGGTTTTCTGCTTGGCCGTCCAATGTCCGCAGAGCAATTGATCGAAACCCTCTCGCATGAGAATGCTCTGAACGACGCGACTTGAGTCAACGCTCTCGAAGTGCGATGCGGAGTGTGTCAAAGTAACAGCTCTTACCGTGAGCGACCCCACATGACCAAGTTACCGATTGCCGACCGATGGTTCGAACTCAAACGCATCAGCGACGACATTACCCTACTTTGGGAACCCCATGTCGTGCCGCTGATGCGCTGCAATATCTGGCATGTGCGCGGCCGCGACCGGGATCTGATGATCGACACGGGAATGGGTATCGTCAGTCTGCAGGAGGCAGCCAGGCACCTGCTGCAGAAGGACGTCACCGCCGTTGCCACGCATACGCACTCGGATCATATCGGTGGACATCATGAGTTCGAGCACACGCTGGTTCACGAGTTGGAGGCAGAGAATCTGCGCTCGCCGCGTGAGCCAGGCACCCTTCTCGCGTCGGTATTGGGCGACGAAGCGATTCGCCGGTATCGCGAAGCAGGTTATCCGTTCGACGGCGATCTGATCACGGCCCTTCCCAGCGCAGATTACTCGATGTCCGACTATCGCGTGCGCGCCGCGACGGTCACGGAAATCGTCAAGGAAGGGAACATCGTCGATCTCGGCAACCGGCATTTTGAGGTCCTGCATCTACCCGGCCACTCGCCGGGTAGCATCGGCCTATGGGAAGCGGCATCCGGCACGCTGTTCTCGGGCGATGCGATCTACGATGGCCCGCTGCTGGACGAGATAGGCGGTGCTGATATTCCGACTTATGTGCGCACGATGAAGCGCTTGCGTGAATTGCCCGTGCAAGTCGTCCATGCTGGACACGACGGGAGCTTCGGGCGGGAACGACTGGTCGAGTTGGTCGATGCCTATCTGGCTAAACGCACCTGATCGTTGGCCGGGTCCGCCGTTCGGTGCGTTGCCGGCCGGACTTCGCGCGCAAAGGAAACCGTTGGCGTATGTCGGCCCAGTTTCGGACAATCGACCGCGGCCTATAGATCGTCGACAATTAACGCTCGCGACATAAGGGATACCGAGAAGGCGATTGACTGCTCAGGGTCTTGAGTGTGCCTTCGAATCAGCCGTGACCCTGACATCCTCACCGGCGGCGTCGCGAGCGACAGGTAAGAGGCGTGCAGCGGCCGCATCACGGTTGACTGTCGAACGGCAGGAAAGGCACCCCATCAGGGACATTCGCGGCAATCCATAGCGGACGCTCAAGTGGTCTTGCTGCGAACTTCGTTGGAAAGCGGCGTCGGGACCACCGCGATTCCAAGAATGGCCGCACTTCAATTTCGAAGCTTGCTGACAGGCACTCCTCCCCCTAGGTGCTCTCGCAGAAATTCAATAAAGCGCTGCGTCTTCGCTGGCAACAACCGTGTCTCGGTGATGGCGTACACGGGAATAGGTGGGGCCTGCCATGCTGGCATCACCCGGCGCAAGAGCCCAGTGGCAACATCATCGGCCGCGATTTCTTCCGACAGCACAACGATGCCCAGATCCAGGGTCGCGAGTCGCCGAACCATGCCGACGCTGTTGAGCAAGAACCGACCACCCACTGTGACCTCTGCCGTTTCACTTTCGCTGTGCAGCGTCCATCCGTTGACCTCTGCCGGACTGAGGCGCACGCACTCATGTCGCAAGAGGTCGGCCGGTTCGGCGGGCTCGCCATACTGTTCGATATAACGCGGCGATGCATAGAGATAACGCGGTAGTCGGGCAAGCTGTCGTGCGATCAGATTCGAACTAGGCGGCTCACCCATGCGGATCGCGACATCGAAGGGCTCAGCTACCAGATCGACGCGGCGCGGCGTCAGATCGAATTCGAAGGTGATGCCGGGATAGCGGCGAGCGAATTCCGCGAGCAGCGGCGCGAGGAAGATATTCGCAAAATCCACCGGCAACGACGCATGTAACACGCCAACTGGCTGGGCTAGCATCTCGCCGAGTTGCTCGTGCGCAAGCCGCGCTTCGTCCACGATGCGCCTCGCGCGCTCGAAATAGAGCTGGCCTGCTTCGGTCAGCTCGATCTTGCGGGTCGTGCGATGCAGAAGGCGCAAGCCGATTGCCTTCTCCAGCGCACTGATCCGGCGCGACAGCGTCGAGTTCGGCACTCCGATCGCCTCGGCCGCGCGGCGGAAACTTTTCGCCTTGACCACCTCCACGAACAACGCCATGTCGTTCAGGAACTCCATCCCACTGCTCCATAAATGGCCCAATGACTTCCATTTTGCCATCTTTATCCCGTCAGTGGTTTGCCGGATGATGACTCCATCTGATGAACACATCACCACTGAGGAGCACAACATGAGTCAGCTTTTCACCCCTGTTCGCATTGGCGGCCTGTCCCTTCCGAACCGGATGATCATGGCCCCGATGACCCGTTCGCGCGCCGATGATGCAGGCGTTCCAGACGACGTTGTCATCACGTACTACGCCCAGCGCAGCAGCGCGGGTCTGATCATTACCGAGGGCGTGTTTCCCTCCGCGACCGGTAAGGGCTATGTGCGTACGCCCGGTATCCACAGCGATGCACAGGTGAGCGTATGGAAGCGGGCCACCGAAGCCGTGCATGCCCGCGGCGGACGTATCTTCATGCAACTGATGCACAGCGGGCGTATCTCGCATCCGTCGCTGCAGCCGGATGGCGCGCTGCCGGTGGCACCGTCGGCCATCAAGCCGACGGGCGAGACCTGGACCGACAACGGCATGGAGAAATTCGTGACGCCGAGAGCGCTGCGCCTGGATGAGATCGCCGGTGTGGTTGATGAGTACCGTAGGGCGACGCGTCGCGCTCTGGAAGCCGGCTTCGATGGCGTCGAGTTGCATGCTGCTTCGGGCTATCTGCCTGAACAGTTCCTCTCGTCCGGCAGCAATCAGCGTGAGGATGAATACGGCGGTTCCGTTGCGAACCGTGCCCGTTTCGTTCTCGAAGTGCTGGAGGCGATGGTGGCAGAGGCCGGTGGTGAGCGGGTCGGCATCAAGATCTCGCCGGAGATGAACTTCAACGACATTTTCGACACTGCGCCGCAGGAAACCTACACGTATCTCGTCGACCATCTGCGCGGCACCAATCTCGCGTACCTGCACGTCGCCATGTTCGGTACGAGCGTCGATTACCACGCACTGTTGCGACCGCGTTTCGATGGCGCCTATCTGGTCGGAGGAGGACTCGACCAGGCCGCGGCTGAAAACCTGCTGGCAGAGGGACGCGCTGACGCCACGGTCTTCGGCGGTGCCTTCCTCGCCAACCCGGACCTGCCGGAGCGGTTTCGTGTGGGTGCGCCGCTCAATGCCCCCGACAAGAACACGTTCTACTCGCCCGGCGCACAGGGCTATATCGACTACCCCGTGCTGAGCCCAGCCGGTAACGCCTGAGGACTGCCGTCATGTCGACAGTCACTGCGCGCATGCAGCGCGCCAACCGGGGAAGCCATTTCCGCGCATACAGCCTGCACGGTTCCGATCCCTCGCAACTCGATCCTTTTATGGGCGTCGACCACGCCTGGATGAGCGCGCCAACGTTCCTACCGCATCCGCACGCCGGCTTCTCCGCGGTGACGTACCTGTTCCTCGACTCGGAGACGGGCATTGCCAACCGCGATTCGCAGGGGAACAGCACACTGATCGAGCCGGGCGGCCTGCATTGGACCGCTGGCGGAAGGGGTGTCGTCCATGAAGAGAATCCCGCGGTGCCGGGAAGTACCACCCACCTGCTGCAGATCTTCATCAACCTTCCTCGGGAACGGCAGAACGCGGCGCCGTTCGCGCTCAGCCTGGCCCCGCAGGACGTACCGGTGGTGCAGCGCCCCGGTGTCCGGGTCCGCGTCCCCCTGGGCAGCTTTGACGGCGTGCGCTCCCCGCTGATGCCGCCAACCGAGGTCACTTTGCTGGACATCACGCTGGAGGAAGGCGCTGAACTGCTGCTATCGGTGGCCGCAGGCAAGCGCGCCTTCTTCATGCCGATCTTCGGCAGCGCGGAGCTCGATGGCGAAAGCTTCGGTCTCGACGACCTTCGTGTCCCGATCCTGCCGACCGCGACTGAAGCGGTGATGCACAAGCTCGCTGCCAAAGCTGGCGGCGCCAAGGTCGCCGTGTTCATCGGCGAACCGTTGCGCCAACCCGTGTTTTCAAATGGACCGATGGCTTTTTCGAGCCGGGAGAGCCTGATCGCGGCAACCGCCGCCTACCAACGTGGCGAGATGGGAAGCCTGTAACAGGCCGCCACACACCCCGGGGCATGCGCCCCATCACCACTTAGGAGCTACCTCATGAAGGTTGAACGATTCACTGCCGACAACACCGCCTTGCTGCTGATCGACCATCAGGTCGGCACGATGCAACTGATCAAGAATATCGACCGCGAACTCGCCGCCAAACAGTCGATTGCGCTAGCCAAGATGGCGAAGATCCTCAATCTGCCGGTCGTGATCACGTCCAGTCAGGAAGATCGCGCACAAGGCCCGATTCTTCCGGAAATCGCCGCGATCCTGCCCGAAGCGCACGCGGCACGAATCAAGCGCCCCGGCGTCGTCAACGCGTGGGCCTATCCCGACTTCCGCGATGCGGTGCTTGCCACGGGGCGCAAGAACCTGATCATGGCGGGCGTGACCACCGACGTTTGCCTGATCTTCCCGGCAATCGACGCTGCGCTCGAAGGTTTTGGCGTGCAGGCAGTGATGGATGCTTCAGGATCGCCCAGCGATCTTTCCGAAGAGTTTTCGCGTCAACGGATGCACGATGCGGGCGTGGTGCTCACCGCCACCAACACGCTCATGGCGGAAATCGCGCAGGACTGGTCCACCCCGGCCGGACAACAATTGATCACTTTGCTGTTTACCGACGTGTTTCCGGCACTCGGCGCCGGCATCGCATAAATCCGGAACCACATCCTGTTATCCGGAGTGCATGGCGCTTCGGATAACAGATCAACTCATGTTTGGAGGCCTCGTGACATCCCGTGTCCGAGGACGGCTTTCGCCACGTATTATCTTTAAGTCACGATTGTTCAACGATTCGTGGATTACCCTCGAACGTCTCAAACTGGACCGATAGTCGACGACCAGCCAAATACAGTTCGGCAAACCGGAATTTCGCGCAATACAGATGTTCGCAGTGGGAACCTGACCAAGTCTGATTGGGCGCGACTCTCGCCGCCATGTTGGCTCGAGAGCGCGACGGGATAAGCCCCCCGCGCTTCGTCTCGATGTTTTTGCTATTCAGTGGCGATGGCACCTGCATCCTCGCAGGGGTAGCCCAGTGCTTCAGCGACCTCGGGACAGGTCACTTTGCCGAACGCGACATTCAGGCCGCTACGCAGATGTTCGTCGTCGGTAAGCGCCTTGCGCCAGCCCTGGTCGGCGATTTTCAGGACAAAGGGAAGCGTCGCGTTATTCAACGCATACGTGGACGTGCGCGGCACACCGCCAGGCATGTTTGCGACACAGTAGTGTACGACTTCGCCAACCTTGTACGTGGGGTCCGCGTGAGTCGTAGGCCTCGCGGTTTCGCAACACCCTCCCTGGTCGATCGCGACATCGACGATGACGGAGCCGGGGCTCATCGCATCGACCATCTTGCGCGTGACGAGTTTGGGCGCAGCGGCGCCGGGCACGAGCACGCCGCCGATCACGAGGTCGGCATCGAGCACTTGTCGTTCGATGTTGTCCTGATTCGAATACACGGTGATCACGCGTGCGCCCAGCAGCCGGTCCATGCGTCGCAGCGCGTCGACATTGCGGTCGATTACGACGACCTGCGCACCCGTGCCGACAGCCATCTGCGCGGCATTGGTGCCGACCACGCCGGCGCCGAGGATCACGATCTTCGCGGGGGGCACGCCCGCCACGCCGCCAAGCAGGATGCCCTTGCCACCGTGCGCGCGTTCCAGGCTGAACGCGCCCGCCTGAATCGACATGCGGCCCGCAACCTCGGACATGGGCGCGAGCAGAGGCAGTCCGCCGCCGCGTTGCGTGACGGTCTCATAGGCGATGCAGACCGCGTTGCTTCGGACGAGATCGGCGCACTGCTCGGGGTCCGGCGCGAGGTGCAAATAGGTGAAAAGAATCTGTCCTGGGCGCAGCATCGCACGCTCGGGCGGCTGGGGCTCTTTCACCTTGACGATCATGTCGGCAGCGGCGAACACCGCTTCTGCGCTGGGCGCAACCTGCGCGCCCGCCGCCCGGTACGCGTCGTCCGCTGCGCCGATGCCTGCGCCAGCGCCTGTCTCGACGTCCACGCTGTGTCCATGCGCGACGATCTCGCGCACGGAAGACGGCGTGAGACCGACACGATACTCGTGGTTCTTGATCTCCTTCGGAACGCCTATGTGCATATTGCCTCCTGTATGGGACTGCCAATCAGCCGCGAAATGATCTGATTCCTCAGACGCCCAGCACGAGCGTCGAGCGTTGGCGAGGGAGGCATTGACGACGCTAACGCACGCACGCGGCATCGCAAGAAACGATCGCCACCGTCGACCCGATTTCACCTGTTGGCGACGCCATTGCCGGGCGCCTGGCCAGTAGCAGGGTGTGACGGGTACATCGGAGCGGGATGCATGCGGGAATCGAGCGTGACGTAGGTGCTATATCCGGCTACGAGTAGTGATTTCCACAATACTATCGGCGGTGTGGTAGATGTTGTTAATGTAATTGTCGCGAATTTTGGTTGAAACACCTGAATTAGGCGACATGCGTCCATCATCCTGCATCGTAGGCGCAAGGGTTTATATCTAGACCCGTCTCCTCCATGTCACCTTCGCTGCCATCGATGTGCAAACGACAGGAAGGTGCCCTGAAGCTGCCCGCCATTCCGCAAAGATGCATAGGTCATATGCACCGATGCACATACCCTTCACAACGCAATTTCTGTGACGTCTGTCATGTTTGCTTCTAATATGCTTGTCCAGTTATCCCAACCTGGGGATTTGCAACGATCAAAGCGACAGGAGAAAACTCATGTTCGACTGGGAGGATTTACGCCACTTCGTCGCGTTCAGTCAGGAACAATCGCTCGCGAAAGCAGCTCGGCATTTGAAGGTCGATCATGCGACCGTCGCGCGCAGAATCGCCTCGCTCGAACAGTCCCTCGAACTGAAGCTGGTTGATCGCCGCCCACGCGCCTATGTGCTGACGGCAGACGGCGAACGCATCGCCGAACGGGGCAAGCGCATGCAGGAAGAGTCGTTTGCCGTGGAGCGGATGTCGGTCGGCGGACAGGAAGTCGTTAGCGGCGAAGTGGTGATCAGCGCGCCGCCGTCGATGTCCAGCAGTGTCATTGCCCCTCACTTAGGCAGGCTGCGCGTGCAGCACCCCGCGCTTCACGTCCGCTTGATCGCCGACACGCGCAATGTGTCGCTGATACGAAGGGAAGCGGATATTGCCGTTCGTCTGAGCAGGCCGACCGAGTCCGATCTCGTCGCGCGCAAGATCGGCGTGGTTGCGTTCGCGTTTTATGCGTCGCCGGAATATCTGGCGTCGCATGCGCCCGAAGACTACGAATTCATCGGATATGACGACAGTCTCGACGGATCCGCTCAACACATCTGGCTGGCCACGCAGGCGAAGTCACGTCCTGTGATTCTGCGCAGCAATAGCCTGGATGTCCAGGCAGCGGCCGCGCGGGCAGGTGTCGGCGTGGCCATCTTGCCCTACTTCCTCGGGGACTGGGACGAGAGTCTCAGCATCGTCGAGGGGCCGGGCCAGCCGTTGCAGCGCGAGATATGGCTCTCCATTCACAACGATCTGCGGCACGCTCCTGCGATCCGCAGCGTCATGCAGTTCATTGCAAGCTGCTTTCCTGGTAACGGCTGACGCGGGCAGCGCGCAGCAACAGCTTGTGCATTTTCTCCTGGACGGTACGCACATTTCGGGAATTGGCGGATAGAAGGCCGGTGGCAATAATGCATTCACCGATCGACGAACAAGCAAACGGCAGATCGCAGATTAGCCGCTTGATCGCCGAACAGCTTCTCATCTATCCGCCAAGGAGCACGAAATGAAACGCTTTCTGATCCCCGTCGTCATTGCCGGCGCCATCGTATCGTCGTCTGTGTTCGCCGAACCTGCCGCCCATGGCAAGACGCGCGAAGAAGTTCGGGCCGAGCTCGTTCAGGCCCGCGAAGCTGGCGTGTTCGACGCGCCCGATGCCACCTACCCCTCCGCTCAACTGCGCGCAGCCGCCGCGCTCCAGAACGCCAACACGAACGCCGGGAGCGCCCGCACCTCTTCCTTCGGCGGCGCCGTGACGGGCCGCTCGCAAAGCGGGCGCCGTACCGTGACCGAGCCGGAAGCACGGGACAGCATCTATTTCGGTCAATGACCGTGGCAAAGCCGTAGCATCGACGCGCTCCTACGGATCGCTTTGCCCGCGGCATCCGCACAGCAAGTGGATGAATGCATGTCGTGGATCGAGATAGGAGCGGAACTGCTCGAACTACAAAATGCTTCGCGCACCTCATGGATTTCGAGCCTCATGCATGACACGCGCGGCTCATTGCGGCAGATGCTGAACCTCACCGCACGCAGCGCGCGGATTGCTGAGATCGCCTCGTTGTTGAAGCACGTTGTCGTGGCGGGAACCATGCCCGCTCATTGAAGCATTCCGAAGGCCGGACAGGGTCAACCAGAAGCGATTTTTTTGTTGTCAATGAACAGGAGATTTGAAATGGCACGGCAGAATTCAATCCAGATCGTCGAGACGTTTTGGCGTGAGGTTTGGCAATTACGCAATCCACACGCAGCGGACCATCTGGTCTCTGACGATTTCACGGTAACCTCGGGCGGAGTGGAGATCAAATCGCGCGAAGCGTTCAAGAAGTGGGTCGCTGCATTTCTCGCCAGCATCGATGAGTTCGAGTTCGATGTGATCGAGACGTTTCAGAACGAAATAGGCGACCGGGTCGTCAGTCGATGGCGGGTTACGGGAAAGAACAACGGCTTTATGGGTTCGGAACCATCGGGCTTACCGATCGATATGACGGGAACTGCTGTCCTGCACGTCGGCGAGGACGGGCTGCTGCGGCATAACTGGGTAGAGCGAAGTGCGCTGGAGGTTCTGCGCAGTTCGGGTGGGCAAAATGGCATCGCCGGACATTTCAAGCCTGCATCAAGCGAGTCTGGCCGATAAGCTTCCGAGCGTTGTGATCATGGGGCGCGTCATTAAGGCCGATAGCGGCAAGGGCATTATCTTATGGCTGCCGTCAGGGCTATCGACAACTAGCCCTTCCTCGACGCGCCTCGTTTCAAAGCGGGTGCCGACCGGTCAGCGCTATGCAGCAGTGGTCGACACGGCCTTGGTCACCAGATAAGCGTCCATGGCTTCCGGGCCACCTTCCGAACCGTAGCCCGAATCCTTCACGCCGCCGAACGGCATTTCCGGCGACGGCGTGGCCGGCTGGTTGATCCACAGCATGCCGACTTCCAGCTGCTGCGACAGCAGATGCACGTTGGTGAACGACTTCGTGAACGCATAACCCGCCAGACCATACGGCAGACGGTTGGCTTCGGCGATCGCTTCCTCGAGCTTGTCGAAGCCGCGAATCGCGGCGATCGGGCCGAACGGCTCGTTGTTGAACACGTCCGATTCGAGCGACACGTTGGTCAGCACGGTCGGCGCAAAGAAGTTGCCTTCCGAGCCCACGCGCTCGCCGCCGGTTTCGACCTTGGCGCCGGTCTTGCGCGCGTCGTCGAGCACCTTGCTCATCGCCGTGAGACGGCGTGCGTTGGCGAGCGGGCCGAGCGTGGTGCCTTCGGCGAGGCCGTCGCCGAGCTTGAGGCCTTCAGCGTGCTTGACCAGCGCCGCGGCAAATTCTTCGCGGATGCTGTTGTGCACGAGAAAGCGCGTCGGCGAGATGCAGACCTGACCGGCATTGCGGAACTTCGCGCCGCCCGCGGCTTTCACGGCGAGCGCCACGTCGGCGTCTTCGGCCACGATGACCGGCGCATGACCGCCCAGTTCCATCGTCGCGCGCTTCATGTGCGCGCCGGCCAGTGCCGCCAGTTGCTTGCCGACCGGCGTCGAGCCGGTGAACGTGACCTTGCGGATCACCGGATGCGGAATCAGGTAGCTCGAAATCTCAGCCGGGTCGCCGAACACGAGGCCGACCGTGCCCGCCGGCACGCCGGCTTCGACGAAAGCCTGCAGCAGCGCGGCCGGCGATGCCGGCGTTTCTTCCGGCGCCTTGACGAGGAACGAGCAGCCGCACGCGAGCGCGGCGCTCAGCTTGCGCACCACCTGGTTGACCGGGAAGTTCCACGGCGTGAAGGCGGCCACCGGGCCGATCGGTTCCTTGAGCACCAGTTGCTGCGCCGCGAGGTTGCGCGACGGCACGATCCGGCCATAGACACGGCGGCCTTCGTCGGCGAACCATTCGATGATGTCCGCCGCCGCCAGCACTTCGACGCGTGCTTCGGCAAACGGCTTGCCCTGTTCCAGCGTCATCAGGCGGCCGATGTCCGAGGCGCGCTCGCGCACCAGCGCGGCGGCCTTGCGCATGGTGGTGGCACGCTCGTTGGCCGGCACTTTGCGCCAGGCTTCGAAGCCGCGCTGCGCGGCGGCCAGTGCCCGGTCCAGATCGGCGATGCCGGCGTGCGCCACTGTGCCGATGGCCTTGCCGGTGGCAGGGTTGATGACGTCGAGAGTCTTGCCGCTGGCGGCGTCGCACCACTCGCCGTTGATCAGAAGTCGGGTATCCGTATAGCCTGATGTGACCATGTTGTGTTCCTGATAGTTGGGGGACCATCTACCGCTATCAGGATGATGGCGGGCGGTCGTGAATGAAGGGCCAAAATGCAGCCCGTCACTTAAGATGACTAATTACATGCACGCGAAGGCGCGCGATCACTACCGAACGCGGCGTCGCCCTGCCCACGGCAAAGCGCGATCAGCGACAACGCGGAGATCAGGCGTCGCGCAGCGACAAGTCGACGTGCTTCAGGCGTCGCACGATACGTTCAACGAACTCCAACGTTACGTGAGGCAGCGCGCGCTGGTTCGGTGTGATGACGCCGACGGTGAGCGCGTTGACGTTCACGTCGTCGAGCGGTCTCCATACCACGTCACCGCGCGCCAGTTCGTCGAGAAAAGCCAGCTTGGAGAAAAACGAAATACCTCGACCGGACGCAATGAGCCGCTTGAGCAGCGTCGTCGAGTTACACGTGACGCTCGGCTGTAGCGACTCCCAGTACTCGGGAAAGTCGGTGGTGACGACGCCCTGGATCGGCGATCGTCCTTCGAGCCGCAGAAACGCATGATTGCGGCATTCGTCGAAGCTGATGCGCTCCGTCTTCGCTAGCGGATGCGACGATGCCATGACCACGCCCGGCGGCAACGATACTTCGGTCACGACATCGAGCCCGGCGGGCAGCTTCGTGATATACGAAATGCCGACGTCATATTCGCCACTGACCAGCCGCGTCGGTACGTCATGGGGCGGCACGGCGGCGATCGAATAAGTCACAGCCGGATAGGCGTCCGAAAACTCCTCGACGGTCGCCGGTAGAAAGTCGACGAAAAGCGAATCCATTGCCACCACTGACACGTGCCCCTTGCGCTCGCCTTTCAGGTCGTCAAGTTCGCTGCGCATCAAATGGAAGTCGTTCAGCGTCGCGCGAATGTGTTGCAGCATGCGCTCGCCGGCCGCGTTCAACCGGATACCGTTCGGCAGCCGGTCGAACAGTTCGGTCCCCATCTCGGCTTCGAGCTTCAGGATCTGCCGGTTGACCGCGCTCGACGCGACATAGAGATTCTGCGCGGCCTTGCGGATCGAACTGCACCGAGCCACTTCGACAAAATATTTCAGGACATTCGCATGCATCGTGTTTTCTCAGTTCATCGGCCGCACCGTCCATGCCGCGACCACGGGATGATCGCAGGCTACCTTGCCTACGTCGCACGCGCCACCCGGGGAACCGAGCGCACTGGCGTCCGGCCCGAAGAAATCCCGGTTCACAGCGGCGAACATGGCCTCCGATTGCGGGAGTTCTTCATCGTGAAAGATCGCCTCGGTCGGACACACTGAGACACACACCCCGCAGTTGATGCATTCCTCAGGGTGGATGTAGAGCGTGCGCCCGCCCTCGTAGATACAGTCAACCGGACAACATTGCACACACGCACCGTCTTTGACGTCGATGCAGGGCGAAGTGATGACATAGGCCATCAGCGTGCGCTCCAAACCGGTTTGCGCTTCTCCTGGAACGCGCGCACGCCTTCGTTCGCGTCTTCGGATTGAAGTGCGGCCACCAGGGCGGGCAGTCGCAACGCCTGAGCGTCCGCCGGCGAGAGTGTGGCCGTGCGCTTGACCACCTGCTTGATCGCCTGCAGCGACAGCGGAGCGCACGCGAGCAGCGCCTGAACCCAGCGCTCGACGGCGGCATCCAGTTCGGCACGCGGCACGACTTCATTGACGAGGCCCATGTCGAGCCCCTCGCGTGCCGAAATCCGGCGACCGGTCATCAGCATCGCCATTGCCTGGCGGTACGGAATCTGGCGTTGCAGCAGGGTCATGCCGCCGTCGAGCGGCATGCGCCCGACGAGCGCCTCGGGCAGCCCGAAGCTCGCCTCGTCACAGGCGACCACCAGATCGCACCCCAGCACCATTTCGAAGCCACCGCCCAAAGCATAACCGTTGACCCGCGCAATCACCGGCACGTTCAGCGTCTCGCGCAGCGCAATGCCGCCGAAGCCGCCCGGGCGCGGCGCCGCCCAATATTCAACACCGCTCACCGACGGGTTCTTCAGGTCCGCGCCGACGCAGAACGCGCGCTCGCCCTCGCCGGTTAGGACCACGACCCGCACGTCGCGGTTATGCTCGAGCTCGGTCCACACGCGTTGCAGTTCTGCTTCAGTGGCAAGGTCCACGGCGTTGAGCGCTTCCGGCCGCGCCAGCGTCACCGTGGCAACGTGCCGGTCGATGACAAGACGTACGCTCATACAGCCTCCGTGGCGACCTTGCCGCGTAATTGTTGCAGGACCTCTTCGGTATGCTGGCCGAGGCGCGGCGGCCCGCGCCGCAGGGCAACCGGCGCGCGCGAAAGCTCGATCGGGCTGCCGATGAAGCGCACCGGCTGGCCTTCGCCCTCGCCTTCCAGAATCAGCTGGTTATGCAGCGTCTGAGGATCGACCAGCGCTTCACGCAGATCACGCACCGGCGCACACAACAGGTCCTGCTCTTCGAGCCGGGCGAGCCAGAAGTCGCGCGTGTTGCTCGCAAAGCGCTCGCGGAAGATCCGCTGCAATTCGGTCTTGTGAACGAACTGCTGGTTGAGATTGCAGAAGCGCGCGTCGAGCGACAGGTCTTCGATCTGCAGTGCGGCGCAGATGTCGCGCAGCGGATTCGGCTTGAACGCACCAACGAGTACCAGCGCACCGTCCTGGGTATCGAAGACACCCGAAAGCGGCATGGCGGCCCAGTTCACTTCCGAGTCGGCCATCATGATCATGGCGGCTTCCTGCATCTGCATCGCGAGCATCGAGTTGTACAGCGACACGTTGACCTTTTGCCCTTCCCCCGTGCGCTCACGATGCAGGAGCGCGAGCAGGATGCCCTGCACCATGTGCATGCCCGCCGAATAGTCGGCGAGCGCTGTCGGGTACACGGAAATCGGCAGCGACTCATCGGCGCGGCGCGCCATCACACCGCTCATCGCCTGGGCAAGTACGTCCTGGCCACCCTTGTGCGCATAGGCTCCGGTTTCGCCGAAGCCCGTGCCCACCGCGTAGATGATCCTCGGGTTCAACCGGCGGCAGTCTTCGTAGCCGACACCCATACGGTCCATCACGCCCGCGCGGAAATTGCTGACGACCACATCCGCGTCCGCGATCAGTGCCTTCAAATCGGCCAGTTGCTGCGCGTCGCGCAGGTCGAGCGCCACGCTGCGCTTGTTGCGATTCAGACTGCAGAAGATCGGATTGTCCGCGCCGGCTACCGGCTCGAACGTCGAGCGGCTCAAATCGCCCGCGCCTTTTCTCTCGACCTTGATCACGTCGGCGCCGTAATCGGCGAGCATCTGCGTGCAGACCGGGCCCATCATGACCTGTGTGAGATCGACGACACGCACGCCGGCAAGCGGCAGGTCAGGTGTCTTGGCAATGTTGTCTGCGACGCTCATGCGGCCTCCCGCTTATTGATGTGCACGGCAAGCGGCGGCACGTCGGCATTACGGCCGGTCTGGTCGCCCGGGTCCGCGCCTTGCGCACGCAAGGTTTTCTGCAGCGCGTGCACATCGACGTCGCGCACCCGCACCCCCGCATCGAGCGCGAGTGCGGCAGCCACACCAGCGGCTTCGCCCATCGCCATGCAAGGCGGGATTTCACGCGACATCTTCTGCGCCTGCGAGGTCGCCGAATAGTGCCGGCCGGCGACCAGCAGGTTGTCGATCTGCTTCGGCAGGAGCACGCGATACGGCATGTAGTAGTCACGGCCACGCGCGATGCTGTCGTCGAAGCGGGTACGCTGCGCGAGGTCATCCTTCGTCATCACGTACTCGCCTTCGAGCAGGCGCGTCTGGCGCACGCCCGTTTGCGGCGCGACATCGATCACGTAACACTGCTCAAAACCAGGGAGCTTGCCGCGCACGAAATCGACCACCGCGTGAATGTGCTGGCGGCCCTGCACTTCCGCGCGTGTCAAGTCCTCAGGCTTGAGGCCATCGAGACCCGCCATATGCGGGCAGTTGCACCAGACCACGCCGGGCAGCGGTGTCTTCAACCACCAGTAGCCCCACGAACCACCCAGAATGCGCTTGATCTGGCGATCCAGCGCCGCAAACGCCTCAGGCTCTTCGGCTTCGAAACGCTCGGCCGCCTCCGTATCGACGCCGCCGAGTCGAAATACGGTCGTTGTGATATAGGTGCCGCCAACATGCGGCACACCCGCCGACGCCGCGACATCCAGGTCTCCCGTCGCATCGATCACCACGTCGGCGAGGATCGCTTCACGGCCGCTCTTTGTCTCGCAGATCACGCCCTTCACCTGACCGTCCTCGACCAGCGTGCGCGAGAACCATGAATGCAGACGCAACTTGATACCGAGCGATTCCACCATCTCCAGCGCGACGCGCTTCATCGCATCCGGATCGAACGCCGCGGCGAAACATACCGGGTGAGGTGTCTTCTGGCTGTGAAAGTCGAAGGTTCCCCAGCGCCCCCACTTGCGATACGCAGCCGGATCCTCGCCCCATTCGTCCGAGCGCGGGAACATCGCCAGCTTGCGCGCCGCCATTCTTTCGATGAAGGTCATGCAGACGCCACGCACCGAAATTTCCTGCAGGTGGTTGTCCCACATGTCGTCGAGTACCAGCACCATGCCGCCGGATGCAAGGCCGCCCAGGTGGTTGTAACGCTCCAGCAGAATCACCTCGGCACCGTTGCGCGCCGCCCCGATCGCTGCCGACAGGCCCGCGGGGCCGCCGCCCACCACCACGACGTTTGCCTTGGCCGCCACGCGCACATCGCGCGCGCTTTCCTGAATCCAATCGCTGATCATGTTCATTTTTCGCCTCTGAGAATTCGGGTGTTTCGTGTTCGGTTCAATGCGTGCTTTCGGGTTGCCATCTGACCACCAGGCGTTCGACAATCGCGATCACCAGAAAAAACAGGCCGGACAGCACGGCGCTCATGATGATCGCCGTATACAGCAAGGCCGAATCGAAGCTGTAGGTCGCCTGAATGATCATTGCGCCGATACCTTGCGTGGCGCCGATCCATTCGCCGACCACCGCGCCAATCACCGACATCGACGCGGCAATGCGCAATGCGGAGAACAGATACGGCAGCGAAGCGTAGAGGCGCAGCTTGAAGAAAATTTCGCGCTTGCTTGCCGAGAGAATCTGCATCAGTTCCATCGCCTGCGGGTTCACCGCCTGCAGTCCGCGGACCATGTTCATGAGCGTCGGAAAAAAACAGACGATCGCCGCGATCGTGATCTTCGGCTCAAGACCGTTACCCATGATGAGAACGAGGATCGGCGCCTTCGCGACCACCGGAATCGAGTTGATCATCACGGCGACGGGATAGAAGATGTCCTGCAGCGTCTTGTTATGCACGAAGACGGTGGCGATCAGGATCGCCGCCAGGTTGCCGAGCAGGAAACCTCCCACTGCCTCGATCGCCGTCGGCACCAGGTTCTGCAGCAGCACATCGCTCTTGCTGAATAGCGTCTCCAGAACCAGGAACGGCGACGGCGCGATAAACGGCTTCACATGAAAGCCCGCCACGACCGCCCACCACGCGAATAGCAAGCCCGCGACGCCGAGTACCGGCAGGAGGCGCGCCCGCCACAGGCGTTGACGGCGACGCGCAAGCCAGGCCTGCGCTTCAGGATCCGCCGCTTGCGACGACAGATTCAATTGCATTTCGGACGTGGTCATTAGCAGGTCTCCAGTACGCGTCGCAGATAGGCAGCGAGTTCGACGAATTCGCGGGTCTCGCGGATATCGAGCGTTCGATCTTCTGGCAGCCCGACCGGGACGATCTCCTTCACACGCCCGGGATTGGCGGCCAGCATCAGCACTCGCTGGCCGAGAAACGCCGCCTCATAGATGCTGTGGGTAACGAAGAGCGTCGTGAGGCCCATCTCTTTCCAGACGCGACGCAATTCTTCGTTCAGACGGTCACGCGTGATTTCATCTAGCGCGCCGAACGGCTCGTCCATCAGCAGGACTTTTGGGTCGCTGACGAGGGCACGCGCAATCGCCACACGCTGGCGCATTCCGCCTGACATCTCGTGCGGGTAAGCGTCCTCGCGACCCTTGAGGCCGACCAGTTCGAGCAGTTCACGCGGTGTCGCCCGGCCCGCGCGGGCCTTGCCGCCCGCGACTTCGAGCGGCAACTGCACGTTCTGGATAGCCGTGCGCCACGGCAGCAGGGCCGCGTCCTGAAACACAAAGCCGATGTCCCGATGCTCACGCGCAATTCGGGGCGCCGCGCCGAGCACGCTGATCTCGCCGCGGCTCGGCTTGATGAGGTCCGCGACGACTCGCAGGAACGTCGACTTCCCACAGCCCGATGGACCGAGGAGCGTGAGGAATTCACCGGCCGCGACATCGAGGCTCAAGCCCTCGATCGCGGTGACACTGCGCCGGTCGGTGAAGAAACGCACGTTGATATTGCGGCAGCTAATAGACAGCGGGGTGTCTTGCAGCGCGGCGACGGACGAACCGACCCCTTCCGCGCGCGGCGGATTGATAGTGGCAGCATGCATGGATTACACCTTGAGGCGAGAGGAACGGGTAGCGTTGAGAACGTCCATCGTCATCACGTCATCGACTTTTGGCTGACTTCCGCGGAACTGGCCCAGTCGACCGTACATCGTGATCTGCTCTTCCCAGACCTTCGCGTCCATCGTGCCCCAGCCCTGCGTCTGCGTGGTTTGATCGAACGCGTAGCCCATCAGCGAATCGATCGCGACACGCTCGTCGGCGCGGTTCAGGTTCGGATATTCCTTGATGAGCAGATCGACGGCCTGGTCGCGATGCGCGTTCGCGTATACCCAGCCACGCGCGGTTGCGCGCAGAAACCGCGCGACGGTGTCGGGATGGTCCTTGAGCGTCGCGGTGTTCGCGTAGTACGGCAGCGCGTAGAGGCGCACGCCGGTGTCCCACAGGCGCAAGTCGACGCGATCTACCCCGAGCGGCTTGAGCGCCGTCGTGTTGGTTTGCCAACCGGTTACCGCGTCGACCTGCCCACTGAGAAGCGGCATCATGTCGGCACCGATCGGCACGATGTTGACCTGACTTTCCGGAATTTTGTTCTTCGCGAGCAGCGCCTTAAGCAGCACCATGCCCGTCGACTGAATTCCGATACGCTTGCCGATCATGTCGTGCGGTGTGCGTACGGGATTTTTCTTGAGCGAAAAGAAACTGTAAGGATGTTGCTGCAACCCGACCGCGATGCACTTGATCGGCAAGCCTTCTGAGACGGCCAGCATGATCGACGGACTCGAGGAAATCTCGCCGGCCTCGGATCGGCCGGAGGCAACAATCGCGACGCCGTCGATGTTCGGTCCACCCGGCTGGATGCGGAAATCGATTCCTTCCTGCTCGTAATATCCAAGCCGCTTTGCCGTCACCTCACCGACCTGGTTGCCACCCGGAATCCAGCCCAGTTGCATGTTGACTGTTGTCCTGTCGCCTGCAAAGGCACGCACCGAAAGCAGTGCGCCCGTTGCAGCCATGCCGCCCGCCGCAAGCGTTATCCGCAGCAAACGCCGACGTCCGGCATTTTCGATTACTGACATCATCTCCTCCGTTGGTCCTTCCTGGATACAAGGGGCAGGTCATCTAACGCTGAGTGCTGCCGGTCAAATCGATTATTAAGAACCAAAAGTGTCCCCGCAAGCATCAATTTTGAAGCTGAGTGATGCCGAAATTAGAGCGGCTATCTGCGCAGGCTTTCTGACAAAGCGCCCAAATGTGTGCGCGATTCGCGCACCAGTTCGGCCTCGACGCGCTAAAAATTCGATCACTGGTAGTCAAATTCAGTGCTAGCTGTCGCGAATTTTGTTCCGCAAGAATCGCCAGCAATCGCACCAAATTCGCATCAGCGCCTGACGAGCGCCGAAAGGCATTTGTAATGACAGGCGATCTCGATGCGGGAACGCGGTGCTGAGTTGCCAATTAACCGGAGAAAGCTGAGACCGTCATCGGTGGAACAAATACTTCGCTTCCCATTGTCTTTGCTTCGTGATCCTAATTACAAACGGCTTCAGGCCAGCTTCAAGCATTCGCTTTCACTTTCCCAAAACAAGCGTTCAAAGGAAATCATGAATCGACGCATCTTTGCTCTCGCCGCCCTGGCTCTGTCCTGTCAGACGGCATCCGCCCAAAGCAGCGTGACCCTGTACGGCCTGATCTCGACGGGTATCGTCTACGCGAATAATCAGAAAGGGGCAGACAAGCAAGGCCACGCGACGTGGCAATTCGCTAGCGGGCCGATGCAGACGCCTCGCTGGGGCATGAAGGGTGTAGAGGATCTGGGCGGGGGCTTGAAAGCCATCTTCACGCTGGAAGGCGGCTATAGTGTGGCGACTGGCGCACTGTCGCAAGGCGGTCGCGAGTTTGGCCGGCAGGCTTTTGTCGGTTTGTCGTCGGATACCCTCGGGACGGTGACGCTAGGACGTCAATACGACGAGGCCGTCACACTGTGTGTCTTCTCGTCGGCCTGTCAGTTCGCGGCATATGGTGCGCACATTGGCGACAGTGATAACGTGTTCGACACGTTCCGGATCAACAACGCGGTCCAGTACAAGAGCATCGACTACAGAGGTCTTCAGTTTGAAGGGCTCTACGGCTTCTCGAACAAGCCGGGCGGCTTCTCCGACAACAATGCCTATAGCGCCGCGGCGCAATATCGCAACGGGCCGCTGTCAGCCGGTGTGGCGTTCCTTCAGGTCAATACGCCGAACGACGCCAACAATACGAACGGCGCGGTGGTGAACGACTATGGCTTCACGTCACCGTTCATCACGAATCCGGCGACCAACGCGGGCGTCAGCAAGCAAAGGATGTTTGGAGCGGGCGGCGCTTACGCGTTCGGACCGGCAAACCTGTCGCTGCTTTATACCAACGCGCGATTCGACTACCTCGACACGTCGCGCCTGACACTTCAGAATTTTGAGGTTTCGCTGACCGACTACGTGACGCCGCAGCTCATTCTTGGCGCCGCGTATATCTTCACCACCGGGCAATACCACCCACAGGACAACAGTCCAAAATGGCATCAGGTGAATACCGGTGTGGACTACCTGCTCAGCAAGCGCACCGATCTCTTTCTCGTCGGCATCTATCAGAAAGCGGCGGGTGACGCGCAGTACGCGCAGATCTATTCGCTTTCCCCCTCCACCACCAAGTCGCAAGTCTCAGCGGTGATCGGACTACGGCATAAGTGGTGAACGGTGGTTGCGAATGACCGGTCTCACCGAGAATTACGAAAGTGCGCTTTCTTGCGGACTGGAGTTAGTCGGCTTCAGTCGTCCTGATGCGCATTCTTCGTTAGCCTCCTGCTAGTGCCTTGGCCGCGAACCCGCAGAACTATCGTCCAGTGAATACAACGGGCTCTGGCTCGACCCCACGCTTCATCGCTTCGACGCGTGCGGTTCGACCCTTACGTGCGTCTTCCGTACCGTGCAGCCCCATTGTGACGTCCAGCAAAACGGAGTCGGCAGCGGGCACGCCGCCCCCCGCCCATGCCTTCAGAAGTGAACGGATGGCCGCATAAGAACGGGTCGGCCCATTGGACAGCCGGGTCGCCAGTAATGCTGCAGTGGTGTCGACGTCCGTCTCGGGATAAACGAAAGCCGCTACGCCAAGTTCGCCGGCCGTCTTGCCGGTCATTGGTTCGCTCAGCATCGTGTAGCGAGCGGCCATCGCACGGCCGGCGCGTTCTGCCAGGCGCTGAACCCCGCCTGCCACCGGCGCAGAACCAACCGACGCTTCGAAGTGGTGAAAGACCGCGTTATCGGCAGCGACGATGAAGTCGCAGGCCAACGCAAGCTCGAACGCTCCACCGAAGCACGCACCGCGAACGGCTGCGACGGTTGGAATCTGCAGCGCCTCGATAGCGCGGTAAGATTGGTTCATCTCAGCGATGAAGGTGCGCCATTCGTTAAAGTCCTTATCGATAAAATCAAGGACGTCTCCGCCATGACTAAAATTCGCGCCTTCCGCGCGTACCAGTAGAGCCCGAATCTCGGAGCTACTCGCCTCGTGTACGGCGTTTTTAAGTGCTTCACAGAACCGGTTATTGATCAGGTTTAATGGGGCATCGGCTAGAACGATGTGTCCAACATTCCCCTGGCGTTCGAATCGGATAACAGACATGTGAAGTCTCCTGAAAGTTGGAGTGAGATGAAGATCGATGGAATAACTGTCTGCAACTACCCGGAGCGAGGCGTCAAAATGCATAGCATGCCTACTGCCTTCGAGACTGCGAACTCAGCGATAAACGATCGCGGACTTTTCCGGGCCGTGCAATTTTGTGTGCGCAGAGATCCGTGAAGCGTTTTTACTTCTGCTAGCGCGTGCTTTTAAATCCCGATCCTGCGGTGGATCACCGTTAGTGACGTTGGGCACCGATTCGTTCTGGAACGGAGTTACTGCGACGAATGAATAAAAACCGTCAACTCGTTCGTGTATCTTGAAGTCTGAAACCGATACTCAGACCTCGAAGGTTTGACGTGGCATCGGGCATCTTGTTGGTCAGCAAATTGGTGGGCATAACATCTCCTTCGCATCTCGCTCGATGCACGAGCCGCAGCCGGTTCTGCGCCGGGTGGACTTGCTCTAGGAGCGGGTTAGGAGAGTGTCGCGCCAAGGCGGACATTCGACAATCCGATTTCACAAATAACACTCTTCCACAAGCCTGATAACCCGAGTCGGGGCGCCACGGAGGCAATCAGTCAGGTACCGGCGTGAACAGTTCTCTGACGAGGCCTCGCAGCCAGCGGTTACCGGGATCATCATGCTGCGAGCGGTGCCAGTGTTGCTTGACGTCAAACTGCGGCATCCGGTATGGGGGTTCCAAAATCGCGAGATCGGCGATGCGCGCAAATATCTCGCCCACATCGCTGGAAACCGTGACTACCAGATCGGTCATTGCAATGGTCATCGGGATGCTTAAAAAATGCGGAGTATGGAGGACCTCTCTGCGCTGGATACCGTGCTCTTTCAGGAATTGTTCAACGATTTCCTGGCGACGGCCCTCTGCCTCAACCACCGCATGTGGCAGTTCGCAAAAAAGCTTCTTTGTCAGCCGGCCCTGTACGGCCGGATGATTCCGCCGCACGAGGCACACGAACGAATGTCGAACCAGGCGCTGCTGAAAAACGTCGACACCATCAAGATCAGGGAAATAACCGATCGCGAGATCGACCTCACTTCGCTGAAGTGCGGACAATAGCTGTCTGGGAGACAAAGACGTTGTCTTCACATTGACGCTGGGAGCGAGACTTGTAACCCGCTGCAGCAATCTCGGCAAGGAGACCATCTCACCGACATCTGACATTGCGATAGTGAACGTGCGCTGAGCTTTGTCCGGCACAAAATTCGGCGCCGTCAACACTCGTTCACGAATATCGGCTAGTACCGACTGAACCACGGGGGCTAGCTGCATCGCGCGTGGCGTCGGTTGCATGCCGGACCTGGTTTTGACGAAGAGCGCATCTCCAAGTTCTTCACGCAAACGCTTTAAGGCGTAGGATGCAGCGGGCTGACTCAGATTCAGTTCCACGGCCGCCTTACCAAGATGTCCGTGACGCTGTAACGCATCAAAGACGCGCAAAAGATTGAGGTCAAAGTTATCCATTTGGCAAATCGACGGGATCGAGGAAATCCATTTGTTTAATCATCTTCCATTTCCGACATTTGTTCCACGTACAGGCGCTTGATCGCGCAGCATAGTGGTCCGGCATTCATACATGCGTTGGCAAAGATCCGTGGTGCCAGAGGGCAACTCTGATACGATAGTGATCGTTAAATCTGGCCGTTTTTTTACATGACTTTTAGAAGTCGAGACGTATAAAAAGATACTTGCGCACCAGTGGCAGCGCGCGCGTGACCAGCGTCAAAACGGACTATGCCGAGATACCTCCCGACTCTGTGTCCTGTGTCGTACCTAAGGCCGTTCAGCGGTGTCGATGAACCTCGTACTCGGACGCCACAATTCGTGCGTTGGTACAACCTCGAACACAAACACAGCGGCCTGAAATTCGTAACAAGAGACCTACCCCCGCCGGCAAGCAATACCGACACATCGAGCCAGCCAATCCAAACAAAGGAGTTTCGCTGATGGCTATCATGTCGCACGACGAGTGGAAGCGCCGCACCAGCCTGGCACTGAAACCGAGAAGCAAGCCGCTCAAGTTTCTCGATGCCTGCCTGAAGGAATATGACAAGAATCGCGGCTCGCGTCCCCATTTCGACGCCATCGTGGTCGCCTATCAGGCGTGGGCGGCAACCAAGGCCAGTGCAGAAGGCAGCGAACGCAATGCAAAGGGGGCGGTCAGCGACCTGCTGGCCCAACTCGTCGAATTCCGCGACCGGCACATGCCATTCGCGCATCGCGGCGGCGCACCGCTGCGGCCCAACGCGCTGCTGCTCGACATCAAGGAGGGCGCCAAGCTGCTTGGCGAGGGCAATCTCAGGCCGCAAATCAAGGTGAACATTCCGGTCGGCATCAAGGATATCGGACGTGGCACGGTGATCTGGGAAGAGTTCGACGACACGCAACTGCCCAAAGCGCGCCAAGGTTGGGCCGATGCCTTCGAATGCGCGGAGAAGGCCGTCGCTGCCATCGCGACGGTAGACGGCAATGCCGCCGAAGAGCAGCGCTTCCAGCGTTGGTTCGGCGCACCGACCCCGCAGGCGGTGGCCACGGTCAAGCAAGGCCTGCAGCAGATGCTGGATGCATTCAGCTCAAGCCCGGTGACGATCGTGCTGCGCGAAGATGTGACCGTCCACATCGTCAACGGCAACGATCCGTTCGACGAGATGGAGCAAGGCTTCAAAGGCGACGGCGTGTATGGCTATGTGTGGAACCATCATGCCGGGAGTGGCTATCGCATCATCATGGGCAAGTGGTTCCTCGCCGACCCGGATCCGCTCGAAGGGGCCGCGCAGACCATCTACCATGAACTCACGCATAAGGTGCTGAAGACCCAGGACCACGTCTACGGCAAGATCAAGTGCCGCGGTCTATCCGCGACAAACCAGGCGCATGCGTTGACCAACGCCGACAGTTGGGCCTTCTACGCGCTCAGTTTCATGAAGAACATCTGAGTGCCCGTTCGAAAAATGCGTCTGAATGGATGCTTTGAAGAAGCGTTGGCTGGACCTGAAGGATTTCATTGCGGATGGCACCGTGACCGACTGACTATCTCTCACGGCCGCGCTGGGCAAGCGCGGCCGCTACTCCAGTTCCAGGTCCAGCATCAACACTATGTCGTGCAGCGTGTACGAAAGTGAATTAGTGGCGTTGGAGAACCGTTGCAATGGCGTTCGACGCGCCATGTCAAAACGATTCACCAACCATCTCTTCGCTTTTGCGCCAAAGCGCGTCAGCGTTGGCGGCATCGAGCGCATAGCGTCGAACACCTTCGCTGACGGGCGTGATGACAACATCGTCGGCGACGGTTTCGCTCACGTGGCAGTTCTCGCAGTACCTGCCTCCGACCTCTTCGGCCGACGCCGCCACTGCGGCCCAGACCGAAGTCGCCGCCCCTTGTGGAACAGTCTTGAACTGAAACGGTCCTTTCCCTTCTGATGCAAGTTGAGTGTTGATCCTTTCGAGCAGCGCCGTCATCTGGCTTTCGTCCATGTGACGGGCGAGTTCCGTGTGAATCCCGCCCGGATGAACCGCGGCTGCGCGCACTCCACGCGCCCGATGTCGCTGATCGAAAGCCACCGCAAAGAGGATATTCGCCGTCTTGGCGCGCCCGTATGCAACGAACGGATCGTAAGGCGTACGCTCGAAGCTCGGGTCGTCGAGATCCACATCCGCGAAACGGTGCCCTGACGACGCGAGCATTACGACCCGGCCGCCAGCCGGAATCAGCGACGCCAGGCGGTTCACCAGCACGAAATGCCCCAGATGATTCGTGCCGAACTGCGTCTCGAATCCGTCCGTTGTCTTGCCAAAGGGAGTCGCCATCACGCCCGCGTTCGCGATGATGACGTCGATGGGTTTGCCGTCCTCTTGCAGCCTGTCGGCGCAAGCCCGAACACTCTCGAGGCTCGCGAGATCGAGCGCAATCAACTCGATGTCGCCGCCTGCGGCACCGGCCTCGCGCCGCGCGCCGGCAATCGCCTGCTTTGCCTTTTCCAGGTCTCTGGCTGCGCCGATAACGGTGGCCCCGCGTGCTGCGAGCGCCCGCGCAGTCTCCACGCCCAGTCCCGCGGACACGCCCGTCACAAGAATTCGCTTGCCATGAAGATCGACGCCCGCGAGCACGTCGTCCGTTGTCGAGGTCGCACCAAATTTCTCAGTCATTTCCGCCGCTCCAGCACAATCAAGGTTGACGTCATTCCCAGCCCGGGATAAAACGGAGCTTGCCTCCGTTTTTACGATACTAAACGGAGTCACCCTCCGTTTGCAAGCCTTCAACGTATAAATGAACGATCCGACGCCAAAAGAACGAAAACCTAGAGCCGACGCGCTGCGCAATCGCGAGCGCATTCTTGACGAAGCGAAAACGGCGTTCACGCGCGCCGCAGGCGAAATCAGCATGGAGGACGTCGCCCGTCAGGCGGGGGTCGGCGTAGGCACGCTCTACCGGCATTTTCCGACGCGCGAGGCACTGCTCGAGAGTGTCTACCGTGCCGAGGTCGCGAAACTCGCGGAAGAAGAGCGCAGACTGTCCGATTCACTGCCCCCACTCGATGCGTTGCGAGCCTGGATGTTGCTCTTCGTCGACTACATCGCCACGAAGAAGATCATCGCGCCAGCATTGAATTCGATCGTCGGAGGGCCGACGAAGCTATTCGAATCGTCCGGCGCGCAGATCAAGGACGCAATCCAGTCGCTCGTCACGCGCGCTATCGCGAGTGGGGATATCCGCCCTGATCTCGAGCCATTGGATCTGCTTCGCGCGCTCGTCGGCGTGTCCAATGTCGCGTCGGCTCCGGACTGGCAGCAAAGTGCAAAGAGGCTGGTCGATATACTTTTGCTTGGATCCAGGCGCCCCGACTAGTTTCAACAGCCAACGCCGCCGCACGGACAGCTCACGGACGACATGCCTGCCCTGAATCTTCGCGATGATCGAATTGAACGCCTGGCCTGCGCTGAATTTGAGTTTCTGCGTCACCGTTTCAGCCTCTCCTCTCAAGGTTGAAATCACGTGACGGGCGGCGCCATGAATCGGCGCCGTCCTCTTCAACTCAGGTCAGGTCAGGTCAGGTCAGCGGGTTATGTGGGTCATTCGTGAGATGCGTCCACGTGCCGCCCTGCCCGAAAATATTGGTGCCGACGCGATGATGTTTCGCACCGTAGCATTTGGTGCCCGCGTGGCGGCAGTTCTGATGACCATCGTCCTCGCGAAGCCATTCCGACACGCTCTGCTCCATCTTTTGCCAGAGGTCGTGTTCTTTTTCGCTCCAGTCGTAGCACTGCTTGCACAGCACATCGACGATACCGACGCAGGGGCCGGCGTAACGGCTCACCTTCTCCATCTGGGCGATGATTTCCGCGGTCTTGGTGGTGAACGCCATGGCGTCGTTGCACGATTTGATTTCCTGCGGCGACTCGTCGAGCGCCTTGAGCGCTTCGGCCGCCTTTTTGAAGTGCAGCATCAGCTTGGGCAACAGTTTTTCGATCCCGGCGCCCGCTTCCCGAATCTCGTTCGTGGCGTGCGCGTCCACCAGTGAGTGATCCAGCAGACTGGAACGGATGGGAATGCCATCCGCGCCCTTCAGCAAATTGAGGCCGATCTTGTCGCCCGCCAGCACCGCCGTGGAGACGCTGCCGGAAACGGCGCTCGCGCCGATCTTGGTCAACGCGCTCGCATCGCCGATGAACGGCATGAAGATCGAGCCCACCGAGAGCATTTCACTCAGCAATGCACCGGCTTTCTCGCTGCCTGTATTGCGGGTGTACCAATGCCCGGCCCGCCGTGTTGCGCGTGAGAAATAACCCGGGCGGTCCACCTGACGCCACACGGTATCGAGCAGCGCATCGAGACGGCGTCTATGCATGTTGTCGACGACCGACACACCGCCGGACCTCGCACGGGTCGTGACGGGCCGCTCCGCGCTGTAGTTCCAGGTCGCGCCGCTGGAAGCATGCATGCCCGCGACGATTTTATCGCGGGCCGCAATCATGCCCTCGAGCAGCGTGCTGATCTGCACCGCGCCCGGCGAGCCGGGCGCCGGCGCGACAGCAGCGAATGCGGCCGGCATGGTGGAACTCGCCTCGGCATGCCGCTTGGCAGGCATCGCCGCCGCGCCGCGTCTAACCGTCAAACCGCTGAACGGCGCGTAGCAAACGTCGTTACGGCCACCGCCCGGACAGCAGCTATGCTCGCCATGTTTTTCGAACCAGGTTTGCAATGCAGCGCTGATCTTCGCCTCGGCCGTACCCCATTGCTCGGTCAACTTCTTGTATTCGCCGAGATAGAAAATCAGCAGGTCGAGCACGGGCAGCGTGTAGTTGCGCACCTTGTCGCTGTGGTGAATGAAACGCGACAACGCCTTGACGTAGTTGATCGCTTCCTCGCAACTGATGAACTCGGGCACCGCCGCCGTCTCCACTTCCTTCACGATGGTGCGCATCATGGTGAAGTGATCGACCGCCCGGCGCAATGAGTCGCTCGCCTCGACCGTCAGGAACGCGCCGAGATCCTTGCCGGCGGCCGCCGTTGCAGCCGGATAGCGTTGCAGCCAATTGCGGTTCACGCGTCGCTCATTCGCGCCGATACTTTCGATGGCGTTCTTGATTGCATAGCTGCCCGCCGCGATACCGATCAACACCGGAATCGCAATGCCGCCGGTCGCGACGCCGGCAATCGCCACGCCCACCGTGATGGCTACGCCCACACCCAAGCTGACCTGGCTTTCGGTCTGCCAGGTCGAGACGAACGTTCTGGCCTGGTTGGACAGATAGTGCTTGGTGAGGCCCGTATGCGCCTTGGAAACAGATTCGAAGGCGTCGTGCATCATCATCCTCGCCGATCGCGTGGCGACTTCTGTTGAGTGAGGCATGACAATTCCTGAATAAACGGCGTATTGAATGAAGAAGAATGAAAACCCGTCCGCAACCGGCGACCTGCCCGGCGGGATTCACGCGACAAGGCGCGCCTTGCTCAACCGACCAATGTCACGGCAACCCAAGCATGGCGAGATAGCGGCTCAGATCGCCTTCCTGATGCACGACCTCGCGCAGCAGATCGGGCAACGGCATGCCGCCCCACGCCACGGCGCGACGCAGCAGATAAGGCGTCGGACTGTGCGGCTCATGCCTGGACAGATAGTCCGCGACGTCCTGCAACAGCCGGTAGGCGTGAACGCGATCGCGGATCGGACCGTGCGCAACGGCAGACGCCGCCGAAGCGAGCCGGGCATCGTCCCCGGACGCGTGCGAGGTGTGAAGATCGCCATCATGCGTATCGCTGAAGCCGGACGCGCTCTGAGCCGATTGATCTTCACCCGCCTGCGCGGCGTCGACGAAATGAGCCGACCCGGTTTGACGATCGCCTCGCAGCGACCGCGCCGCCCGTTGTAAGTCCATGAGTGCCTCCATGACACGCGAAAAACCCGGAGCGTCGGGACCCAGACGCTCGTCGAGGCCGCGCTCCAGCGTCGCGGTGATGTCGAGCGCCGCGCCGACGCACTCCTCCAGCCGCAGCAGATCGGCGAGGTTGCTGCCTTTATCGACCTCGCCATCCAGGAACTCGCGCGTGAGACCCTCGTCGCGCTCCGAAGGACGTCCCGTGATACGCGACCAGTCGTCCAGATTGATCGACGACGGCTCGATGCTCAGACTCAGAAGCGGGATTTGCAGCCGCAACACCAGCGCGAGCGTGTGGTTGATCCACACGAACGGCGCAACCCGCGCGTCGGCATCGCCGTCTTCGAGTTGCGGATAGCCGTGCTCCCAGAACTGCCCGGCGAGCGCATGCATAAGCCGCATGCCGTCCACGAAACCGTCCATGCGGCGTTGATGCGTCCACGCCTCGCACAGCCACGCCGCGAGCTGGAAGTCCTTGCTACGCGTGCGCAGCGCATCGCTCGTGAGCGTCGCCACGGTTTTCCAGTCGGCTTTGGTTAGCGGACGCTCCCACTCGCGCATCGGCAGCGTGGGATCGTCCTGACGCCGCGCGTCGCGGATCTGCTGGTACACGGGATCGTTGCGCAGCGAAGTGCCCACGCCGTCGCCATGGTCGAGCGGCGCGAGCAAGGCGTCGAAGCCGGCGCTGGCCGGCGCGCGTTCCAACACAAGGGATGCGTTCATAGCGAGGTCCATTCAGGCGCACGGGTCGGAAAACTGGCGGGCCACGGCAGCGCGGTTTTCTTACCTGTCGGGCTCAGCACGAGCCGCACGAAAACCTGGCCGCGCGCCTGCTTCGGCAGCAGGGCTTCGTCGGCGACATTCACCACGCCGAGAGGAAACTCGAACTTCAGCAGTTGCGAGGTGTTGCCGCCGCGCGCGCCCGCATCGGCCATCCGCTGCCGGGCGATGAAAGACATCAGCGCCCACGGATCGCTGAACTGCCAGGTCAGCGTGCGGCCGTCAGTCGAATACGCGCGCTGCTGCGGATCGCTAGCCGCCTGCAGCGGCGAATCCTTCGCGAAGCGCAGCGAGAGCGAGACCGGCATGCCGTATTCCCAATGCAGCGGATGCTGCGCGTCATGCAGGGAAACGCTCTGGTCGCCCACCTTCAAAGTCCAGTCGATCACCTGATTCGCGGCGATTTCCCCGCTGCGGTTGGCGCGAAAATCGACACTGACGTCCAGTCCCGCCGGCGCACCATCGGTGGCCGGATACAGCGGCGAGAGCAAGGCATCGACCTGGTCGAAGTTGTCGACGAACTGGCGGATTGGCGTGTTGCCGCCCATCACCCGCTCGCCCGCGCCGTTGCGCGCCTGCTGGAACACATGCGAGACGCGCTCGTAATGGCGCAGCGCCTGGCCCACTTCGTTGAAGTCGGCGGTGCCGACGTCAGCCGTCGTGCCGCGCGTCGGCACGCCAAACGGCGCATGTCCGCCCACGCCCTGGTTGAACGCGCTGGCAAAGCCGGCCCATTGCTGACTCAGGTCCGCGACATAGCCCTGACCGCAGCGCGCGAGCAGCGCATCGTACAAACGCGCATGCAGCGTGCTGAAGTAGTCGCCGGACGCGAGCCCGGACGGCCGTGCCGGGAAACGCCCGAGACAGTCGCCCGCGCCCGGATCGGCCGCCACTGTCTGCACGAACTGCTCGAGTGCGAACAGGCTGCTATTCGGGTTCTTCAACTGATAACGATCCAGGTCGCGCACGATCGCCTGCCAGCGCATCGCGAGCGGCGAGCCGGTATCGCCCGGCCCGAGCGCCGCGAGATACACTGAGGCCTGACGGCCGAGCGCAATGGCGCGCGTCGCCTGTTGATCGAGATACGCGCCGAGCGAGCCCGCGTCGTTGATGCCGAACGCCGCCAGCATCGTCGTGCGCGCACCGCTCACGGCGAGCGGCGCGGGCCGCGTCGAATACAGTTCCGAGCGCGCCAACGCATCGTCGACGAGCCGCAGATGCGCGAGCGCGTCGCGCGACACGAGCGTGTCGAGTTCGTCGAGTTGCGTGCTGGCGCCCATGTCGGCGAGCGCGGCGCGAATCTTGACGAGCCGCAGGCGCGCGGCCTCGAACGCGGCACTGTCGCCTTCGCCCTGCGCGGGCGCCACCGCGGCCGCCGCGGCGACCTGATCCGAGATCAGCCGCGCGAACTGCGCGTCGAGCGCCTGCTCGACGGCCGGCTGCACCGCTTCGGGCAAGCTCGCGAGACCGTCGGCGAGGAAACGCTTGCGCACGTCGCCGAGTGCCAACGCCTGATCGAGTTGCGCGCGATCCCACACGACGATTGAACCGTCCGGCACTTCCGGTAGATTCAGGTTACGCGGCGCGACCATGAACGGCTGATTGAGCAGCTTGCCGAGTCCGTCGCGCAGTGCGATACGCTCGGGCGCGACTTCGTAGCGCGCGCCTTTATCGGCCCACACGATGCCGCTATCCGGGCCGCCGAAGCTCAACACCATCTGGCTTCGGAATGCCTGGAACCCGCTGGCCGAGCGTTCGCGCGTACGGCCGACGAGGTCCGGGCCGAGCAGACGGTTCTGTGCCGCGCGTGCAAAAGTACGGTCGTAGACCGAGCCCGGCGCGAACTGCGTCTGGCGCATCCATGCACCCTCGCCGGTGGCGAGCAGATCCTGCTCCGTACCGATGCCCGCGGCGATCGCGCGGTAATTGCCGGTGACCTTGGCAAAATCCGCCGTGCCCGCGTCCGCCACGGAGAGCGTGTTCAGATGCGAACTCACCGATTGCTCGGCGGCCAGCAGCGGATTGGACGTGAACAGCGCGTCGTCGACCTGTTGCGCGCCCTTATCGAAAGAACAACGCAACGCTTGCTGCACGGTCGGCAGACTGATGCCGCCGGTGCCGTCGGTGGCATACGCGCCGCCGTGACGTGCGTTGCGATAGAAATACGGCAGGCTCGCCGCCACGTTGCCTTGCAGTTCGGCGCCGAACGCGTAGCGCACCGCGAGCCGCAATGCGTCGGCGTTCTCCGGCGAAGGCTGCTGCAAGCGCTCCATCGCCTGCAGCGCGGCATCGAGCTGATCTACCGAGCCGACATAGCGCTGCAGCGCCCGCATCGACGGCTGGTCTTCGGGCGCGAGGCTCGCCGCCAACGGCGTGTCCGCGCCAAGCATCTGCGGGGCCGCGCAATCGTCGCCGACAATCAGTTGTCCCGTGCCGGGATCGCGCGCGACGTCGGTCAACTGCCCGACATGCGCGAGTATTTCGCGCTCGAGCGCCGTCACCGCGATGCCGCCGAATTCACGCTCGAAGCGTTCGCGCACGCGCTCGTTCAGATCGTCGACGATGCTCCACGAGCCGGGCATGAACACCGTCCACGCGGTGCCGGTTTGCAGCCGGTCGTTCAGACCGATCAGCGCCAGCGCCTTGCGGCGATACCAGTCAGCCGGCAATTGCACGCCGCCCTGCTCGGCCGCCGCGCGCTCCTGACCATCCTTGCTCAATTCGCCGAGCGCCGTGACCAGCGCGACATTGCGATGACTGAGCTGAACCGTCGCGACCACCAGACCGAGCCCCCAGCCGCCGAGCAGCACGATGCCGCCCCAGCGCAACGCGCGATGCAGCACCGGGCGCGTGAGATGCTGCGAGCGCGAAGGACGCGTCAGCCCGTATTCGAGGAAAATCTTCTTGTCGAATAGATCCCGCAGGAAGGCCGGGCGCAGCATCAGATCGTTCACGCTGCGGCCGGCGTCGTAGCCCTGTGTGCCGCCGTCGGCAGACGCCTCGCGAGCGACCACCAGCGCCGTGCCGCTGTCACCGTCGGCAGTTGCGTCCGATCCGACGAGCGCGGGTTCCGCGCCACGCCCATAGGCGTCCGGTTCGCCGTTCAGATAATCGAGTGCCGGCGCGGCGACGCTGCGCTGCGCAAGCTCGCTGCTGTCGCCGGTCAGATAAATGCCGCGGAAGAAGAACGGCTCGTGATAGGCGCTCGGGCGCAGCAACTCGTCGATATAGAGCTGCAATTGCGCGCGCATCGCGTCGATGCGTGCGGGCAGCAGCAGACATTCACGCGCGTCGAGATCGCCGGTGTCGAGCGTAAACAGTTCGGCACTGGCGTCGGAGACTGCCCGTTCGATATTGCCCAGCGCCGTATCCACCCAGTCCGACTGGTAGGTAACCGAAAGATCGAACGGCGAGGACCAGCCGAGCATGCTGGCGCGCAACGGCTCCGGCAATGCGCGGGCAAAACTCGCGAAACCGGTGAGCGCTTCGCAGCCGGTCACGACGACATACACCGCGAAGCGCATCGCAAAGCGGTTCTGCGCGAGCCACAGCCGGCGATGCGCGAGCTTCGCGTGGCGCACGAGTTCGAGCTGCGCGTCGGTATTGTCGGCGAGCAGCATGGCGGCCGGCACTGTGATCACAACCGAATCGAACGGCCGCTGCGGCCGGTAGTTGCGGCACAGGCTGAGAAATTCGTCCCACGGCTTTTCGTCGCCCTCTTCATCCGGCGAGCCAAGGTAGGCCGCCTTGATGTCGACGACAATGCCGCGATCGAAGAACTGCCACGAGATGCCTTGCGTCGCCGCGGGACTCGCGGCTTCGGCACTCAGCACGCTCGCCACGCCCGACTGCGCGATCGGCAAAGGCCGTGGGTCTTCGCCTTCGTTGAGCACCAGCACCCAGGGAATGTTGTAGCGCTCGGCGCGCGACGCGATGTTGCCCTCGACCAGTTCGACCGCCTGACGAAACGCGTTGCGCAGCGAGTCGGCCCGCAGACGCACGATCTTGCGTTCTGCCTGCGGCTTGGCCTGCGCGCCATGCAACGCGAAATACACCACCACGCCGAGCACCGTGCACACCACGATGATCAACAGCGCGAGCGACAATAAAAACAGATTGCTGGTCAGCATGCGCACACTCCCGCCGACAACGAACGATTCGCGCGCGTCATGAACTCACTCCCGTCACCGCGTCGCCGCGCAGCGCCGCGCGCACCGGCCACGACTGCCACAGCCACAGCATCTCCGAAATCGCCAGCAGCGCGGCGAGCGCTAGCAGGCCGATCACGGTCCAGCGGCTCACCGACGGCAGCTTGCGCGGCGCGATGTGCGAGATCGTATTGCCGTAGGCGGCGTCCGCCAGCACGCGGTCGCGGCCGCCGAGATCGGCGCGCCGTTGATAGACGAACTCGTACAACTCTTCGCGGTAGCTGCGCAACCGCGCAGCGCCGTCCGCGCCACGAAAACGGCCCTGAAAACCCATGGCGAGCGCGAATAGGCAGATCCGCGCGACATCGCGGCGCGACGGTTCGCGATCGGACAGCAGTTGCTCGATCTTGCGAAACACGAGGTCCCCCGCCATGTTGGTGCGAAACAGCGTCGATTCGAGCAGATAGGCCGTCCACCGATCGCGACCCGTCCACGGCGTGTTGAGCAGGATCTCATCGGCGAGCACTGCTTTCAGGTAACGCGCGTCCGCGAGATTCTCCATGTCGAAGCGCGTGCTGTCGCGATGCGACTGCAAGGTCTGCACTTCCAGCAGATTCAGCAAATGCCGGCTCATGCCTTGCGCGGCGAGTTCCCCATCTGCCTCGGGCGCTTCCGAGAAGCGCTTCTGCGCTTTCGCGAGCTCGTCGAGAAAGACGCGAAACTGCGTGACCACCAGGTCGTTTTCTTCAGATTCGATTCGATTGCGTGCCATGCCCGCCTACCTTTATTCCCCGACCATCAGCCTTTGACGAACAGCAGCATTTCCTGCGGCCGCTGCGCGCTCGCGCCTTCATTCGGATTGCTGATGACAAGTGTTTCGCTGGCGACCACGAGAGCCGGGTCGGCCTGAATCTCGAACAACAGATAACCGGAGCCGGAGCGGATGCCCAACTCTTCCGCGTAGTCGACCGCACGCCGCGTCGCGCCCAGCACACGGCGGCTGCGCAGCGACGCATAGACCGACTGCGAACCGACCACGGCACCTTCCATCCACGCGAGTAAATCGCGGTCGGACTGCCCGCGCAGGCCGACCACCACGCGCTCGCCCAGCCATTCCGGGTTCAGTGCGATCTCGAATGCGTCGTGACGGAATTCGAACTTGTGCTCGCGATACCCTTCCGCGACTTCGGAAACCGCATCGCGCAAGGTGCGTAGCAACGGCGTGAAGACCGTCAGCGGATCACCGTGGTCGTAGTCGGGCGGCACCGGCGGCAGGCCACCCGGCACCAGCATGCTCAGCGTGCCGCTCAGCGACGCGAGCGCGTGATAGAGCGCCAGCGGATGCAGATGCGGCGTGCGCAACACCGCTTCGGCAAACGGCAGCGCGGCGAGCAGGCTGCGCAGCCGGTCTTTCAGTTCGAGCTGCGTCAGCCGGTCGTCGACCTTCGACGAAGGATTCGCCGTCTGGCGCGCGACGAAAGCCGCCTTGCCGCGCAACTGGCCGAGCAGCGCGGACACGTTGGCCCATAGCGGCGTGTCGCGCGAGACTTCGATCAGCGGCGGCAAACGCTCGGCCAGACGCACCACTTCGTTGTCGCGGTACACGGTGCCAAGGCGCAGCGACACCATCCGCGCCGGCGGCAACTCGCCCGCGCTCAGCACGAGGTTCGGCAGCAGGCGCGGCACGTCGGCGGGCGGCGCCTCCGAGATTTCATCTTCCACGGGCGCGCCGAGCGTCGAGCGGAAGCGGCGAGCTTCGCCGTCGCGCCGCATCGACGCCGTAACCGGCAACGTTACGTAGAAATCGACCGGCCCTTTGGCCAGTGCTTCGATATACGGTTCGAGCGACAGATCGAGGCGTCCGTGCTGGCTTGCATCGGCGGAGTACGAAACGGCCGTGCCGTCGGGCATGATCGCGTCGAGCGCGAGCACGCGCACCATGCCGGCGGGAAGCAACCCCGTGTCCAGCACAAGGCGCCGCACGCCCCAGCTGAACGGCGCCGCGGCCAGTGTCTGCCACGCGACCAGCGAATCGACCCGCGCGCTCATCAACTGGAAGTGCTGCGGCGAGAGCAGCATGCCCTCATGCCACTCGACACGGTCGACAACCGGCATCACACGATCGGACATCATGCCTGCTCCGGTGCTGTGCCGCGGGCATACGCCGGCGCGGATTGGATTGAATTCATGGCGAGTCCAGACGCTGTCATTTCACAGCCGATACGGAAAATGTGTGGTTATCCAGTTGCACGGCGACGACGCCGTTCAACGGTTCGATCCGCACGCGATGCGCGCCCGGATCCGCATAATTGGCAAACAGAAACGCGGCGAGCACCCGCGGCCGGCCGAAGACATCGCTCGGCACGTCGATCCGCTGACCGGGCACCAGCTCCCAACTCTTGTACTGGACCGATTTCGGGAACGTGCTCGCCAGATCGGCGCGCGCCGCGAACCATTTCGAAGCCGGCAATTCGGCGATCCTCGCGAGCAAGGCGTCGTCGGTGACGAACACCACGTCGACCGCGACGGGGCTGTTGTTGTTGACGTCGTCAGTTGCGACGAGGCTCAGGCGATCCCAGCTCACCTTGTCGCCCTTGCCGCCGAACATCGTGCAGCCGCTCATGAGACCCATCACGCAGCACGCGAGCAACGCGAAGCGCAGGCGCCGTGCGATGCGGCGAATGCCGGCCAGCCATGCGAATTGCGCCACGCGCTTTGCCGCCATGCCTGCCGCCTCGCCCAGCCCGCGTGCGTTGCCGTTCAGAACCGCTCGCCCCTTCGTCATTTCGCTCCTACTCCCACGCCCATCAGGACAATCAGCGACGCCGCGAGCAACACGCAGCCCGTCGCCAGCGCGAGTTGCCCGCGCGTGAATGCAAAGCGCAGCACCGCCGCGCCTTCCTGCTGCACGCCGATTTCGACGAACGGCGTGCGCTCGGCCGGCAAACCCGCCGACACCAGCGCGACCACCGTGCAAACCGACAGCAGGCTCAACAGATTGCGCGGCCCCTCGCAGATCAGATCGACGGCGATCAGCAACACGCCCGCCGCCTCGACCGGCAATTGCAGCATCGACAACACCATGCCGACGTAACCAATCCCCGCCACCCCGCTGCGTCCCGCCGACACGAACGCGGCCACCGTGGCCGCCGCGCCGGTCAGCACCAGTTCGCCAACCCCGAGCGGCCGCTCGTACAGGTTCGCGATGAAGACGGTGGCGAGCGCGAAATACAGCGCCGAGCCTGCGCGCACGAACACGCTGCCGAACGGCACCACGAGTTCCGCGACGCCGCGGCTGAAACCCAGCCGCGTGCTCATCGCTTCGATCGCGTGCGGAATCGGCGCGGTGGCGCTGCCCGACATCAGACCCACGAGTACCGACGGCTTGAGCGCCGAAATCACCCGGCCAAGCGGCTCGCGCGTGCGCGACGCGATCACGAGCACGGCGGCGCCGCACAGCAGCACCGCGCATAGAACAAAACTGAGCAGGAAACCGCTCATCGCATCGAGCGTCGCGTGCTCGGTCTGCGCGGCGATATGCGCGGCGGTGCCGAATGCAAGCACCGGCAGCAGCAGGTTGGCGTATTCGATCAGATTCTCGAGGGTCCGGTAGATGCCCTCGAATACGCTGTGCAGCACCCGTGTCTGCTCGCTCGACAGTGCGGCGAACGCCATGCCGAACAGGATCGTGCCGGTGAGAATGCCAAGCGCGTGCCCGCCGGCCAGCACGCGATAGAAGTTGTCCGGAATCACGTCACGCAGCGCGAGCGCGCCCGCCGCGACGCTTGCGGGATCGCTGCCGAACAGTTTCATGCGCATGTCTTCGGCGTCGCTCGCGCTTTGCAGCACGAGCTGACCGAGCTGCCGGTGCGCCGCGTCGGACAGATGCAGACCGGGCGCGGCCACCAGACCCGCCAGCGCGCCGCCCGCCGCGCACACGACGACGATGCCCACCGCGAGCGCCAGCATCGTGCCGATCCGCCAGCCCGGATGCGATAGCAGCATCAACTGGCGCAAGCCGAAGAACATCGCCACCATCAGGAGCGGCACGGCCGCCATGTTGACCAGCGCGAGATAGATTTGCCCGACAAAAAACGCAAAGCCACCGACCGGCGCCACGAATGCGCCCGCCAGGCCGCCGAGCACGAGGCACAGCAGCAGCATTAGCGTGCTGTTCGAAAGACGCTTGAGCGTACGCATCATGAGCGCATGTTCCAGCCGCGCGTCATCCCGTACGACACCGTGACGCGCGCCAGTTCGAGCGTGCTGTCGATCAGCATCATCGGGGGCGTTGCGATGCGGCGGGCGGCAAGCGGAATTTCCGTGCAGCCCATCACCGCGGCTTCGGCGCCACGCGCGGCGAACTCGGCGAGTGCCGCCGCAAGTTCGGCCGCCGACGCGTCGAGGTCGCCCGCCTTGACGGCGTCGATACAGGCGTCGATATGTTGCTGGGTTGGTCCGCTGGGCACGAGTGGCTCGATGTCATGGCGCTCGAGGATCTTCTGATACAGACCGGCTGCCAGCGTGCCGCCCGTCGCCAGCACGGCGGCGCGGCGCGTGCCGCGTGCGATCGCGGCGACGCAGGCTTCGGCGATGTGCAGGATCGGCGCGCGGCTGCGTGCCCGCATCGCGTCGTACCAGTAGTGGGCCGAATTGCAAGGAATGGCGATCAGATCGACTTCGTTGCGATTGAGCATGTCGATGCCGGCCAGCAGCGCGGGCAACGGGTCCGCGCCACTCTTCAGCATGGCCTTCGAGCGATCGGGAATGTGCGGCAGATTCGCGACCAGCAGCGGCAAGTGTTCCTGGTCGCACGTCGCGCCCGCCGCACTGGTGAGCTGGATCACACGGTCGAAGAAGTCGACCGTTGCAAGTGGGCCCATGCCCCCGAGAATGCCAATCAGCCCCATTTGGGATTCCTAGATCTTCAGCGGACGCGGACAGATCACCGTCACCGCGGCCGTATTGCCGATCACGAGAATCAGCGTGCGCAGCATGTCGCACAACGGATCGACGGCGAGGAACAGAATGAAGGCTGCTTCGAACGGCAGGCTGAGATAGACGCAGGTCATGCCGACCAGCGACACGGTCACGAGACCCGTCATGCCCGCCGATGCAAAACCGGCCAGCACCGAGGCCAGCAGCACCGTGCACACCTCGGCGACGCCGAGCGGGTGGCCGTACAGTTGCGCGATGAAGAGCGTCGCGCACACGTAATACACCATCGGCCCGACCCGCAGCAGCGAGACGGTCAGCGGCACCATCAGCTCGACCCGCGAGCGGGCGAAGCCGAGCCCGTCCACGAGGCTTTCGATCATGCTCGGCATGCAGGCCGCGCTGTTGCGCGTGGCCAGCGCCAGCGCGAACGGCGCGCGCAAGGCGTCGAGCGTCGTGCCGAGCGAGTGGCTGGAGCGCTTCCAGATCACGACGGCGGCGAGCGAGATCAGCAACAGCGAGACCACGAAGAACGCGATCACGAATTGCAGCATCGCGTGCAGCGGCCCGACGCCTGATTTGCCGAGCTGCGCGGCGCTCATGCAAAAGAGAATCAGTGGCAGCGGATAGCTCAGCCAGTGCATCAGTTTCTGGCACGCGTGATAAACGGTTTCAAGCGCCTGGCTCAGGCCGACCGAGATCCGCTCCGGCACGCGGCCCACCGCGAGACCGAACAGCAGCGCGAACACCAGCGCCTTGAGCGCGTCGCCGTTGGCGAGCGCGGCGAAGATATTGGTCGGCACGAGGCTGGTCAGCACGTCGTAGAGGCTCACGCCTTTCTCCGCCGCGTCTGTGCCGTACAGGTTCATCACCGTTTCGTTCGAGGTCGATTCGTTGCCGACCATCAACCCGAACGTATGCATGGTCGCGGTGGAAAGATTCACGCCGGGCCGCATCACCAGCAACACCAGCGCGCCCACCACGGCGACCGTCAGCGAGGCGCCGATAAACACCGTGACCACGCGCAGCAGCAGCTTCGAGGTGCCGCCGTCGCGGAACAGCCGCTGCAGACTGAAGATCACCGCCGACACCATGAACGGCAGCGTCGTCATCTTCAGCAAGTTCACATAGATGTCGCCGACAATCGCGAACTTCTGCGACAGTTCCGGCAGCAGCAAGCCGAACGTGCCGCCGAGCGCGAGGCTGCCGATCACCGCCCACGGGTTCACAGCCAGCGCGTAAATCCTGTTTGTATTGATCATGTCTGTGTGAATCCCGGTTAATCGTTGGACGCTTGCAGCAGCGTCATCACGTCGATCTTGTTGGTCCGCTCGGCAAGGAACTGATTGACGAACGCGAGCAACGCCGGGTTGCAGACATTCACGCCGATCGAGATGGTGTCGTCCAGATCTTCGAGCGTCACCACACGCAAGCGCAGCGAAGCGGTCGGATCGACCTTGAGCACATGCTTGACTTCGAATTCGTCGCGATAGGCGGCCGTGACCTCGCCCGCGTCGAGCGCCTTGAGGAGCGCATCCCAGCTCGGGTAGCTGATCACCTTGGCATGCGGGAAATTGCTCACCACATAGGTCGCATACGACGAGTTCGTCACCACGCCGATCGTGCCGTCATAGACGCGCACCACGTCAGGCACGGCGCGGCCGCGCGCGAGCTGCGCGAACTTCACGCGGTTGAGCAGCAAGGCGCGATGCAAACGGATGTACGGCGTGCTGAAGCTGACCACTTGCGCGCGTGAAAGCGTGCGCGAGAGTTTGCTGATCGCCATGTCGGCGTCGCCGTTCGCGAGCAGGCTGACCACGCTGTCGAAGGTTTTGGCGTCGCGATTGAAGCGCACTTTCACGCCGAGCTTCGCGGCGATTTCCTTGGCCATATCGATATCGATGCCGACCAGTTGACCGTGCTGCTGTTCGAAAAACGGCGGCTGATCGACGCCGAGCACCGCAACCACGAGTTCGCCGCGCGTCACGATGCGTGCGAATTCCGGCGCGAGCACCCGGCCGTCGGGCATCCGCACGAGTCCGGTCGAGGTGGTCGGCAAGGCCGCGACTCCGCTCACCGCCACCTGAGGCGGCTGAGCGGCGGCGGACGCCGTGGACGCCGCCCAGGCCGGCGCGGCAACCAGCGTCAAACCGGCCGCGAGCGCCGAACTCCAGCGGGACAGCCCGCGTAGCGCACGCGTTACGCGCGAACCGCACGACGGCTGCGAAGAAGCAAAGAAAGACGGAAACGACATCTCGTGTACCGGGATTAATTGGTGGAGGAATCGGAGGCGGGCGATGCAGCACTCATCTGGTTATCGGCCGGCGCGGCGAATGGCGTAGGGGGCGGCGCAGGTATCGCAGCCGGTACGGCGCTCATGGCAACCGCCGCAGGCGCCGCAGGCGGTGCCACGAAACGCGCGCCGATCTCGAAACCAAGCGCGAACAGCAGCAGGCACAACAGCAGCGCGCAGCCGAGTGCGATGGTCACCATCCGCGAGGTCATCGAAAAAACGTATTGCATGCTGTGTCGTCCTCAGGGAACCAAGGTTGTGAACTGCGCCGGCGCGACGATCGAAATCACCCCGCCCCATGCGCACATCAATTTGGAAGAATTCTGCAAGGCCGGCATGTTGCCGATCAGGACGGTCGGCGAGCCTGGCACCCACGGCGCCACCGTCATCGGCACACAGGGCATCGGGGTCAACGCACCGAGCGCGGCCGCGGTCGCGGCGGCCACCACCGGATTGCCCATGCACGTGCAGGTGCCAAATGGCATCACGTTGACCATCGGCGCGTGATCCATCACGGTGGCGGCCGGCGCGCCGGCCAGCACGCCCGTGGTCGGCAGCACGTTCAGCGTCCCGGGCGCGGCGCCGAAACTGCACTGGATCGTCGTGCCCATGGTGACCAGAATGCCCATGCGTCAGCCTCTCATCCATTTTTCGAGCTGCTTGACCATGCGTGGCGGACCATCGGCGCGCGTGGCCGCCGAGGCTGCCGGACTCTGCCAGGCGCCGAGCGGCTTGCCGTCCGCATAGCGGCGCTCGGCGCTCACCTGGCCGTCCGGCGCAAAGCGGCGCACCGTGCCGTGCAGCAGGTCGAGGCGATACGGCGAGCTTTGCACCAGCGTGCCGTCGGCGGCGTAATCGCGCGTCTCGCCTTCGAGCAGACCGTTGCGGTAGCTGGCGCGCCGCACCACTACGCCGTCGTGCAGAAACACCGCTTCGCGCGAGAGCTTGCCGGCCTCGTAGTTCAGACGCGAGGTCACGAGACCGGACGGCGCATAGGTCACGCTCTCACCCTGCAGCACGCCCATCGCGTATTGACGGCGCGCGCTGGCCCGGCCGTTCGCGTAAAGCGTCGTGGGGCCGTGCAGCACGCCCGCCTCATAGGCCGAATCCTGAATCAGCACGCCTTGCTCGTCGAACACGCGCAGCGGGCCGCACAGCTTGCCGGCCACGTAATGCGCCTGAAACACGCGCACGCCGCCCGCACCGTAGCGCAGCGCTTCGCCATGCGGCACGCCGTCCAGCAGCGAGGTGCGGGCGATGCACTGGCCCACCGCGTCGTGCTCGTCCACGATCGTGGGCACACTCGCAGCCGCGCCCGCGCTCACGCCGTCGGCTTGAGGCGCGGCGGAGAGTGGCGCGAGTGGGGAGAGTTCGGTCATGGCGGGCATCGATGGAAGTGGGTCGGTCAGTTCGCCTTGATCAGGCCGCCCTTGAGCGTCAGCATCGCGCCGCCGTCCACGGTCTGCATGGCCGATGCCTTGCTCTGGATTTCCACGCCTTCATTGCTGAGCGTGGTGCCGGCCTTGTTGCCGAGCGTCGTGCCCGCCTGGTTGGTCAGCGACGTCCCAGCCTGACTGCCCAGCGAGGTGCCCGCCTTGATGCTGATGGAACCGCTCACGTCGATCACCAGATTGCCGCTGATCTTCAGCGTGTAGTCGCCCGTGGTGGTGTGCTTGAAGGTGGTGTGGCTGGTGTGCGTCTCGTCGCCGGTGACATCCACGGCGCGGGTGCCCTTGACGGTATGCGTCTCGTTGCCGGTCTCCACTGTGAGCGAGCGGTTGCCCTTCTTGACGAGGTGCGTCTCGTCGCCCGCGATGACGGTCGTGCTCAGCGCGTTTTCGATCGCGACATTCATGTCCTTCTGCGCGTGGAAGTACAGCTCCTCGCTGTTGAGCTTGTCCTCCATGCGGATTTCGTTGCCCGCCGTGCCGCTTTTGGACGAACGCGAACGCATCACGCTTTGCGTCTGCGAAGCCGGCAAGCCGACCGGCGGCGACATCTGGCCGTTGTAGACGCTGCCGGTCACGAGCGGCCGGTCGGGATCACCGTCGACGTAGCTGACCACCACTTCCTGGCCGACTCGCGGCAGGAACAAATGCCCCCAGCCCGCCCCCGCCGATGCCTGCGCGACACGCACCCAGCACGAACTGTTCTGGTCGGCGGCGCTCACGCGATCCCAATGGAATTTCACCTTGATGCGGCCGAGCGAATCGGTCCAGATTTCCTCGCCCGACGAGCCGGTGACGATCGCCGTATGGGTGCCCGCCACCACCGGCCGCGGCGTGACGCGCGGCGCCCGGAACGCGACCGCTGCGGGGAACACGTCGGCATCGTTGTCGTACTGTCCGTCCGACGCGCGATGCTCCACGCGGCGCACCACGTAGGACACATTGAATGCGCTGTTTGCGTGGCCCGCGAGGCTCACCTGGGTGCCGGCCACGAGCGCGTAGCAGGCGCTCGTGGCCCGCCCGGTCTGCTGGTCCATCTGCTGCGCGGCGAGCTGCAGCGTGGCCGCGCGCTCGCCGTCCGCGGCCGCCGCATAGCGGCCAGGAAAGGCATAGCGGATGCCGCTCGCGCCATGCGTTTCCGCGGAGGTCTGCGCGCTCAGCGTGCTCGCGCTTTTGTAGTCGTAATCGCCGACCACATAGGTTGCCGCTACGAGCCCCGTCGACATCTCGAAGCTGCTCACGCGCTCGCTCGCGTCATGTCCGACAGAATCGCCGGAAAACCGCAGCGTCGGGACAGCGCCGGGCTGGTGTGCCGACGGACTATCCGCGAGCACCATGGTGTGCGCGCCGTTCGCGAAGGTGAAGAAGTAAAAGATGCCCTCCTCTTCCATCAGCCGCGAGATGAATTGCAACGCGCTTTCGTCGTATTGCACGCAATATTCGCGCTCCGTATAGCTGCCGGTCACGCGCGATTGGACCGCGATGTTGAACGTGGACAACACCTGCTGAACGATGGCGAGCGCGGTCATGTTCTGAAAGATCGCGCGGTCGCTGCCGAGCGAGAGCAACCAGAGCCGCGGCGCGAGTTCCGCCGAGTAATAGCCGTACTGCGCGTTCGCGCCGACCTGCGCGAAGCGCGTGACGATGCCGTTGAAATAGCGCGGCGCCGCGGCCGGCCCCTCGATCGTCACCGTCGCGTTCTGCCCGATGATGGTCTGCGCATCGAGCGCCGGGTTCGCCGAGCGCATGCGCAGGTTGAAGCGAAACGGCGCCGAGATCGCCTCGTGTCCGCCGAAGCCGTCGAGCAATAGCACGTCGGCGCCGAACGGCGAAGTAATCGAGAGCAGGCAGCCGGTTTGCGTCACAGCCACGTTACTGGTCTCCCCGCGGCGCGAACCGGAATGTCACGCCGCCGGCCGGGTCGAAACCGAGATGCACACCGCCGAACGGTTCAGCGACGGAAATGCGCTCGAGCACCTCGCGCGCCAGTTCCGGCAATACGGATTGCGTGAGGATGTGATCGACGTTGCGCGCGCCGCTGTCGACTTCCTTGCAGCGCTCGGTGATCGTGCTGCCGAACGCATCGTCCCAGGTCAGCGGCGCGTGATGATTGTGCTCGAAGCGGGCGGCGAGCCGCGCGAGCTTCAGGTTGACGATCGAGGTGATCTGCGCGTCGCCGAGGTGGTAGTACGGCACCAGCACGAGACGGCCCAGAAACGCCGGACTGAACTGCCTGAGCAGAGCCGGGCGCAGACGCTCGATCAACTCGGCCGGCGGCGGGCGGCGGCCGCCCTGGCTGGCTTCGGTGATCACGTCCTGCGCGGCATTCGAAGTCAGCAGGATCAGCGTGTTGCGGAAGTCGATCGGCACGCCTTCGCCGTCTTCCATCACGCCTTTGTCGAACACCTGGAAGAACAGCTCCAGCACGTCCGGATGCGCCTTTTCCATTTCATCGAGCAGCACGACGCTATACGGGCGGCGCCGCACGGCTTCGGTCAGCACGCCGCCGCGCCCATAGCCGATATAACCCGGCGGCGCGCCCTTGAGTCCCGAAACGCTATGCGCTTCCTGGAACTCCGACATGTTCACGGTAATCATGTTGCGCTCGCCGCCATACAGCGTGTCGGCCAGCGCCGCGGCGGTCTCGGTCTTGCCGACCCCGCTCGGTCCGATCAGCAGGAACACGCCGACCGGTTTGCCCGGATCGTCGAGATCCGCGCGGAAGGTGCGCACACGCCGCGCAATCGCATCGAGCGCTTCGTCCTGGCCGACCACGCGCTCCGCGAGCTTGTCGTGCAGATACAGCACCGTGTGCAATTCGTCGGCGAGCATGCTGCCGACCGGGATGCCGGTCCAGCCGGAGATGACCTTGGCGACCATTTCCGAGTCTACGCACACCGGCACCATCGGCTCATCGCTGCGCACGGCTTCGAGGCCTTTTTCCAGTCTGCCGAGATTCGCGGCGAGCGAGGCGCTGTCATCTTCGTCCATGGACAGTTCGGTGCCCGCCACATGCTGTGCGATCTTGGCGCGCCACGCGAGAATCTCGCCGACCGCGTGCCGTTCCGTCGCCAGCTTGTCACTCATGCGCGCGTGCTGCGTGCGCTGGTCTTCGAGCTGGCGTGCGAGCGTGGCGATCGCTTCGGCGCGCTCGGCGCCCGTCGCCGCTTCGTGACGCAGAATGCGCAACTGGTTTTCGGCGGCGTCGATGGCCCGTCCCAGTGACTCGATCTCTTCGGGCACACCGTTCTGCCCGATCGCGACTCGGGCGCAGGCCGTGTCGAGCACGCTGATTGCCTTGTCCGGCAATTGGCGCCCGGAGATATAGCGCTGCGAAAGTTTGACCGCGTCGCGCACCGCTTCATCGAGAATCTCGACACCGTGATGCGCGGACAGCTTCGCCACCATGCCGCGCAGCATCTCGATCGCGACCGCTTCGGCCGGCTCTTCGACCTTGACCACCTGGAAGCGCCGCGCGAGCGCCGGGTCGCGTTCCACATACTTCTTGTATTCGGCCCAGGTGGTGGCCGCGATCGTGCGCAACTCGCCGCGCGCGAGCGCCGGCTTCAGCAGATTGGCCGCGTCGCCCTGTCCTTCGCTGCCGCCCGCGCCGATCAACTGATGCGCTTCGTCGATGAACAGAATCACCGGCACCGGCGAAGCCTTCACCTCGGCGATCACCGACTTGAGACGGTTTTCAAACTCGCCCTTCACGCCGGCGCCGGCCTGCAGCAACGCCAGGTCAAGCGAGCGCACCGAGACGTTGACGAGCGCGGGCGGCACTTGACCCAGCACGATCCGCTGCGCGAAACCCTCGACGACCGCCGTTTTGCCCACGCCCGCTTCGCCCGTGAGAATCGGGTTGTTCTGGCGACGGCGCAACAGCACGTCGATCAGTTGACGGATTTCCGCGTCGCGTCCGTAGATTGGATCGATCGCGCCCGAGCGTGCTTGCGCGGTGAGGTCGATCGTGTATTGCGCGAGCGCGGACGCGCGGCCGCCGTTGTTCAGATCGGCGGACGGCATCGCCGAAGACTGGGCCGCTCCGGCCGGTGCCTTCGACGCGCCGGCGCCAGTCGCCACGCTGCCTTCGGACGATCCCGCGAGAATATCGGATAGTCCATCACGCAGCGCGCCACGCGCGATCTTGAGCAAGGCCGGCGCCGAGTCCATCAGCATGCCGCGCAGGCTGTCCACCTCCAGCAGCGCCAGCACCAGCGTGCCCGAGCGGATCTGCTGCTCGCCGAGCAGCATCGAACTGAGCAGCCACGCTTCCTGGAAGAGCGGCGAAAAGTTCGGCGACAACGCCGGCGTGCGGCCATTGCCGCGCTTGAAATGGTCCACGGCGTTCTGCAACTGCGCGGTGAGATCGGCGGCGCGGATTTCAAAGCGTTCGAGAATCGCTTTCAGATCCGGTGCATCCGATTCGATCAACTGCAACAGCAGATGCTCGATGTCCACGTTGTAATGCGTGTGCCGCACGCACAGTTGCGCGGCCTGTTCCATTGCCAGTTTGCAGACCGGGTCGAGCCGGCTCAGCAAGGTTCGAATGTCGATATCCATGGGGTCTCAGTGGCCTTCGTCTTATCCGCGACCCATGGCCGCGGCCATGGAGTTCGCTGCTGCTCGCGTGTTGGTGTGGGCCGCCGTGGCGGCATGGAGCGGCGCCTCGGCCGTGCGCATCGCCAGCCGGACCGCTTGAGGCCGGGCATTGGCGGCGCGCGAAGTGTCACGCTGGCCGCCCACCCACGAGGTCCAGCCCAGCCGTGCCGCCGCCGCGCCGCCCAGCGTGCCCGCGCTCGCCGGTTTCGCGCGATGCAGCACGAACGACACCTCATGGTCCTGTTGCAGATAACTGCGCACGAGCCACGCCGCGAGTTCGTGCGCGTCGCCGCCCGGCAGAAGCGCGGTGAACAGCGTCTCGGACAGATCGAAGAATTCGATGCGCAGCCCCGCCGACTGACTCCACGTGCGCCGCCCGAGCACCGCGAGTCCGCCGAGTCGCGGTGCGCGCGTGCCGGGACGCGCGAGGCGCAGCGAATCGGCTGCATCGACCGTATGCCAGCCGCCGACGAATTGCGCACCGCGCACCGTCACGCCGAGCCGGTCGGAGAGCAGCGCGAGCAGGCCCGTCATCGAACGCGGCGCGCCGCCGAGCAAGCCGGCATGACGCAGCCACAACGACGCGCCGCGCGGACCACGCGGGCCGCCGTGCAGTCCGAGGTTGCCGAGCGCATCGAGGCACGCGGCAAGTTCGGCGTCGCGCGGCGAGCGGCTCGCCAACGACGGCGCAAGCTTCTGCCGGCTGCGGTAGAGAAACGACAGAAAGCGATGATTGAAGATGTCGAGCAGGTCGCCCATCGCGGTTTCGCGCGCGGCGCGGCGGGCCAGCACCATCTCCGTGAACGGCATCGGCAACGGACCGTTGGCACCGGCGAGCGTCATCACCGGCGTGGTCAGCGTGTAGGTTTCGCGCGGCTCCTGCGCGTCGTTCGCGTGCGGATGACACTGCGCGCTGCGGATATCGCTCGCTTCGAACGCGAGCGAGACGAAGCCGCGCAGACGCACTGCCTCGTCGGTGCCGTCGCCATAGCCGAGTGCGCGCGTCCACGGCTGCGCGCGTTCGAGCAGGTGGATCGCCTGAAACAGGTCGAAGCCTTGCGGCTGCGCGACGAGACGAGCGATCAGAGCGTTTGCTGGCTGCCGGTCATCGGCGCCCATTGCTTCCATGTCTCGTCTCCGCGGCGCACGACCAGCCGCACAAAGGAATTGACCGACGTGTACATCGCGAAGAAACGCGCGAGTACCGCACCCATCAGCAACGGCGAGCCGCCGACGAAGGTATCGGCGTCGAACTCGATGCTGACCTCGGTGCCACGACAGTAACCACGCCAGGCTTCGGTGCCGACGTGCGCGGTGATCGGGCGCGCGTCGATACTACGAATGCCGCGGATCTGTGCCTCTTCGCGTGGACCGTCGGATGCGAACAGCCGCAGCATGTCCTGCAGCTCGCGCCGGCCGGTCGCGCCGCCCACCAGCGAGTGATAGTTGCGCGTCAACAGCGACACCAGCCGCCACAGCGTCGCGCTGTCGAGCGGAGGATTGCGCTGCGAAGTCGGCTCGTACAAACAGCGCGCCCGCGCATTCTGTGAGACGCGCTCCACCAGCATGCGCGCGCCGACCGGCACCTGTTCGGCCAGGCGCCGGTTGGTGCACAGCACGTTGGCATATACCACCGGCGTATCCGGCTGGCCGGTCACGTTGCCGGCGTCGACGAAACCGAGATACAGATCGATGCCCGGCGCGTTGCTGCGCACGCTCTGTTCGCGGCGCGCCGACCAGTACATCGTGTCGGCCGCCGCGCGCGGATCGTCGAGGCGATCCGCCGCTGTAAAACACGGCAAGGTGACGGCGCGATCCTGCGCGGGATCGGAAGCGATCACCGACAGGATCGAATGAATTTCTGTGATCGCTTCGCGCTTCTGGTCCGCGACGAGACGGTACTCGTAATGGCGCCGGTCGATCACGATCGGCTCGCTCGTCTGCGAGAACAGGTTGACGATGGGCGTGCAGCCGAGCCGGAAATGCTGGGCGCCGAGCATGCCGAGTCCGCGCGGAACGCGATCCAGATGCAGGACGATCTCGCAGGTGCGCCCGGTGCCGAGCTTGCCGGCGGGCACGTGCAGATCGAAGAAATGAAACTTGCGCGGAAACGCGAAATACTCCTGCATCAGCGTGTACGCAGGATGCGCGTGCGAAGGCTGCGGCAAGACGGTGTCTTCCGGCGCATAACCGACTTCGCGCCACGCCGAGGGCGGCAGCATCGTGGCCGGTCCTTGCTCGGGACGCACGCCGACATCCGTCACGTTCGCGACCAGCAGTTCATAGAGCGGCATGGTCACGACCCAGTCGCCATGCAGATGCACGCGCAATTGCGTGAGTTCGAGTTCGGAAAAATCGACGCCCGCGTCGCATTCCAGCGTGAGCCGCAGCGTGGAGTCGTCGCCGAATGCAGCGCGGCTGATTCTGAGCGGCCACAACACGGTTTCCCACGCGGTACGAAAGCGGCAGGCATCGCCCGTCTCCGTCATCGCGGCAAGGCCGGTGTGGCGCGGTACGCGAAAGCCTGCCGTCACCTTGCCCTGCGTCGGATCGAGCTCGAACTGCGCGACGGTCATGGACGGCACCGTCTGAATCATCGAGGGGCACACGTTGTCGAGCAGCGCGCTGGCAATTTGCGGCGCGGCCTGGTCGAGGTCGCGATGCACGCGCGCGGCGAGAAACGCGGTCGCCTCGATCAAGCGCTCGGTGTGCGGGTCGAGCGATTCGGTGCCATGCAGCGCGAGGCGCGACGCGACCTTGGGATAACGCTGCGCGAAATCGGAGCCCTGGGTGCGCAAGTACGACAGCTCGCGCTTGTAGTACTGGAGAATGTCTTCGGCGGCCATGTCAGTCTGCGTCCTTCCAGCGTGCATCGGCGCTGCCGCGCGCGCCGCCCTGCAATTCGAAGAAGACGTGTTCGACCGACCGGTTCACGCGCATCTTGCCGTCCACCGTTAGCACGGCGTGGCGCTCGTCGCCGGATGGAAAGTTGAAGTCCACCTTGACGTCGGCCAGTCTCGGCTCGAAGAACGCGATCGCCTGGCGCACGGCGGCGACGATGGCGTCGCGGTCGCGCTGCGAGCGCAGCGACAGATCGGAGAAATCGGGCAGCCCGTAGTCCAGCACGGTTCCGTCGCTCATCGCGAAGGTTTCCATCGTCAGGCTCGAACGCGCATTGAGCAGACGCGACAACTCCCGCGCGACGGATTGCCGAAGCGCGTGCTCGCCTTGCAACCACGCGTCAGCGTCTTCTACAAGACGCTCGAACAGAGGAAGGGGAAAGCCGTTGGCGATTGCCGACATACGCAAAACCGGTTGAACCCTGACAGAGCGAAAACGCCCGCCTCGCGGCGGGCGGCGAAGCGTTACGCAGCGGGGCTGATCGCCTTGTTGGTGGTCAGATCCCAGCCGAACGGCGCGGTGCCGGCCAGCGTCGAATCCGCGTTCTGCTGGGTGTATTGCGAGGTCATCGCCGTGAAGTTGATGGTGAACGAGTCCATCATGCTCGAGCCGCCACCGCTCGTGGTGATGTTCGCAATCATCGCGTTGGTCAGCACGTACTTCATTTGCAGCATGAACTTGCCGCCTTCGTTACGGCCGATCGAGATCGTCGCGTTGCCGAGCTTCGTGCCGGCCGTACAGGCGGCGTACAGCGCGGGCGTCGACTGATCGGTGTCCTTGCTCAGATTGAATTCGCTGAACGACGGACGGCCGAGGGTGCGCTCGGTGTTCGACGTGTCGGGGTTCATCGTGATCGCCACGCTTTGCGAGAACGACGTCAGCTGAATGCCGTCCTTGAAGCCGTCGATCAGCGAGTTGCCCTTGACGTCCTTGAATTGCAGGATGATGGTATCCATAACTTGCCTGAATCAGATAGGTGAATGAAAGCGGTATGACGCGCGCGTGGCGCGCGTCATACATCGACGATTAAGCAGCCGCGCCCGGCAGATCCGCCACGAGGCGGATCGAGGCCGTCAGCTCTTCCATCTGGAAGTGCGGCTTCAGGAAACACGTGGCGCGATACGCACCGGGCTTGCCCGGTACTTCGGTCACGTCCACGCGAGCCTGGCCGAGCGGATAGCGCGCCTTCTGCTCATGCGAGGCCGACGCGTTGATCAGCACGTACCCTGCAATCCAGTTGTTCAGATAGGTCTCGACATCGGCGCGGGTCTGGAAGCTGCCCACTTTGTCGCGCATGATCACCTTGATGTAATGCGCGAAGCGCGACGCGGCCAGCACGAACGGCAGACGCGCGGAAAGTTGCGCGTTGGCGTTGGCTTCGTCCTTGTTGTAGGCCTTCGGCTTGTTGACCGTCTGGCCGCCGAAGAAGGTCGCGAAGTCCGAGCCCTTCGAGTTGACCAGCGCGATAAAGCCGAGATCGCTCAGTTCCTTCTCGCGGCGATCGGTGATCGTGACTTCCGTCGGGCACTTCAGCGTGATGTCGCCTTCATTCGTCTTGTACGCATGCGCCGCAATACCGTCGACCTTGCCGCCGCCTTCCACGCCGCGAATCGCCGTGGCCCAGCTGTACTTTGCGTAGGCGTCGGTAATGCGCAGGCCCAGTTGATAGGCGGAGTTCGCCCACAGGTACTTGCTGTGATCCGTACCGTCGACGTCCTCTTCGAAACCGAACGATTCGACCGGGTTGGTCTTCGCGCCGTACGGCAGACGCGCCGCGTAGCTCGGCAACACGAGCGACACGTAACGCGAGTCTTCCGATTCGCGGAAGCTGCGCCAGGCGGCCAGTTCAGCGCTTTCAAACGTCTTCGACAAGTCGCGCGCGACGCCGAGTTCAGTGTACGACTTCAGGTCGAACAGGCTCGGTGCGGCAGCGGCGATGAACGGCGCATGCGCCGCGGCGGCCACGCGCGAGATGCGCTCGAGCAACGCCATGTCTTGCGGATGACGGCCGAACGAATAGTCGCCGACCAGCAGCGAGAACGGGTGGCCGCCGAATGTGCCGTACTCTTCTTCGTAGATCTTCTTGAACAGCACGCTCATGTCGTGGTCGACAGCCGTCTCGAGGTCCTTGTGCAGTTCCTTCTTCGTGACGTTGAGCAGTCGCAGCTTCAGGTTCGTACCGGTCTCGGTGCCGAACACCATGTCGTGCAGGCCGTACCACGACGCTTCCAATCCCTGATAGGCCGAGTCATGCATGATCGCGTTGAGCTGGTCGGTCAGCAGCTTGTCGATTTCGGCGACGCGTTCGTTGATCATTGCCACGACGCCCTTGTCCGGGCTCGTGCGCATGCCTTCGTCGAGAATCTGCGAGGCGAGCTGGCCGATGAGCTTTCTCGCGTAGCCGCCTTGCGACGGCTCGACGGCCATGTTGCCTTCCTGAACGATGCGCTCGAGCAGGCTCAGCTCGGCGACTTGCGTGCCGGCGTGTGCGCCCGCGGCTTCGGCGGAGATATTCGTTTCCATCTGGGTCAGTCCTGAGAGGAGTGTCGCTTCAGCGACGCTGAAAATTGGCCGTCACTCGGACGGGGTGTCTTCCGTCGTCGGTGTGACTGCGCTTGCCTGGGCCGCCGTGGCCGCCGGCGCATCGCCGACGTAGGCCTGGCTCTTCAGCTTCTTCAGTTCTTCCGAGTTCTGAACGATGCGCTCCAGCATCGAATCGAGTTCGTCGTTGCCATCGAGCTTGGCAAGCAGATCGCGCAATTGCTGACGCGCTTCGAGCAGCTTGGCCAAACGCGGCACCTGACGCACGAGGCTTTCCGGATGAAAGTCGGCGAACTGCTGAAACTTCAGCTCGACCTTCAGATTACCTTCGCCTTTCATCGTGTCCGGCACCGACAGCTCGAGGCGCGGTTCGATCTTGCCCATGATCTCGTCGAAGTTGTCGCGGTCGACATCGACAAAGCGGCGCTCTTTCAGCTTAGGCAGCGGCGTGGCCGGGTGGCCGGAAAGATCGGCCATCAGCCCGACGACCATCGGCAATTCACGCTTCTCGATAGCGCCGCCGAGTTCGACGTCGTACGTGATCTGAACGCGAGGCGGACGATTGCGGCCGACCCATTTCTGCAAACTATTGGACATGAACATCCCCGAGATAAAGAGAACTCGAATTACGTTTTGACAAGGCGTCCAGAAGCACGCCCCTGACTCGATTCAGGTGCAACACATAGCGGGGATAAGTTGTAAAGCGAAGGACTCGCACTACGTCCTTAGGGTAATACCGAATACGCGCATTACTTCGGACTGCGCCCTACTGGTCCGCCCGTTGCCGTGTATCCGGTATGGTTGCAAGTCGATGCGAATCCCCGTCACGCATCAGCTCACGAATAGCAAATAAATTAAAAAAGTCCGGGAGGTTTATGACACGCGTTGGTCACGCGCGCGACATTTTCCTTTTGTCTGATGTTAGGCCTGGTTTATTTTTGATTACCAATTTTTTCCGATACTTAACTTTTTTTGATAACCGCCGCAAATAGCGCTGCAGTGGCGACGTATCGAGTCTCTCTCAGGCTGTTTGACTGAGAGCGCCAATTCTAAAGAGAAATTTTTAGGATTCAAGGAGAATTTATTCCCGCTTATCACACCGTCTCCCCCCTGTTTTCGGCACGGCGCGCGAATCCTGAAGGCCTGGAGTGCTAATCATTTTCGGCACGGCCGTTCTGAAAAAAGCGAGCGAGCCGACGTCTATGCACTTGCTGTTTATCAGAAAGCCAGTGGCGTCGATTCGACCGGCAAGGCTGCGGTGGCTAGCATTGCTAGCGTCACGGCGGCGTCTGGGAATCACGCGGTGCTGGCGCGTGCGGGGTTGCGCTTCAAGTTCTGAGGATGAGAGTTGGGACCGGCGGGGATATAGCGCTCTCCGCCTTCCCCGCGTGAGATGATGGACACTTCATCGAGATATAGGCGTCTGTTCGAGACCAGACGCGCCCACAACGCAATGAGGCGGAATCTGCCGGATCGCGCTTTCACCGGCGGGCGCACCTGTCAGCAGATGAACCGCCAGGTCGAATGTCGTGGACCGGCGCGTCAGCACCAAGCAGGTCACTTCGCTCTGCAATGCACGCGTGGCATGCCAACAGCGCGGCCGCATGCAGATTCCTTCGCCGACCGGCACTTCGAATGCCGCCAGTGAATCGAGGTCGGGGTGTCCATCCGAAGTACACGTCGCGACGATCTGAACGATTGGCCCCGTAAGCGGCACGACGGCCTGCTCGGTCAGCCAATGCGCTTCGAGTCTCGCCACCTCGGGTTGACGATCGCGATATCTGACCCAAAGAATCTCCGGATCTCCAGACACGCCAGCATCGAACAAATGCTCGCGCCAGAAATCGGAAGACGGGCTGCTGAACGATGGCGCCGCGCCATCCTCCGGGAACGGTTTGCCCAACATCCGGCCATAGGGGGCGAACGCGTCGGGGACAAGCGGCTGAACGGAAAGCGATGCGGTAACCGACATGTAATAACACTCGTTGATGATCGAAGGAAAAGACGCCCACTGCGGCGCTTATTGACGCGACAGCGCTTCGTCGGTATCTGGAAAGAGCGCTATATCCGGCCCGTACTCGAGGCTAAACTCCCGCATGACTTTCAACGCAAGATGCGTGATCGACTCGCATAGCAAACTATCGGGACTTCGGCGGAAGGATGCGAAGAGCGGAAGTTCCGGGACTCGATGCGTCACTTTCAGCAGTTGCAGATGACCCGACTCCAGTTCTCGCGTCACGAAAGCTGTCGGCAGAACCGCGATACCGAAGCCGTCGAGCACAAGCCGGATGATCGCCGCGACCGACGACACGCAATTGATCTGCACGCGCGGTTCGCCAGCGGCTGCGAACAACCCTGCAACGAACACATGTGGCGACGAATGGCGAGCAAAACTCACGATCGGAAAGCTCGCCAGTTCGACTTCCGATAGCGCTTCCGCCGACAGATTCAGCGACGGACTCGCCACCCATCGCATGGGCAATGCGCCGAGCGAAACATTTTCCGAGTCGGCTCCGGCGACCGCCGTGCTCAGGAAGGCGATATCCACATTCCCATTGACCAGTTGCACGGAAAGGTTCGTCGAGGTGTCGCAGGTCAGTTCGATCGTCAGGTTCGGGTATTCATCGCGCACTCTGCGCAGCAACTCGGGTAGCCATGTGTGCACGACTGATTCGATCACGCCGACCCGTAACAACCCGCTCACGTCCGAGCGGTCGCTCACGCTCGCGAGCATGTCGTTAGTGAGTTTGAGAATCTGCTCGGCAAAGACCAGCGCTTTGGTGCCTTCCTGCGTCAGCTTGACGTCGCGCGGGCCCCGATCGAATAGACGCACGCCGAATTCCTGCTCGAGCGCGGATATCCGACTGGAGATTGCGGCTTGGGTCGCGTGCAAGCGTTCCGCGGTCAAACGAAAATTGCGGAGCTTGGCGAGCCATACAAAGGTTTCCAGAAAGCGAACGTTCATCAGATACTCAGTGTAGTTACCGGACCTACCGACACATTCGACATACCACGCGGCATCAACCGAACTTCCTGAGCGCGCCAACGGAGTTTAGCGCTGCAAAATCGCTCGCGTGACAATAAAAACTGGCCGCCTGCGTCAACTTTTCGTTGTGACCGTTCCCGCTCAATCGCTGAGGTCAATCACGGGTAATCCCGCAGACCATCAAGTTTTATCTATTGCCGGTCAATAGAAAAAATCGTTGGACGGAAGAATTTGGCGTTCGAATACTGGCTTCACTGAAAAAACGGAGCCGCGTCATGTCACTCTCTTTCGACAAATTCAACCTGACACTGAAGGTCACCGCCGTGACGCTGCTGCTGACCAGCGGCGGCAGCTTCGCCGCGGAACCTGTCGTGGTTCTTATCGGCCATGCCGCTCCGTTGACCGGGCAACTCGCTCATATGGGCAAGGATAGCGAAAACGCCGCGCGACTCGCCATCGACGAGATCAACAGCCAGCATCCGGTCATTGGCGGCAAGCCGGTCCGTTTACAACTCGACGCCCAGGACGACGCCGCCGATCCGCGCACCGGCACGCAGGTCGCGCAAAAGCTCGTCGACGACGGCGTGGTAGCTGTGGTTGGCGATATTAATTCTGGCGTGTCGATTCCCGCGTCGAAGATCTATAGCGAGGCCAGTCTCGTTCAGATTTCACAGGGCTCGACCAATCCCGCCTACACGTTGCAAGGCTTCAAGACGACCTTCCGTGTCGTCGCAACGGACACATTGCAGGGACCGGCGCTGGCCCACTACGCGATCGATTCGATGCACGCCAAGCGGATTGCCATCGTCGACGATTCCACCGCGTACGGTCAGGGTCTTGCCGATGCCTTCGAGAAAGCCGCAAAGGCGCGAGGCGCGACGATCGTGACGCACGAATCGACCAACGACAAAGCTGTCGATTTCCGTGCGATTCTCACGAAAATCAAAGGAATGAAGCCGGACGCAATCATGTACGGCGGCTCCGATGCGACTGCCGGCCCGCTAGTGAAGCAGGCCGCGAACCTGGGCATTGCTGCAAAAGTACTTGGAGGCGACGGCGCGTGTACGGACAGCATGATCCAGCTCGCCGGTAGTGCGATCGGCAACGTGACGTGTTCTGAAGCTGGCCTCGCCTTGTCGAAGATGCCCAAGGGTCAGGAATTCGACAAACGCTATGTGGCACGTTTCGGGACGACGATAGATGCCTATGCGCCATTTACCTACGACGCCGTCTACGTGATCTACGACGCCATGAAGCGCGCGAATTCGGCCGAGCGGGCAAAAATTCTAGCGGCGATGCCCTCCACCAGCTATGAAGGCGTAATTGGACGCATCGCGTTCGACCCGCATGGCGACCTCCGCGACGCCGCGATCACGATCTATCAGTTCAAGGACCGAAAGAAAACCGTGATGGATGTCGTTCGGATGTGATTGCGGCCTAGTGGCTGCAAACTGAAGCCGCGTTTCACCGATTTCCTTGGTATGGGTTGAAGGACCGCGGGAATACGAGTCGATCATCAGTTCGTCCAATGTCGCTCGTAACGCAAGGATCATCAGGGATTTTCCAGACGACTGTTAGCGGTTGCTCGAGGCGTATTCACGGTGCTCGCTTTCGCCAGATAATGCCTCGACCTCGCAACGGCGGCACAGCGCTGCCCGGCAAGAAACGGCGGGCAGACGGCGAAGGGCGAATGCGAGCGCACAACCGAAGGCAGTCCCGGATGACGATCCGACTCATACAAGCGACACGAGAACGGCCATTGTCTGAGTTGCAGGTGACACTCGAACATCCGTAACTGGCCCCGGTGCCGCCTCATGCACTGGACGCTCGCGGCCGCTTCCGGCGCCGAAATCCCTACGAGCCGACCCCCGTGTCATTCCGGCTTGCAGCAGTGACCCCCGCCTGGCAAACGACAGAGACATCCGGTTCAGTCTATCGAAGTCGCACCTCGACAAACTGAACCGCGATTGCACGTTGCGTCGTTATTTCACGTTCACGATCGGTGCCGGAAACCACTGACCTTGCTGGACCTCGTCTTTCGGCACATAAGTACGGAAGTTCAATGAGAATCCCTTGCCATCCGGCGTAGGCAGCCAGTTGCCTTGCGGCACATTTTTCGGTCGAACGGGTGCGAGCCAGATACTCGTGCTTCCATCCGAATTTGCCTTCAGATGCGATACATTGTTCAGGTTATACCGATGCAGCGCGTTGGACACCACGCGATAATCCGGCACGCTATACAACGTGATGGACCAGAATCCATTGACATGTGCATCCGGCCTTTCACCCTTCGGAAAACGGATCTCGTAGGTCTTGCTACCGTCGAGGGGATGGTTATCGCTATCGTTTAGGCCGACAAAGTAGATTGCTTCACTGATGACATTGGCCCACAGGCCACCGTAGTTGACGATGTCACGTGCCACGTAATCATTGCCGAACTTGCCCGCGACATAAGTGACCGACCAGCCGCCCTTCTGCGTCCCAAATCCTTTGGCATGCTGTAAGAAGCCCGGAACCGCCTTTGCCTTGACGACCTCGTTCACCCGCTTGCGTGCCGCGTCACTGCTCTTCGCATAGTTAGCGACGTTGATTGCCGACGCCTGAAATGCGGCGGCCTTCGGCATGGCGTCAGGATACGTGGCCAGTGCTTCGCTCACGTGATCGAAGATCTCGGCTCCAATGGGCGCGGCCGGCGTGAAGGACGGCACGGGAAAAGGCGCGTCGATCTTTGCGTCCGGCGACGCAACGACAGTGAACTGATGTTGCAACTTCACGGCCGTTTTTGGCGAGCCTTTGAGTTCCACTCGCGCCAGCAATTTGGCCTTCGCCGACGGCAATTCGATCTTGACCGCGTCAGGCGGCACCGGCGGATTGGTACCCTTGATCACGAGCGCAAACTTGCCATACGGATGATCGGGATATGTGCGCTCATTGATGTTGGTAATGACTTCGCCCCACCCGTCTAGCAACTGCGCCGTGTAGTAGCGGCCCGTCACTTTGGGCACGTTCAGGATGACTGCGTGATCCGGATCGGCCGCCAGCCAGGCTTCCAGATAAGCCACGTCGAGATTCGGATTGACAAACTGGGCCGAGCCAAGCGGATTGTATTTAATTTTGTTGTAACCCGCCTTCTCGACGTTGATGTCGTAATTCTCCTGCTGCAACACCAGATAGCGCCCATACAGATAATTCCATGCGGCCACGATCTGTTCATCAGTCGGGGCGCTCGCATTCGCAGTCGTGCTTGCGGCCGGTGCCTGACTTCTACCCGGCGAACTGCAGGCCGCCACGCCCATGCCAATCAAACCTGCTGCAATTACGGAGAACGTCAATCTCGTCGCATTGGTAGTGCTTAGCATTGAACTAGTCCTCTTCTGGATGGATGACGGAAAGCTTACATTGATTAAGAAAATCTTGATAGAGTGTCACGGCAGTGAGTGCCGATATCCAGATCACACTATGCGACTCAGCTAAATTCGCAAAAACATCAAGCTGCGGGCGGGATCGGTGTTAATTGAACGACAGTGTTCTTTGCACTGCTTTCATGATGGATAACGCAACGGTGATAAGGGGTGCCCATCGAGCTTCAGTGCTGATCCGGCAATGCTACGAGTCCCCGTAATCCGAAGGGCGGCTTGCCGTTAGCTGCGGACATGACGACGCCTGGCCTGGCGTTCCAACATTCTCAACGAGGAGTCAATGTGAATCTGAGGCATATGATCGTGGGCTTAGGTGTGGGTGTGGGCGTTTCAACGATGTGTGTGGCGGCTGCAGCGCCGCCCTCTGTTGCGCAGTCCGCGTCCGAAATCCTTGGGACGCCCACCGGCACGGTGATGACCAAAGAGTATGTCGCTACGGTTGGCCGGTTCGCCTATCTCTGGGGCTGGGCGCTGGTGAATAACTACAACCGCTCGCTTGCCGTGAAAGACCTGCCGGAACCCGGCCGGATAGGCGGTGTGATTCCCGGTTCGCCGCACAACCAGGTTTCCATGCTGACTGATTACATTGATTCGGCCGAGAATTTTGTCACGTGTCCCAATCAGGATACGGTGTATGGCGCGGGATTTATGGAACTCGACAAAACCCCCGTCATTATCCAGGTTCCGGATTTCGGCAAACGCTTTTATACCTATCAGCTCTCCGACGCGAGAACTGATTCATTCGGCGAAATCGGCACGCAATACAGAACAAAGCCCGGGCTCCATTTACTGGTTGGCCCCGAATGGAAAGGGAATGTCCCGAAAGGGATTGTCGCGGTTCACCGTGCACCCACCAATCTCGTGGCCATATTTCCCCGGGTTTTTCAGGACGACACACCCGAAGACAAAGCAGCAATTCAACCTCTGTTAAGTCAGGTCATGGTGTATCCATTAAGCGAATACACCGGGAAGATGAAGATCAAAAACTGGAAGAGCACCCCCTCTTTCCCGCCGCCGGCTACCGACGGCAAGGGCGAAGTGAAGTGGGTCATCCCGGACAAGTTCTTCGACGAGCTTCCTCTGGTCATGAAGATGGTACCGCCTCGGCCCGGCGAGCAAGCGCTCTACGCGACGATCCAGTCTGTGCTGGACGCTGCGGCAAAAGACCCGCAAATCAAGGCAATGTTGAACGAGACGGCGGCGGCCTCGGAGGCCGATCTGATCAGCCCGCTCTTCGAATTTCGCAACAACGGCCGGCCGGTAGGCAACGGCTGGACGTCTCCGCCCAACGGGGCGCGCTGGGGTACCGACTACCTGTCGCGCACGGCATCGGCAAAGTCGAATATGTACGACAACGCGCCGCAGGAAACCCGCTATATCTATACGGACTTTGACGCGAGCGGACAACGCCTGGCGGGGGCGAATCGCTACACGGTGACATTTCCGAAGGGACAGTTGCCTCCGGTAAACGGATTCTGGTCATTGACGGTCTATAACAAGGAGCATCTGTTCGAGGCGAACAGATTGAACCGCTTTTCGCTCGGCACGAAGAGCAAATCACTGAAGTACAACGACGACGGCTCGCTCACGCTCTATTTCCAGAACGACTCGCCTGGCGAAGACAAGGAATCGAACTGGGTTCCTGCGCCGAAGGACGTGTTCTCGCTGTACATCCGCGCCTACTGGCCCAAGGCCGCCATACTGGATGGATCGTGGACGCCGCCACCGGTGGTACGCGTCAACTGAAGCGAGGTTCACGGGGCGCGTCGGCGCCTCGTGAACTTGTTGAACGTCCGCTTCCGGTCGCGAAGGTTGACTGTCTGCTCATGGCCGCCTTGGACGCGCGATCAGTTATCGCTCCGCCTGTTGCTCTCTCCGATGTCGAATCAGCACTGCCGCTAGCCGGACAATGATTGTCGCTAAAACGAAGATCATAACGAGTAACGCGCCGCGCAATGCGCTTTCTTCGCCCTCAGAACCGATGACGCCAAATAGATCGAACACTAGCGTCAGCGCAGCCCATACGGCATCACTACTGCCCCGAATCCGCTGCCTACGAGCGTCGAGAGCTTCTGGCCGTTGAGTGCAAAAGTACAGTGCCCTGGCATACCGATCCTTTGAGCCTGTGAGTGCCGTAAATTATGACAAATTGCGCGGTTTGCGCATTTGGTGTGTCGCGGTGCGCGAGAATATGCAGGGCGCATTGATAATCTACCGGCTACGAGACCACGCGACTCGATAGAATCGGCCTGAGGCGCCTTTCCAATGGCCGTTTTCGGGAGATGCAAAGGACCGGGGCGGGCCGTGAGCGGTAGGTCGCCCCCAAGGGCGCGGGCACTCAGACGCTGCCGGTAATTACAGGCCCGGGTGTGAGCATGAACGGTTTCTCGCTATCCATGGCGGGCGTCTGCTGACGAGCGGGCGGGGCGCGGCCATCCTGTACGGGAGCGGCGTTCTCAAGCAGTCCGGCTGACTATCGTGCGTACCAAACTTATGTGGGAAAACTAAAGTAATGAAGAAGACGAAAATTTCGATCATTCTGTTTGCGTTGACCCTGCTTAGCCCGCTGGCGTATGCGAGCCTGGCTACAGGCGCTCACGAGTTCAAGAACGATGTCAAGACGGCAGGAAAGAAGAGCGGCCACGCTGCGCGCGATGCCGCGCACGCGGTCGGCCACGGTACGAAGAAGGCCGGTCATGCCGTTGCCGATGCAACAAGGCACGGCTATCACGCGACGAAAAAATTCGTGACAGGGCACGGATAAAAGTCGCTTCGCGGCAACTGAGCCGGTGACTGCGGAGGCGGCCACAACCGCCAGCTTCCGTGGCATTAGGGGCCCTGCGGCTACGTCTGGTGGGGTTGGGTGCCCTGCAGTTGGTTGTGGCGGCGTCATCGGCAAAAGCCGACCCTCACCAGACCTTCGATTCCGCCGATAGCGATCGTTCAAAATCCTCTCGCGGGTCCCTTCCCCGTCTGGCGCTGTCCATCCCGGCTGACATAACTCACATCTGATTCTGGCGCTGGCATGCTCGCAGGATCTGGTTAACCGCATATGCGGCTCTCACGTTCTGCATATTCTGCAAAACACACACGTGATACGACTTTTCGCGCGGCAAGAGCAGCGCGCCGTTTCTGTAGAGCGCTTCGCACGAGCGTCTGATCACGTTTGCCGCAATGTTGCTTTGGCTGTTCGCCAGCGATTGCAGGATGCATTGATCGTAGTCTGGATTTTCGGTGCCCAGCGCCAGCGCCGAGAGCGGCGAGGCGAGCGTGATCGAGAGAAGCAGATAGGCGAGGTTGCGCATGATTGTGGGCAAGACGCAGGGATGACGGCGGCCAATCGTACCATGTCGCATTTTTCGATGCGAAGGGTGCAATTTAGACGACGCGAATGTCGCTCTCACTATTGAAATGCTGTGTCACCGTCATCGCTTCATCGGACAAGCATTGTGCGATTGTCGACAATTCATGCGACAAGGCCGACCGGCCGGAGCCGGCCGAACTGAACAACAAACTCACCTCGGAGCATGAACAGACTTGGACAAGTCGGCGCGGTCAAAGTTCACCACTCTGCACTATCATGGTGGACTCAAGGAGGGCGCACATGTCTACCTGCCAAGCCAACCCGAACGACGCCCGTTGTGCACGAATCGGGATGTCATAACCGACATGCGAAACGGTCGATACACCAAGAGCCGGTTGCTGATCGTCGCGGCGTTCGCGTTGCCCGCGTTCGTGTTCATCAACGGCTGCAAGTCGACGACGACGACGCCTGCCGTGACCGCGCCGGGGGAGATCGCCACTGACGACGCTGCGCTCGCCGCCCGGGTGAAGCAGGCGCTCGTCGCGGACCCGGGGCTGAGATCGTTGCCGATGAGCGTCGCGACGTATCGAGGCGTCGTGCAGTTGTCAGGATACGTGGATTCAGAGGTACAGATTCAGAAGGCGCTTGCCGTGACGCGCGGCGTGCCGGGGGTCCAATCCGTGAGCAACGATCTGCACCTCAGGCCGAAATGACGCGCATTCGCCGGAACACAGATGACGAACGAGTGCCGCAGAAGAGCGTGTCGAAGCGGGGGCTGCTTCACAATTAACAGAATTCGCGAGCGAGGTATCGATACCCGAATTGCGCGTGATCGGCAGTCCCGCCTTCGGCTTACTGCATCTGCGCGTTGACGACCATTCCCCCGCGCCATCACAGTCACCGGCATCAGGGCCGACCGTGATCGGCCCACAGCGGACAATTCAACAATTGGGAAGCAGACATCCAACGCTCCGGTTCAGCCGCGGGCCGCGCAGCGGACCGCCCGCTGCAACCGATTGTCAGGCCCCCCTCACTGACGCACATAGCGCAAGTGTGTGGCAGCTGGGCCATCAAGAACCTTGTCGATGCGAAACTGCGGCCCGGGCTCGCGTAGGTTCTCGAAGAGACGCCGCCCACCGCCGAACAACACGGGTGACAAGGCGATTTCCAGCTCGTCAACAACACCCATGGTCAGGTACTGCTGGATCACATCGGCTCCTCCAGCGATACGAATATCACGACTGCCTGCGGATCCCCGAGCCAGCTCAAGAGCACGCTCCGGCCCGTCATTGATGAAGTAGAAGGTCGTCTCACCCGGGCGCACCCAGGGTTCGCGTTTCTCATGGGTAAGAACGTATACCGGTGTGTGAAACGGAGCCTCCTCTGGCCAGGCGCGCTCGCCTTGGTCGAACATTCGCTTGCCCATAATGTTGGCACCGATGCGCTCCGTGGTGCTGCGAAGCAGGTCATTGACCGGGCCGGTCTCTCCCCCTGGTCCGAGCTTGAGGTTCTCGCGGAAGTACTGTTGATTGAGGATCCACGCCATCAGGGCACCCCACTTGGCACCCCAGCTCTTGTACTCAGGCGTGTCCCAATTCTCCATGGTCATTCCTTCCGGTGCCATGTAGCCATCGAGGCTAAGTCCAATGTTGACGAATACTCTGCTCATGATTCTCCTCTCGCATGTTCGGATGTCGGCCTAACTTCGACGACTGCCGGCTAACTCGGCAGCTAGAACTAGAGATATATTGAATTGGATTAGATCGCTGCGCGATTTTTGACTTCTGCCAAGTCCACTAAATGAAATGCATAAAGCAACATATCGGAGAATGGTCTGCAAATCATCCCTATATCCGCTCTGGAGCGATTGACTGAAAGCCGCCTGGTGGCCCGGTTGCTGCCACACTGTCTACCGACCCCATTGCGGTCGCCCGACAAACCAGCCTCACCGTGACAGAAGCTTTTCCGTACGAATCAGGCGCTTCGTGTCACGGCGGGCATTCGGGCAGCAGATCCCGCACTGGCCTATTGCACTTTCTTGTCTTCGCGTTTCGCGTCCTCCATGGCCTCCGGCTCTAACTCTTCCGCGGACCGATTCAGGTGGACGAACAGCCCCCATGAGGCAAGAAGCAAGGCTGTCGAAGCAAGCAGCCCGGCCGCATACCGAAGCTGCGATGGATCCTGGTGCAGCGCTTTGAACGTTGCCACGAGCCCTTCGATGGCAAGCGCGACGACGACAACCACTAAGAATCGCGACATGAAACGTCGTACCCGCGTCGGCGCGCTCACGTCAGCCTCCCGTATGACCTCTTCCTCTACGATGGTCTCGGCGATCTGCAAAGCGACAACGGCCCCAGCCAGCAGCCCCACAGCTTCAATGACGGATTGCGCGCTTGCCTGGTCCCATTGACTCGCAAATGCAGTCGAACCGATGCGAGCAGCAATCGCAATCAACATCAGCGCCGCGCAGGCGAAGAGAGCAGCCATCAGCCCATGGACGATCGTAAAGAACCGCAAAAGGAACTTCATTTCTTTTGGCTCCCTTGAATTGCAAGTGGGTGATTCGTGCCGTGTTCCATACATTCCTGAAAGTCGCGGCGACGACGGCTGATTGTAGAAGCGGACCGGATGGCCCTGGCAATGGGGCCAAACCCGCGCTTGGCAAATTATCGTGCCGGGGCGCCAGCGCCTGGCACAGGTCTCGGGCCTTTCCTCGCGTGCGCCCGATGCGCACCAGAGTCATCTGCCGTGCCAGTCTGGGATCAAACCAGGCGGGTGCCGACTACGGCTACGCGCTGCTGTGGGTGGCGACCGCACCAACGTCCTGGCGATGCTGGTCCGGTCGGTGTCGGCCAAACTCGGTCTCGTGACAGGGCGCAATCTCGCCGAACTATGCCGCGAGCAAGCCGCGGCGCAGCTCCCTTGCAGGCCGTCACGCCGACATCTTCGAAGATAAACGCATCAGTAGAAAATTGTCGTCCGATGGTTGTTGACAATAAACAACTTGCCACGCTATGTTCAGGAGACTCGATATATGCCCCTCCATTCACCGTTGCCAACCGCTCATCAATGACCACGCCAACTCCATCCAGCGCGATTGACTTGCTGCAGCGGCACTCCCTTGCCACGCTTGTCCAGGAAACACTCGAACGCGGCATCGTCTCTGGCGAATTCGCCCCGGGGGAGAAATTAAACGAAGTCGAAGTTTCCGCCCGGCTAAACGTGTCTCGCGGACCATTGCGCGAAGCGTTTCGTGCGCTGGAACAGGCGGGCTTGCTAAAAACCGAAAAGAACCGCGGTGTCACGGTGCGCGCGCTGTCGCTGCGCGAGGCGGAAGAAATCTACCAGGTCCGCGCGATGTTGGACGAGTCGGTTGCCCGCTCGTTGGCCGAACGGATGACACCCGAAACGCTTGCAACGCTCAAACGCATCATTGCTTCGATGAAGGCGGCCAAGAAAGATCACGACCTCACCTTGTACACGACATTGAATGTCCAGTTGCATGACGCGATGGTGTCGGGTGTCGGCAACCAGCATCTGATCGAAACGTACCGGCATCTCGTCCGCCAATTGGGTCTGCTGCGTCAGGCCGCCATCGAATCGGAAAAAAGCGCGCTGGCTACGTCGGTCGCGGAACACGAGAAGATCGTCAACGCGCTCGCAAAAGGCGACGCCGAGCGCGCGGTCGCCCTCGTGCGCGAACACGTTGCCCACGGCCTCGCCAGAATGCGGCGTGCCCACGAACGGTGGGCCGCATCCGTGGGCGGGGCAGCCAAAAGTTGAAACAGACTGAACGGCTGCGCTACGCTTTATCCGACTTGCCGGCCGCGTTGGCCAGCTTGCTGAGTAAGCGATCGACAAACCACGGCTGACGGTCTTCGTCTTCCGCGCGCTCTTTGCGCCGAATGGCGTCGCGCACGGTAATCGAGCCCACGAAGCGAATCGGTTCGGGCGGGAAATAGCCCAGAGGACCGTTTGTCAACGGACTGCGCGTCCACTCATTGTCGAGTTCGAGCACCAGCGACGACAAAATCTGGCCGCCCATATAAGTCGGTCCCACTCCGTTGCCGGAATAGCCGAAGCCGTAGAGCACGTTTGGCGCATTCTCCAGACGCCCAAAAAATGGAAAGCCGGTGACCGACCGATCCGACGGCCCGTTCCAACTCGCCGTCACCGGCACGTCACGCAGCGCCGGGAAAAAATCGTGCAGACCGCGCGTCAGATCGGTTTCATAAGGCGAGCGTTGATCGAACACCGGCGCGATCCGGCCGCGCCAGGCAAACGTATTGCCGCCCTTGCCCAGCATCAGTCGACCGTCCGGCGTGCTGCGATAGTAGTAGACGAAGATCCGCGAATCGAGCACCGACACGCCATCCTTCAAGCCCATTCGATGCAGCAGTTCGGGGCATTTCTCGGTGACAATCATGTCGCTGGAGACGACTGCCAGCGTGCGTTCGAACTGGCGGAAGCGGCTCGCCATCCACGCATTGATCGCGAGCACCAGTTTCGGCGCAGTCACGCTGCCGGCCGGCGTGCGTACGGTCACACGGTCACCCGCGGCAAAGTCGAGCATGGGCGTGCGTTCATAAATGCGAATACCCATTGCCATTGCGACACGGCGCAGTCCGCGCACGAGCTTGCCCGGATGAACCGTTGCGGCGACCGGCGAATACACGCCGCCGAGATTGCGCGCGGATCCGGACCGGCTCGCCACTTCGTCCGGTGAGAGATGTTGGTACGAGTTGATGCCATGCTCCTTCAACGCGGCTATGACCGGATCGAGCAAGCCGATTTGCGCGCGTGAAGTCGCCGTGTAGAGCGTGCCGTCGAGCCGAAGTTCGGCGTCGATCGCATGCTCGCCACAGAAGTCGCGAATCCGCCCGACAGCCGCTTCGGACGCTTTCACGAGACGGATCGCTTCTGCTTCGCCGAACAGACGACGCAGCGTGAAGAACTTAGTCGACCACGTGAGCAGACAGCCGCCGTTGCGGCCGCTTGCGCCCGCGCCACACAGATCGCTCTCGATGATCACGATGTCGAGATCGGGTTTTTTCTGCTTGGCCTGGATGGCAGTCCACAAACCGGTGAAGCCGCCGCCGACAATGCAAACGTCGGCAGTCGTGGCGCCTTGCAATGCGGGCGCCAATGAACCATCGGCAAAGAGTGCTTGTTCAATCCAGAAGGGACGCATAAATGGCTCACATTGATACAACGGTTTGACTCCGGGCACGAAGTCGGAGGCTTCTTCGCGTTTCACGCGCAATGAAGCCTCCGCGTCGGCTCGTTCAGGCCAACGCTTTCGCGGACACCCGCGTGATTCCCATCGCTTTCAGCGTGTCGGCAATCGCCGCGACCGCGCCCGGAATGCCGGACTCGCCGAAATGTCCAATACAGCCGACGCGGAATGTTTCCAGCTGCGTCAGCTTGCCCGGGTAAAGAATGTAGCCACGCTTTTTCACTTCCGTGTAGAACGTCTTGAAGTCGTAATTAGGATCGTCGGGAGCATGAAACGTGACGATGATCGGCGCCTGGATCGACGGATCGAGAAAGGTCCGAAAACCGAGTTCGGCCATACCTTCGATGAGCGCCCGGCAATTGCTTGCATAGCGGCCACCACGCGCTTCGAGGCCGCCCTCTTCCACGTATTGCGCAATGGCCTGATCGAGTGCCGCCACGACGTGCGTGGGCGGCGTAAAACGCCATTGTGTCGTGCGGTTCATGTAGACCCACTGGTCATATAGATCCATCGCGAGCGAAGGGCTATTGCCCTCGCAGCGCTCCAGGACGCTGCGGCGAATGATCACGAATCCCATGCCGGGCACGCCCTCCAGACATTTTCCGGAAGCGGCCACGACGGCGTCGAACGGGGTTCGGCGCGCGTCGATGTCGATTGCGCCGAAAGAACTCATCGCGTCGATGATCAGACTGCGTCCATGCTTCTCGACAACCTCGGCGATCTCGTGAAGCGGATTGAGCACCCCCGCGCCTGTTTCGCAATGCACGAGCGCGACGTGCGTGATGCCCGGATCGGCCGCCAGCGCGCAATCGACGTCGATCGCTTTGACCTGCGTGTCTTCAGGATAGTCGATGGTCTGGTGACGACGACCGAGCGCCCGGCAAATCTTCGCAATGCGCTGGCAATACGCGCCGTTGTTCGGCACTAACACGAGACCGTCACGCGGGACCAGCGTGCCGATCGCGGCTTCGACGGAGAAAGTGCCGCTACCTTGCAACGGTACGCATTCATGCGTGTCTTCGCCATGCACGATACGCAGCGTCTGCTGGCGGATACGGGCGGTGATCTGATTGAAGTCGCCGTCCCACGATCCCCAGTCACGCAGCATTGCCTGACGCGTGCGCTCGGAAGTCGTGAGAGGACCGGGTGTAAGCAGAATGGGTGCGGACGGCAGATTCACGGTGGCTCCTTGTAGATTCTGATAGAAGATTTGTTTCAGGCGCGGCGGGATGTGCGCCATGCCTGGGTTCTACGCAACACGCCATGCGACACGCCGGCAAACAGCAGGCACGCGAATGCCGCCGTCACGAGGACCAGCGTGGCCATCGCCGCGGCCGGTCCGATCTGTCCAGCGTCGTCGAGATTGAGAATGGCAACCGAGGCCGGTTGCGTGTCCGGTGAATAAAGGAACGCGACCGCCGACACCGTCGTCATACCGTTGACGAACAGATAGCGCGCGATCTGCAGGATCGATGGCAGGCAGACCGGCACGGTGACGCGCAAAAACGTCTTGTAGAAAGGCACTTTCAAGGATGCCGAGACCGCCTCGAACTCGTTGTCGATCTGACGAAGCGCAGTGACCGCCGTCAGGTGACTCGACGAGTAGTAGTGCACAACCGTGACGATAGCGAGCAACGCGAGCGTGCCGTACAGGCCGTTCAAAGGATTGGCGGGCGAGTTGAACAGAAAGATGTAGCTGATACCCAGCACGAGCCCCGGCACGCCCATCGGCAGAATCGCGCACAGATTGATAAAGCCACGCAACCAGCGCGGCCCACGCGTCTTCTCGACGAGATACGCGCCGCCGAACACGATGACGGTGCCGCCAATCGCAACGCAAGCGGCCATTTTCAGGCTGTTCTTGTACGCATCGAAAATCCCCGCGCCGATCAGCCCCATCTTGTAGTGCTGCAAGCCGAGGCTCATCTGATACGGCCAGAACTTCACGAACGAGGCGAACACCGAAATACCGACCACCGCCAGCAGCAAACCGCACACAACGCCGCAGTAGCCGAGCATCGCCATGTCGAATCCACGCGCGGGTTTCGGCTGATACGGCGTAGAGCGCGCACCGAGTTGCGATTGCTGCTTGCGCCGAATGAAGAAGTCGACGGCGAACGCAACCAGCGCCGGACAGAGCAGAAGCAGGCTGACCACCGCGCTTCGGTTGAAGTCCTGCAAGCCGATGATGAGCTTGTAGATGTCGGTGGAGAGCACCGAATAGGGTCCGCCGATGACGACCGGCACGCCGAAGTCGTTGATGCAGATCGTGAATGACACCATCGTCGCGCTGATCAACCCGTACTTCGCACCCGGCAACGTAATCGTGAAGAACTTGCGCGCGCGGCGTGTGCCCATCGCGTCCGCGGCCTCATAGAGACGGCCATCGGATAGCGACAGTGCCGTCACGAGAATCATCAGCACATGAGGAAATGCGGCATAGACCAGACTGCAGACGATCCCCGGCAGCCCGTAGATGGAATGGCCTTGCAGCAACGGTTTCAGAATGCCCGAGTTGCCGAACCAGTAGATGAACGACACTGCGGAGAGCAACGTCGGCGCGAGCAGCGGCAGTAGCGCAATCGTGCGGACGGCGTTCTTCATCGGCATGCATGAACGGGTTAGCGCGTACGCAAACGTGAAAGCCATGGGAATCACGATTGCCGTCACCAGGCATGCGACCGTGACCGAATGCAAGGTCGATTTCCATACGCCTGAATCCACCAGATAGCCCGTGAAATTGGCCATTCCAACAAAGTGACCGTCCGCATCGACGAAACATTTGCCGACGACCAGAGCAAGCGGCAATAGCAGAAACACGCCGAGGAACGCGGACATCAGTACGAGCGCCAACTGCGCGACACGGTCATGCCAATGGCTTTTCTGGCGTACCTCGGCGTGACTTTCGTCGCCGCTGCGACGCTCTATCAGAACGGCACTCATTGAAGTCGCTCCTTCGCGGCGGAAAACACGCATACGTGTTCGCGGTTGATGGCCAGATTGAAGCGCGCGCCTGCCCGCAGACTCGTGCGATGCATTTCATGAAACGACAGATCAGCGACGATCTCCTGCCCGCCTAGTCCGTCCACCTTGAAGCTGACCCGGCAGAACGCGCCGAGAAATTCCAGCTTCTCCACGGAGGCCGGTAGCAGATTGTCCGCTGCGCTGCCCGGTGCGCTGATATGAATGTCCTCAGGGCGCACGAAAGCTGAGACCTTCGAACCGAGCAGTGCTCGCTCCGTTCCGCACCCGTAGCGCAGCGCGACGGAGCCGGCTTTAAGACTGCCGTCGAGCGTCACCTCGGCGGGAATCAGGTTGACCTTGCCAATGAAGTCGGCAACGAACGGCGACGCCGGTTCGCGATAGATTTCGTGTGGCGTGCCGATCTGCTCGATCACGCCATGATTCATCACCACGATCCGATCGGCCATGGAAAGCGCTTCTTCCTGGTCGTGCGTGACCATGATCGTGGTCACGCCGAGCCGCTGCTGTAACTGGCGGATTTCCTGACGCAACCGCACACGCACGCGCGCATCCAGCGCCGAGAGCGGCTCGTCGAGCAGAAGCAATCCCGGCGACGTGGCCAGCGCGCGCGCCAACGCGATACGCTGCTGCTGGCCACCCGATAGCTGGTTCGGATGTTTGCGCTGCACATCGGGCAAGCCCACCAGCGCGAGCAGCTCGTTCACCCGATCGGCGATCGCCGCGCGCTTCATCTTGCGATTCACGAGACCATAGGCCACGTTGTCGAAGATGGTCAGGTTCGGGAACAGCGCATACGACTGAAAGACGATGCCATAGTCGCGAAGCTGCGGCGGGAGCCGCGAAATATCGCGGCCGTCCTGCATGATCTGGCCGGCGCTCTGCGTTTCCAGTCCGGCGATAATGCGCAGCAAAGTGGTCTTGCCACATCCCGACGGCCCGAGGAAGCAGAGCATTTCGCCCTTCTTCACGCCAAGATTGATGTCCTCCAGAACCGGCGTGTCGTTGAACCGCTTGTAAACGCTCTGCACGCTCAAATACGCTGTCATATGCTCCTCCGCTTGCCCTGCCTGCATGGCGGCGATGCACCGCCGAGCGCTGCTTCACCGTATCGATTGGGACGCGCGCGCGGCGCGCCCGGCATTCGTCAAGACCCGGCTGAATCCGCCCTCACTTCTGCTCCTTGCTGCCGTAGCGCTTCTGCCAGTCGCCGAGAATCGCGTCGCGGTTCTTCGCCGACCACGTGAAATCGTTCTTCACCAGAAGTTCCGAATAGTTTTCAGGTATGCCGGAGAGCTTCTTCGCGACACCGGGGTAGGCAACGATCGCCCACCATTGCGCGGTAATTTCATTGGCTTCCTTGCTGGCCATGAAGTCCGCGAGCTTTTTGGCCGCGTCCGGCTGCTTGGTGGTCTTCATGATGCCGGTCGCTTCCATATCCCAGCCGAGCCCTTCCTTCGGGAAGATCAGGTCGATCGGCGCGCCCTGGGCCTGCAATTCGTGTCCACGGAATTCGAACGAGATACCGATCGGAAACTCGCCGGTGCCCGCCAGCGTGCAGGGCTTCGATCCCGAGTGGACGTATTGCGCGACGTTTTTGTCCAGCGCGTCCATGTACTTCCAGCCTTTGTCGTCGCCGAACGTTTGCAGCCATGACGTCACGTCCAGATAACCCGTGCCGGACGACACCGGGCTCGGCATCACGATCATCCCTTTGTAGACGGGCTTAGTCAGGTCTTCCCACGAAGTCGGCTTAGGCAGGTGGCGCTTTTCCGCTTCGACGCGGTTGTAGCAGACTGTCGCGCCCCAGACGTCCATGCCCACCCAGTGCGGCGGCGTGTTGGCGTCGCTGTATTTGCGCGTCAGGCTGTCGAAGCCCTTCGGCGCGTACGGCATCAGCATTCCCTGCAGATCGAGCAGCGTGAGACTGGATGCCGCGAGTCCGAGCACCACGTCGGCGCGCGGATTGCTCTTTTCGGCGAGCAGCTTGGCGGTGACAGCGCCGGTCGAATCGCGCACCCAGCGGATTTCGATATCTGGATTGGCTTTTTCGAAAGCGTCCTTATACGGCTTCATGGCCTCGTCCTCGAGCGCCGTATAAACGAGCAACTGTGTTTTCGCATGCGCGAACTGAACCGCGCCGAGCGTGACGGCGGCGGCAACGAGCCAACGCAGCGCCACGTTCAGACGATTGCTGCAACCGTTCAACCCCTGCTTTTCCTTCATTTCCAGACCCCTTGAGAAAGTGGCGTCGCGGCCAGCGACGAAAACGACCGGTGCTGCGGGACTACTGCCTATTGCGAGCTTCGTGACGACTACTTTTTGTGGACTCGAGAATGTTGTCTGTTGTTGACAATCTACAAAGCATCAATTTTAATGTCAAGTATTGCCACACTTTGCCACATAACGCCTCACTCACAACACCCGACTTACCCTAGCCCAGAGGACACGTCATGAGCGAAACACCGGTTTCCATCGAAGTGAACGGCCGCAGCTACAACTGGATGCATCGACCCGTCGTCGTGGTCTGTGTGGACGGCTGCGCATATGAATATCTGGAGATGGCGGCAGCGGCGGGCGTTGCGCCGTTTCTCGGCAAACTGCTGGATTCCGGCACTGCGCTCAAGGGTGAGTGTGTCGTGCCGAGCTTCACGAACCCGAACAATCTGTCGATCGTGACCGGCGTGCCGCCCGCTGTGCATGGCATTAGCGGCAACTACTTTTTCGATCGCGACAGCGGCACGGAGGTGTTGATGAACGACCCGAAGTACCTCGTCGCTCCGACCGTGCTGGCCGGTTTCGCCGAAAAGGGTGCACACGTCGCGGTGGTGACCGCAAAAGACAAACTGCGCCGCCTGCTTGGTAAGGATCTCGCGGGCGTGTGCTTCTCGGCGGAGAAAGCCGACGAAGCGACGATCGAGGAAAACGGCATCGACAATCTGCTGGAGTTGGTCGGCAAGCCGGTGCCGAGCGTGTATAGCGCCGAGCTGTCGGAATTCGTCTTCGCGGCCGGTGTGCGTCTGCTCGAAACCCGCGCAATCGACCTGATGTATCTGTCGACCACCGACTACGTCCAGCACAAATGCGCGCCGGGTACGCCCGGTGCGAACGCGTTCTATCAGATGATGGACGGCTATCTGCGACGGCTCGACGAGCTGGGGGCGATTGTCGCAATCACGGCCGATCACGGCATGAACGCGAAGCACAACGAAGACGGCGAGCCCAACGTGATCTATCTTCAGGAACGCTTTGACGAGTGGCTCGGCAACGACGCCGCCCGCGTGATCCTGCCGATCACCGACCCGTACGTCGTGCATCACGGCGCGCTTGGATCGTTCGCGACCGTCTACCTGCCCCCTTCAGCCGAAATCGAAGAGATGCGCCGACGGCTTGCAGCAGAGCCCGGCATCGAACTGGTGCTGACGGGCGCCGAAGGCTGCGCACGTTTCGAGCTACCTCCCGCGCGCATGGGCGATCTCATCGTGATCTCGACGCGCGATGTGGTGCTCGGCACGCGGCGCATCAAACACGATCTGTCCGGCCTCGACGTGCCGCTGCGTTCGCATGGCGGCCTTGCCGAACAGATCGTGCCGCTTCTGTTCAACCAGCCGGTCGCGAAGTCGGTCGCCCAGCGCGCACGGCTGCGCAACTTCGACATAATCGACATCGCACTCAATCACCTTCAATGACCGGGGAAACGGAAATGAACGCCATTGCGGAAACGAAAACTCAATTGCAGGTGCGTCATGAAGCGCTGCGCATCGGCGGCGAAAAAATCTTTCGCGACGAAGTGATCGAAGTGCGCAACCCATACGACGGCACGCTTGTCGGCACAGTGCCAAAAGCCACGCTAGAGGACGTGCGTCATGCGTTCGAATTCGCTCGCGCCTATCGCCCCGCGCTGACCCGTTATGAGCGCGCCGCGATCCTTAGGCGCGCAGCCGATGCAGTGCGCGCGCGCACGGAAGAGATCGCCGCCGTCATCACCGCGGAAGCCGGCCTGTGCTGGAAGGATTCGACGTATGAGGCCGGCCGCGTGGCCGACGTGCTGGTTTTCGGCGCCGGCGAGGTGCTGAAAGACGATGGTCAGATTTTTTCTTGCGACCTCACACCTCACGGAAAGAAGCGGCGTGTCTACACGCAAAGGGACCCGCTGCTCGGTGTGATCTCCGCGATTACGCCGTTCAACCACCCGATGAATCAGGTCGCGCACAAGATCGTGCCGTCGATTGCGACGAACAATCGCATCGTGGTCAAACCATCGGAGAAAGTGCCGCTGTCCTGCTATCTGCTTGCCGACATTCTCTATGAAGCCGGTTTGCCCGTGCAGATGCTCCAGGTGTTGACGGGCGACCCTCGCGTCATCGCCGACGAGTTGATCACAAACCCCGCGATCGATCTCATTACCTTTACCGGCGGTGTCTCGATCGGCAAATCGATCGCCTCGCGCATGGGCTACCGTCGCGCGGTGCTCGAACTCGGCGGAAATGATCCGATCATTGTGATGGAGGACGCCGATCTCGACGAAGCCAGTTCACTCGCCGTGTCGGGCTCTTATAAGAATTCGGGCCAACGCTGCACGGCAATCAAGCGCATGCTGGTCCACGAGTCGGTCGCCGATCGCTTCACCGACCTCGTCGTGGACAAAACTCGCGCGTGGAGATATGGCAATCCGGCGGATAGTTCGGTGGACATGGGAACGGTCATCGACGAGGCTGCCGCGCAGTTCTGCGAACGCCAGGTCAACGACGCGTTGTCGCGCGGCGCCCGACTGCTCGCGGGCAATCGTCGCGATGGCGCGCTCTATTCACCGACCGTCGTCGATCGTGTCACGCCCGATATGCCACTCGTCAAACACGAGACATTCGGCCCCGTGTCGCCGATCATGCGTTTTTCCAATATCGACGAAGCGATCCGCATGTCCAACTGCACCGACTACGCGCTGTCGTCGTCGGTCTGCACGAACCGCTTCGATTACATTACGCGGTTCATCACCGAATTGGAGGTGGGGAGTGTGAACGTGCGCGAAGTGCCGGGTTACCGGCTTGAACTCACCCCGTTCGGCGGCGTAAAGGATTCGGGGCTCGGCTACAAGGAAGGCGTGCAGGAGGCGATGAAGAGTTTTACCAATACGAAGACCTACTCCTTGCCATGGTGAGTGCGAAACGCTAATGCGTCTCTCGTGACGAACTGTCTCTGCGCGCTGCGGACCACGAATATCGGTCGCTGCGGGCAGGGACATTAATTGATTTTGGAGGCTTACGCAGACTGAGACACGGCAAAGGCCTGCGCGACAGACCCGTTCGTTGCGCAGGCATCAAGCCTCGCCGGGGATCGACTGCTAAAATTGCGTCCCATCGACACCTATCACGACGACCGGTTGCGCGACAATGGCATAAAAGAGTACCGACATGCCCTCTTCAATCGGAACACTCGCGGGCTCAGCCTGACCGAAGCAGGCGAGAACTACTTTCAACGGATACTGCCCGCAGTGCGCGAACTCGCGCTGGACTCGGAGGAACTGGGCGCCGTCGCCGATCGCCCTGCCGGGCTGCTACGCATCAACGTAGCGCGCGCCGGGCATATGATCGTGCTTCAGCCTGTTTTGCGGCGGTTTCTGGATCGATACCCGGAGATACCGCTCGATGTCTGTATCGAGAACTCACTCGTAGATATCGTCGGTCGAGGATTGGACGCTGGGATCCGTTTCGGTGATCTGGTCGAGCGCGACATGGTGGCGATCAAGGTCGGGCCGCCGATCCGCGCCTGGATTGTCGCATGCTTGCAGCGCGCGGCGATGCGATCAGCGCATCCATCTGCTCGCGCGAAGGGATCGCCTTGAGCGCGCTCAAGGCGTACTTCCGCGAATTCGTGACGCCGCAGTTTTCGTTGGCAAGCGAGACAGCGGGACTGATGCTGTCCTCCGCAATGACATCGATGCACCGCCAATGATTCCCGCGTTCGCAGCTTGAATCATCGGCATGGAGCGATTCCCTACGCCGTATCCGTCGGCAACGGATTCGATGGTTTTTCCAACCCGAGCCGAGCGGCTATGTCTCGTAGTTCAAATCACAGGTGCCACGGCTACCACACTAGATCGAATTATTCTCGGGTCGTCGCTCCGCAGCTTCCCGATTCTCCGTCACGACTCGGCGAACGGCTTCCAGAAGGTCGGGGCGCGCCTCGGGGTCGGGGACTTCGATCAGCTTGCGTGGAGCCTTGGCGTGGGGCTTCAGCGTCACACCGTCAAGTTTTTGCGGCGCAGTCATAGTTCGTCTCCGGCTTCGATCACAGCTAATTCGGACGGCAGGCTCGGTCTTGCTTCTGGTTTCCGAAAATCACGCCTTCGGATCTTTACTGACTGGGGAACTGTGGACTCCGTGCGTCGCGCGTCTCCAGGCTTCGTCGGCGCGTTGCTGGGCCGATCTCACGGTATATGCGACCCCTTGCTTGCCTTTCGGAGCTGGCGAAAACGTCGAAGTCAGACCGGAAAATGTCCGGCGGACGGTCTTGCTGACCATGGCGCGCTCCGCGTTTGTGTCGGAATGGTAAGTCTAGGCCTTTACGCGCAACTCGCGATACTGTACGTTTACACAGTGCTTTGGCGAGTCCACTTTGGACGCGAGGGAACGCCTCAAGCGAAACCGCACCCGTACGATCACGTTGCGCCAAGGGAGTTCGCGTCAATCCACTACGCCCTTAAGAGAGTGCTAATGGGAATCAGGGAAGCTCGCCGGATTATCCGCAGCCTTTGGCATCAGCAACGAGAGTCAGGCGCACTGGAGTCGGTGGAGCGTGTCCAGTACGAAGAGGATGCGTTCGTCCGTCGGGAGGATTGAAATGACCGATGAGTTGCGACGGCAACTCCGCGAAGTTGAGCAAGCCCTGGTGGCGCTTGAAGGCGTGATTGCAGTGCGACGAGAGTACATCTCGCTGCTTCAGCGTCTGGGATCTCGTGAGAAGGAGCTCGCGTCCCTCGACGCGCTTTTGACCGCCTGGTCACGTCTGCAGTCGCAGCGAGACTGCCTTGCCGCCGCTATCGCCAGTGGGGCCCGGTGATTAGCGTCGGGGATGTCCAGGTCGCATGTCGATTGATATCGATTGCGGTTGAGCGCAAGGTGATGGCATGCGCGCCCCAGGGTTAGGCGCCATGCCCGAGCTCTTGAGCGAGCCCGATGAGGATTCCTTCGGGGCCCCGGATGTAGCAGAGCCGATACGTGTTTTCGTACCGGGTCACTTTGCCGACGAGTTCCGCGCCGCGTTTACCGAGACGGGCGAGCGTATCGTCGATGTCCTCCACGGTAAACATGACGCGTAAGTAACCAAGGGCGTTCACCGGGGCGCGACGGTGATCGGCGACCACAGGTGGCGCAAGGAAGCGGGACAGCTCGAACCGGCTGTGACCGTCCGGCGTACGCATCATGGCAATTTCGACGCGCATGCCGCGCAATCCAGTGACGCCATCTGCCCAGTCTCCTTCGATTGGGGCGCGCCCCTCCAGCTCAAGGCCAAGTTCAACAAAAAACTCAATTGCGGCATCGATGTCTTCAACCACGATGCCGACGTTGTCCATACGCTTCACCGTCATGATGTCTCCTTGGCGCCTGGCTCAAGCGCCGATCGTAACGCTGCAGACCTGAGCTACCGCTCAAGCCCTAGGGTATCCACGCGAGTGTCCTTCGGCTCACCGCCAGGCATCATCAGCAGAAACGTGTCGCCAATATCGATGTTGCGACAGTTCCCACAACTCCAATACTGAGCGTAGGGCTCGTTGTTATTGACACGGTAGATACCATCCGCTTGGTCTACCCAAGTCCGCCTTTTTGGATTCCAAGTGAAGATATATGCAGCCATGCCTTATAACCTTTGTTTTGATTTACCGTTTTACACGTTTTAATTACGAAGGCAAATGATCAATCCATCGTCCGCACTTTCGTGTGCATTGTCCCTCGAACCATGACGACATGCCTCACGCCGGATTTAGCATCGCCTTTAAGCCAAATGCGGCCCCAGACCGAATCTCCATCTCCGATTCATATGCACGTCTGCTTGTCTCGACGACAGCATATTGCTATTCAAAGTTACGGTGTATGTATGCCTTGGTTAGCCCTTCCAGCGTATTTTCACCCGACGCGAACTTTCGCAACTCGTCCAGCCGCAAGCTTGGGAGAACAAGTCGATTCGCCACATAGACGCAGAACTGGACGCCACTGAGCCGCCCTGACGCGTGACTTGTCAGCCGTTCGATGATTTCATTCATTTCGAATCTTCAAAGTCAACGGAATAAGGCGTCTCTGCTCATAACCTTCGCCGTCGCATTCCTCTTCCCTAAGTCTCAATCAGTACTCGTCGTGCTGAATGCACTGGGCTTTGTGCGTTTAACGCATTTAATCCCCAATAATTTTTAACGGCGACCATCATTCAGCATAAAAACGCATCGTATTAGTAAAAGTACTGATGCTGTAGTCAGACTACATTCCTACATTACTCAGCACGGAGAGTCGCTACAGTCAATCAGATGGTCCCGATTTCGTTCGGGCCGGCAAACGTTTGCGCAGCCACCCTGCGTCGCCAGCCTTCGTGTCCGGTATGAACCTATCGGACTCGCTCCGCTTCCGCATTCCAACAAAAGCAGAATCTCGGAGAGACACATATGCAGAAGAAAATATGGCCAGCGGTCGCGTTAGCGGCCGCCGTGTGCGTCGCGGCCCGTGCGGATGCACTCGACTTTCCACTCGATTTCGCGCCCACTTCAAGTGCGGTGAACGCGTTCGGATCGGCGGCCGCGCATCGGCGCGCCGACACCCTCGTCAGCAAGATGACGCTCGACGAAAAGCTGCAGTTCATTCATTCGGAATACGCAATGTCCGCCGTGCCGGGAGGCGGTGCGGGCTTCATTCAAGGGGTACCGCGCCTCGGCATTCCCGACCTGAACATGGTCGACTCCGCGACGGGCTCCGGCAGCACATCGCAGGCCAGCACGACCTTCCCGGCAACGATCGCACTTGCGGCAAGCTGGGACCGCCGCCTGTCTTCCAATTTCGGCAGACAGGTTGCGATAGAACTGCGTGCACAGGGCTTCGGAATGGGACTTGGCGGGGGCACGAATCTCGCGCGCGAGCCGCGCGGCGGCCGGCTGTTCGAGTACCTCGGCGAAGATCCGGTGCTCGCCGGCGAGATGCTCGCCGAGCGCACTGACGGCACGCAGCGCGAGAAGGTCATCGCCACGATCAAGCACTACGCCGGCAACGAGCAGGAACATAACCGGGGCGGCGGCAATAGCCAGATCGACGAGCGCACGTTGCGCGAACTCTATCTGTTGCCGTTTGAAATTGCCGCAAGACGCGCGCAGCCGGGCAGCGTGATGTGCAGCTATAACCGGCTCAACGGCGACTATGCGTGCGAGAACGCGCATCTGCTCAACGACGTGCTGAAGAACGATTGGCACTTTGAAGGACAGGTCCAGTCGGATTGGGGGGCGACGCATAGCACGGCGAACGCGATCAACGCCGGCCTCGACGAGGAAGAGGACGTCGGTTCCACCGTCTATCTGACACCCACGGCAGTTCGGCAGGCGATCGCGAGCGGCTCGGTTTCGACCGCGCGCCTCGACGACATGGTGCGACGCAAGCTGTACGTGATGATCCGCATCGGCGTGATGGACGATCCTCCGAAGGGCGGCGCCACGATCGACTTCGCTGGCGCGAACGCATTCGTGCAGGCGGTCTCCGAGCAGTCGATGGTGCTGCTCAAGAACGACAACAACCAGTTGCCGCTCTCCGCGGCCTCGCTTTCACGGATTGCGGTGATCGGCGGACACGCTGATGCGGCGGTGTTGACGGGCGGCGGGTCAGGCAACACACGTGATCCGGTCACGGGGGCATTCGCGGGTTGCGGCGGCTTGACGTTCGGCACATCGACCGGGTGCAGTTGGTGGACCAATCCGTGGCTGAAGCTGAACACGCCCATTGTTGCGGCGATTCGCGCGCTCGCGCCATCGGCGCAGGTGAGCTTTGCCGGCAATAGCGATCAGCAGACTCCCTTCCGTGCATACACTCAACAGGAGATCAACCAGGCTGCGGCGCTCGCGGCCCGCTCGGATGTCGCAATTGTCGTCGTCGCGCAGCCGGCGGGTGAAGACTTTGGCGATTTGCAGAGCCTGAGCCTTGCGAATCCGTCGAACCAGGATGCGCTCGTCGACGCGGTCGCGCACGCCAATCCCCGCACGATCGTGGTCGTGGAAAGCGGCAATCCGGTGCTGATGCCGTGGAAGGATCGCGTGGCGGCGATCGTGGAAGCCTGGTATCCGGGTGAAGGCGGCGGCAATGCGATCGCGAACGTGCTGTTCGGTAAGGTCAATCCGTCCGGCAAGCTGCCCGTCACCTTCCCCGTGCGTGACCAGGATACGCCGACGTGGGGACAAAGCGGCGCGTTCGAGCCGGATCCCGTCTACGCGGAGAAGCTGAACATGGGCTACCGCTGGTACGACGCGAAAAACATCACGCCGATGTTCGAGTTCGGTTACGGGCTGTCGTACACGCATTTCTCGTACTCGGGGCTATCCGTCAAACATCGTCCTGACGGCGCGATTGACGTGTCGTTCACGGTGCGCAACGACGGCCGCATGGCGGGCGCGGAAGTGCCGCAGGTGTATCTCGGCGTGCCCTACCGCGACGAGCCGCCGCGACGTCTGGTCGGCTGGGAGAAAATCGGCCTGAACCCCGGCGAAGCACGCCACGTTCGCGTCACGGTCACGCCGCGCATGCAGAGCGTGTGGGACACGTCGCGCAATGGCTGGCGGTATGTGCCGGGCGGGACCGTGTACGTCGGAGCGTCGTCGCGTGACATTCGGCTGCAAGGGAGCTGAAACTCATACTACCGTCACGAATCTGGGCGCATGCTGTTCCGCGCCTGGGAACATGGGCTGACCCGCTCGCCAGCAGGAGTTGGCGAGCGGCGCGCGGGCCGTCAACGATTTGGCTCACAGTGCCAACCGACCGTTCTTGGTTCACCATGACAAATTTCGACTCGAACCCGACACGGGACGGGCAACGAACCTGTCATCCGTGAGCGAGAGAACCCGCGCGGCTCATCGCGATTATGACTGCGCGTCGACTGCCGCCTGATAACCACCGCCCAGCGTCTTCGTGAGCGCAATGGACGCTTGAAGACTCTGGCCCGTCAGTTCAAGCAACGCAAGTTGTTCCTGAATCGCCGACTCGCGCGCCTCTTCCACCTGCAGCCTGTCGACAAGTCCGCGCCCATAGCGGGCCGATGCGCTGTCGAAAACAAACCGCACGTCCTGGAGCTTTTTCTGCTGCATCGCGGTACGCTCACTCAGGTCTTTCAACGCACTTCTAATGTGTTGCATCCACCGGATGAATCCGCCGGGCAAATCGGCCATTCGAATTTTGCATTCCGAATCGAATGGCCGTCGATACAGTCGGCGGTTGTTCCACTATCTAATAGTCGCGCGATGCTTACCTCCGTACGCGATCTATCGGCCCGACGCGGACTTTCGGCCGCCGAAAAAAATGGGCGTGCTACTACACGTCTTTCGCCGGCACCGTTGCTGACGTTCCAATCGTATCGGGGCTGGAATGCGCCAGCACGTAGTTCACCAGCGCCTTCAGCTTGGGCAGGCTGTTGGCGTCTGCTGGGGTAGTACAGGTAGAACCCCGGAAAAGTCGGTGAGAAGCTGCTCAAGACGCGCTTTAACTTCCTGGCCCGGATGTGAGGAAGCGCGAGCTGCTCGAACGTATACGCCAGGGCAATCCCATCCAGCGCAGCCTCAACCGAGAACAATGAGTCGCTGATAGTGAGATTGCCGCTGATCTCGTACTCGACGATACGGCCATCGACGGCGAGCTCCCACTTGTAAATTGCCCCGCTGCCTGAAAACCTGAATCGCACACAGTTGTGATGGATCAGATCGGATGGGTGCCGTGGCACGGGATGCTTCTTGAAGTAACGGGGGGATCCGACGATGGATACGCCAACCGGCCCACCGAGAGGCAGAGCGATCATATCTTTCTGAACACTCTCTCCCATTCGAATGCCAACGTCGAACCCTCTTTCGACGATGTCCACGTAGCCCTCATCATTCGTCAGCTCCACGTGGACGTCCGGATAGGCCTTCAGGAACCCGGCCAGCAGCGGCTGGAGGACCATGGCAGTCGAGATTCGCGCTGCGTTGATGCGCAGGATGCCCGATGGCCGACCCTGAAGCTCATGAAGCTGCTCCCCGGCTTCCAGCACGTCGCTCAACGCCGGCCCGATCCGGGACAGATATGCCTGTCCGGCTTCAGTGAGACTGACGCTGCGCGTGTTCCGGTTGAGAAGCCTGACGCCGAGCCGGGCCTCCAGGTGGCGGATCGCCTGACTGAGCGCAGAAGGCGAGACCTCGAGCGCTGCCGCGGCGGCAGAAAACCCGCGGTGCTCTGCGACCTTCCAGAATGCGAGCAGTCCATCAAGCTGATTGAGTCTCATACTTTGAAGAATATCTTCAAAGCGTGTTCAGTACCAGGGTGTTTTTCTTCTCAGTCAATCTGCCTAGAGTGAAGGGCAATGACTAAGGACTGGGAGTTTGAGCATGAGCAAAGTGTGGTTTATCACGGGTGCTGGCAGCGGGATCGGCGCTGGTACGGCCAAGGCCGCATTGAAGGCGGGTGATCGAGTCATTGCCACAGGCAGGAACCTGGACAAAGTGGGCAATGCCCTGAGCGACCTGGCCGGCGAGAACCTGGAGATTCTCCGGCTGGACGTCTCCGACGAGGTCCAGGTAACGGCGGCGGTCGAAGAGACGCAAAGAAAGTTCGGTCATATCGATGTGGTCGTGAACAGTGCCGGGTACAGCCTCTTGGGCAATTACGAGGAACTGGGAACGCAAGACATTCAACACCTCTTTGCGACGAACTTCTGGGGCGTGAGTCATGTCATGCGGGCAGTGCTGCCGGTCATGCGCAAGCAGCGGTGCGGGCACATCATCAACGTCAGTTCCGTGGCAGGCGCTGTCGGCCTGATGCACTGCGGCGCCTACAGCGCGAGCAAGTTTGCGGTGGAGGGCCTTTCGCTCTCTGTGGCTGAGGAGGTCGGAAAGTTCGGCATCAAGATTACGGTGGTCGAGCCGGGATTCTTCCGCACGGATCTGCTGGACGCCGCCAACGCCAAGTGGCCCGACAAACGTATCGACGATTACGCAGCCGCCGAGGTCGGCGCCGAGGCGATGTGGTCTCCCTACGCCGGCAAGCAACCTGGCGATCCGAACAAGCTCGGCCACGTTTTGGTAGAGCTTGTGGGCATGGACACTCCGCCCAGAGTGTTCGTGGCCGGAAGCGATGCACTGGCGGCGGTCGGGCCAGCTGTCGAGGCCCGATTGAAGGCAGTGCACGCCCATGAGGCGCTTTCCAGGTCCACGGACGGCAGCTTCTGATCGCGAAGCGAGGTGCCCTTGCCGCGACACACCTAACCTGCGAAGGACTGACCCATCATGAGCACGCTCCACGTCAACGGTGGTGAGCACACGGTCGACGTCGCCCCGGACACGCCCATTCTCTGGGCCTTGCGCGACACGCTGGGCATGACCGGCACGAAGTTCGGCTGCGGCGCCGCGCTGTGCGGCGCCTGCACGGTGCATCTGGACGGGCAGGCCATCCGCTCCTGCATTACGCCGATATCGGCGGCCCAGGGCAAGCAGATCACCACCATCGAAGCCACCACCGACGGCAGCGACAAAGTCGGCGCCGCCGTGCATGCAGCGTGGGTCAAGCACGACGTAGCGCAGTGCGGTTACTGCCAAAGTGGCCAAATCATGAGCGCCACGGCGTTCCTGAAGTCGCTGCCCCGCGGCGAGCAGCCTACCGCCGTCGAGATCGACTCGGCCATGGCCGGCAACATTTGTCGCTGCGGCACCTACGCCCGCATTCGCGCCGCAGTGGCCGATGCCGCCAAGGCCCTGACCTGAAGGAGCCACCATGTTGCCTGAATTCGACTACAGCGAAATGCCACGCGCCCTGCAGCACCTGCTGACCAGGTGTCGGGCTGGGGAAGCGGCCACGCTGCCGCGCCGCAGCTTCCTGAAGCTGGCGGGTGCCAGCGGACTGGCGCTTGGCGTGTTTCCCTACCTGGCCATAGGCCAAACCACCGGCAGCGGCCGGGCGGCCAGCGCCTTGAAGCCGACGCAACAGCCATCGGCCTTCGTGCAAATCGGCCCCAAGGGCGAGGTCACGGTAACCATCAACCGCCTGGAGTTCGGCCAAGGTGTGCAAACCGGCTTGCCGATGATCCTGGCGGAGGAGCTCGACGCGGACTGGAATCTGGTGCGCAGCCGGCAGGGCTCGAACGACCCCGCCTACGTCGACCCGCTCTTCGGCATTCACCTCACCGGTGGTTCCCAGTCGATCAAGAACAGCTTCACGCAGTACCGGGAGCTCGGCGCGCGTGCCCGGGCCATGCTGCTGTCCGCGGCGGCAGCACGCTGGAAAGTGGACGTGGCCACGCTGCGCACGCGGGCCGGGACTGTGCTGGGCGCCGGTAACCGCAAGCTGAGCTACGGCGAACTGGCAGAAGCTGCGATGGCGCTACCCGTGCCCGAGAAGGTCACGCTGAAGAGCCCCAAGGACTTCCGCATCATTGGCCGCCCCACCACGCGCCTCGATGCGCAGGCTAAGAGCAGTGGACATCAGGAATACGGCATCGACACGCATCTGTCCGGCCAACTCACCGCCGTGGTGGCGCATCCGCCCGTGTTCGGCGCGCGACTGACCACGGTGGACGACAGCGCCGCGCGCGCCATCAAGGGGATTAAGGCCGTGCTGCGCGTGCCGCTGGATCGCGGTGGTGAAGGTGTGGCCGTGGTGGCCGACGGCTATTGGCCGGCAAAGCAGGGGCGCGATGCGCTGAAGCTACAGTGGGACACGGCATCGGTCGAGAAGGTGGATAGCGAACGGTTGCTGGCCCAGTACCGCGAGCAGGCTGGTCGCCCGGGCGCGCGCCAGTTCGACGCAGATATGGCACCGCTAGCTACTGCCCCGCACCAGTTGGAGGCCGAGTTCGTGTTCCCCTACCTGGCCCACGCGCCGATGGAGCCACTGAACTGCACCGTCCAGCTGTCCGACGGGCGAGCCGAATTGTGGGTCGGCAGCCAGTGCCCCGGCCTGGACGCCGTCGCGGCCGCGCGCGTGCTGGGTCTCAAGCCCGAGCAGGTGAAAATGCATGTGCAGATGGCAGGCGGCGGCTTTGGCCGGCGTTTCGTGGGCACGAGCGACTACGTGGTCGAGGCATGCGAGGTCGCCAAGGCCGTCCGTTCCGCCGGCCTGAATGCGCCGGTGCGCACGCTCTGGAGCCGCGAGGACGACATCAAGGGCGGCTACTATCGCCCCATGCACCTGCACCACGCACGCATCGGCTTCGACGAGCGCGGCAAGGTGCTCGCCTGGGACCATGTCATTGTTGGCCAGTCCATTACCTCGGGCACGGTATTCGAGGAATTCCAGGTGAAGAACGGCATCGACGCCACGGCCACCGAGGGCATGCGTCACCCCTATCCGCTGCCGATGCGCCTGACCGTGCATCACCCCAAGACCAACGTCCCAGTGCTGTGGTGGCGCAGCGTGGGTTCCACCCACACTGCCTACGTGATGCAGACCCTGCTCGACGATATCGCGCGCGCCACAAAGCAGGACCCGGTGGCCTACCGTATGAGCCTGTTCGGTGACAAGCACTCGCGTCACCGCGCTGCGCTGAAGCTGGCGGTGGACAAGAGCGGCTACGGGAAGAAGCAGCTTCCCACCGGTCGCGCATGGGGCGTGGCTGTGCACGAGTCCTTCGACTCGGTGGTGGCCTATGTGGTGGAGGCCTCTTTGCAAGAGGGTCGTCCCGTACTGCACCGTGTCACGGGTGGGGTGCATTGCAACCTGGCCGTGAACCCGCGCAGTGTGGAGGCACAGGTGCAGGGGGCAGCGGTCATGGGGCTGTCGATGTGCCTGCCAGGCTCGGCCATCACGCTAAAGGACGGTGTCGTCGAGCAGAGCAACTTTGGCGACTTCACGGTGGCGCGCATCACCGACACGCCCACGTTCGATGTCCACATTGTGCCGAGCGCCGACGCACCCACCGGCATGGGCGAGCCCGGCCTGCCACCGCTGGCGCCCGCGTTTGCCAACGCCATTGCGAGCCTTACCGGCAAGCCGCAGCGCCAATTGCCGTTCAACCTGGCCTGACCCGACATAGTCAGCGGCGGATACACCCAGGCATTGATCACGCAGATGGCCCAGACGGTCGTTCGCAACCGGCATCACTCGATAGACCAGCAAATGTGCAGATGGCTCCGCTCACCGTCGACCGCCTACCGCTGAACGAACAGAAGATGACCCTTGAATTCATTGTGAACATGCTTGGGGTCCCAAGAGCCGGCATGACCGAAGCACCCGATCTGGACGACGTCATTCGCTTCAACGAAGCGATCGATCAGGCACTTGCAGAATCAGTTGCCTTTTTCAGCGCACAGGCGGAGCAGAGCCGTAACCTCCTGCTTGGCAGGCTGGGGCACGACATGCGCAGCCCTGTCCAGGCGATTCAGGTCACTGCTTCGTATCCGGCAGCCTTAATGCCGGGGAGCGAGTATCGGGAGCAGCAGCCCGCATGCAGGCGTTGCTTGACGACCTCACCGTTTTCAATCCGACAAACCTCGGCTTGGGCATCAACGTAACGCTCACGAGTGTCAATCTGGCGGATGTGCTTGCCGACGAGCCGGAGGAGTTGCGTGCAATTCATCCTGACAGGCAGATCGAGTTACACGTGAATGGTGCAACGGCCCACGCGACGCCAGCCGTGCCGGGACCCATGCAGCCGGGAACGCGACGACCGATCATTTCTTGCCCGACGGCGCGGGGCCGGCATCGCCGTTATGCTCCTCGGCTGCAAGATTGCCGAGATGGTCATCGACCGCACTGCCTATCGTGGGATGGAATTGCGCGTCCCCGAGAAGGTCCGTCATTTCGAAGCGCGTGAGCTTGTCCCGCACAGGGTCCTTAAGCTCGGCGAAGTGCAACTCGATGCCACGCGTTCCCAACTCGCGGATCAACTCGCGAAGCATATCGGCCGATGTCACGTCCACGCTCGTCACCGGCTCTGCCGCCACGACCACTCTGCGCACGCGTGTCGGCGATGCCGCGATGGCCTGTGACAGACGCTCCTGAAACAGCTCGGCGTTGGCAAAGAAGAGCGGGGCATCCCAGCGGAACAGCACGAGACCGGAAATCTGTTCACCGTGCGGATAGCGCTCCAGGTCATGGTAGCCGCGCAAGCCAGGAACGCGCCCGAGAATCGCGAAATGCGGTCTCCAGCCATCCCACAGAAATTCGATGATCGCTATCGCCACCGCGAGGCAGATACCGGGGATGGCGCCGAAGACAGCGACGCCTGACAGGCACGCGATGGATAGCCAGAATTCCCATTGCTGGATGCGGAAAATGCGCTTGAGGTCGTTGATCTCGAAGAGGCCGATGGCCGCGGCAATGACCACCGCGGCGAGCGCGCTGGTGGGCAGATAACGCAGCAGGTCCGGTGCCACCAGCAGCAGCACCGCGACCGCCACGGCGCCTACGACGCCCGTCAACTGCGTCTTCGCGCCTGCGGCTTCCGCGACGGGGGTGCGGGAGGAGCTGCTGCTGATCGGGAAGCCGTGGAACAGTCCCGCCGCGAGGTTGGCGGCCCCCAGGCCGATCATCTCCTGGTTCGGATCGACCCGGCTGTTTGCGCGCGCAGCGAAGGTTCGCGACAGCACGCTGGTATCGGCGAAAGCGATGAGCGCGACCGCGCTGCCGCCGAGGACGATCTTCGCCAGATCAGCGCCGCTTGCCCACGGCAGTGCGAACGCCGGCAGTCCTTGCGGAATCTTGCCGAGCACCTTGACGCCAAGACTGTCGAGGCCGAATACGCTGACACACAGCGTCGCCAGCACGACCGCGATAAGAATGCCCGGAAGCTTTTCGAAACGCTTCAGAAAGAGGATGAGTACGAGGCTTCCTGCGCCCACCGCGAAGCTGGTCCAATTGGCCTTGCCCGCGGCTATGGCCTGCACAAGGCTGGTGAGGTCCCGAAGCGGTCCTTGTTCTTCGATGGAGATGGCGAACAGCTTGGGCAACTGGCTGATCAGCACCGCGAGCGCAATGCCGTTCATGTAGCCGTAGCGGATCGGCTTGGACAGCAGTTCCGTGATGAAGCCCAGCCGCAAGATTCCCATCACGATGCAGACCACACCGGAGACGATGGCCATCATGCTGGCAACCGCGATCGCGCGAGAGGGATCGCCGGCGGCGACCTGCGCAACCACCGCCAAAATGGGTGCGGCGAGCGCGGAGTCCGGCCCGAGCACCAATATTCGGCTGGGCCCGAATACCGCATAGGCGAGCAGCGGAACAATCGTCGCGTACAGGCCGCACACCCCCGGAACGCCCGACGCCTCCGCGTAAGCGATCCCGACCGGCACTAGCATCGTGGTCAGCACCAGACCCGCGGCCAGATCCTTCGGCAGCCAGCTTGCCCGATACCCTTTGACGACCTGAATGACGGGCAACGAGCGAAGCCATCGTTGTGCGCGTCCTGCGTTGCGCTCCGAGTGGATGGGGCTATCGGTTCCCATGATTCGCACCTTCAGACAATTGAGAGGCATGGATGGCGACAGTATGCTCTTGACCCTGCAGCCAGAATGGCACTTGCATTAACGGCGAGTTGAACCGACTCCGTGCCGGGCATCTTCCCGGACACCATTATTCTTTGCCGGGTGCGTCTGAAGGGGAATAGCTGACTGCAAAAGGGCCCGGACTGAAGCCAATGGCTGATTGCAGCATCGGCAGCTCCTTACTTGCTGAATCAGCAGCCCCCGGTTCTGTTGACGGGGTGCGAAGTTACCGCGTAGTACATTCCGATAGACGGTTAGTTGCGTTTCTTGATTCGCGAAAAAGGACCGAGAGGTGAGCTAACACGGGAAGCAACATTGCTCCTTCTGTCATGCCTGAATCGGACCCGGCAGATTCCCGATCCGGCTATCGGCGATTCCTTCGGTCGCAGCCATCAATGCCTCCCGCGCCGGAATACCGGCGGCCGGTCAGCTTACGTAGACTGCGTTCTAGCCCTGCAACAGATGCCCTTCCCTCTCGCCACTGGCCGACGCAAACGCGTCCGTACGAACTAACACCTTGCGCGATCGCCTTGCGGGACTACATTTAATCAATATCCGTCAAGACCATGTGACGTGATACGAGCGGCGAATCTCGGAATGTGTCTGCGGCGGTGCGATAAAAGGAGATACCAAATGGCAGAGATAGACAAGGAAGACGTCGTTGCGGTGCTGAACCGGATTCTCGAATCCGAGCTGGCCGGCGTCGTTCGATATACGCACTACTCGTTTCTTGTTTTCGGATTCGGACGCATTCCGATCAGATCCTGGCTGCGCGAGCAGGCCGACGAATCGCTGTTGCACGCACAGCAGGTCGGAGAGTGGATTACCACATTGGGCGCCTATCCGTCGCTTGCGATCGGTCCCCTCCTCGACTCGCACACGTTCGATATCTCGTCGATCCTCCGCGAATCGCTGCAAGCCGAGAACCTAGCGCTGACGCTTTATCGCGAACTGCTCGCGCTGGTCGAGGACCGCTCCGTTGCACTCGAGGAGTTCGCCCGCCAGATGATCCATATCGAAGAGATGCACGCGGGCGAAGTCGACAAGATGCTGCGCCGCCCTGGAGAAGTGACGACGTCGACTGAACGTCAGGCGGGCCAACCCTGATCAAACGGACTATGGCGGCATGTGCGGGGCGCGCCACGGACGGTGGCGCGCCCCTTCGGGCTATCTGGCAGGAAGACCCAGCATGACACGCGCATGGGCGGCGCTCGCCACCGGCCGGCCATATTCGCCGCACAACGAGGCCACCCGCGCAACCAGTTGCGCGTTGCTCTTCGCCAGCGTGTCCTTGTCCCAGCGCACATTGTCTTCCAGACCCGTGCGGCAGTGGCCGCCCAGTTCGAGAGTCCAGTGATTGACCTCCAACTGATGCCGTCCGATACCGGCGGCGGTCCACGTTGCATCCGGCAGTAGCGCCTTGAGTTGTTGCACCTCGAACTCAAGAATCTCGCGACGCGCGGGCAGCGCGTTTTTTACACCCATCACGAACTGAACGTGCACGGGAGATTTCAGCAGCCCTTGTTGCACGAGGTCCCCTGTGCTGTACAACATCGCCAGATCGAAGATCTCGATCTCCGGTTTGACATCGTGGTCGAGCATCATTTGCGCAAGCGCACGCACAAAGTCCGGCGGATTTTCATAGACAGTCGTCGGAAAATTGACAGAACCCGTTGCGAGCGATGCCATATCCGGGCGCAGATCGAGCATCGCGCCGCGTTGCTCGAACGAACGGCCACGACCGCCTGTCGAAAACTGAATGATGATGTCAGGACAGTGTTTCCGGATGCCGTCCTGAAGAGAGGCGAAGCTCGACCGGTCGGAACTGGAGTTCTCCTGCTCGTCACGCACGTGCAGATGAACCAGCGATGCTCCGGCTTCGTACGCTTCGTGCGTGCTTTCAATCTGCTCGGAAATCGTGATCGGCACAGCCGGGTTATCCTTCTTACGCGGAACTGAGCCTGTGATGGCAACGGAGATAATGCACGGTTCGCTCATGGCTCACACTCCAGTTCAAGGTTTACGTCCCGCCTATAGGGCGAGGGATCATGACCGCGTGCCCGGCGAAATGCCCGTACACCACGTGTTCCAAGTCTAGTTCAAATGCGCGCGATGAGGACCGCGTATTGGGGACAGACGGAACGCGAGAACGCCCGGCAGCGTGTCCGCGTTACCACAACTCATCAAGGTGCATCCCGTTGAGATGGCATTTGAACAGCAAAAGGTAGCGCATGAAGTCGCTTCGTCAAGCCTATCGCCGACAGGCCTGGCTTAGCGAATCTGCCAAAGTCAAACCGCCGGCGACACGCTTCGCCGCCGTGAGTGTTGTCCCAACCTCGCATCCAGTTCGAGCGACTCGGCGAGTCTGCGATTAGGTACCTCGAGACCCTATGGAATGCCCGGAGGCAAGGCCTCGATAAACTCGCGCAGCAACAAGCCACCCTCGCCCGGCAACAGACGGTCATAGCGTGTTTCTTCGGAAATGGCCGCCGTAGTCGCAGGCCCCGTCGCGCTGGCGTCACAGAACTGCGCGTCCCGGATTCGTGCCAGCAACGCGAGGCTTCCAGACCTCCTCTAGACAATCCCCCTCGATAATTTTCTTTAGCAACACCCGCCTGCACGTCAGTCACTTAAACCGGCCCGGATTGGGCAGGTTCACTCCGCAAGCAGTCGTAACGCACCTCGTGCATCACAACTGCCCGCGCCCTCGATGTCTCAAGGAAAATCCCTTGCCCGCCGGTAGCACAGATGCGTTATTGCCTGGCGTTTCGCTTGAGGGCCACTCTAGGCATGTCCTTCGCACCGCAGTGGCGAATCTAGAAGCGGTGCGATACCGCGATGGCGCATGCAAACTGGCTGCGACTCGACGACGGCGCCGCGTTGAAGCCGTCGCCGATCGTCGCGGTCGCATTGATGACGTTGCCGGCGCCGGCGGTGCCCAGTGTCTGGCCATGCGCCCGCTGGAAGCCCTGCAGCGCGTACAGCATCGTGCGCGCCGATAAGTTGTACGATTCCGCCAGATTGAACTGCTCGTACTGTGCCGCGCTGGTGATGCTGTTCGCTTTGGTCGCCCGCGTGATGCTATAGCCCGCCGCCAGGTCGGCTGCCACGGTCGCGCGAAAATGCAGCACGGCGCCGACCGTGTTGAAGATCGCCTCATCCCGGAACGCCGAGCCCGCGCCAGGAATGTATTGAACGTTCGAATAGGATACCGACACATTCCACGCCGCCGAGAACGCGTAGGAGCCTGCGACCGCGACGCGCTGCTGGGCGGCCGCCGTCTGATAGCCATTGGTGAGCGCCGATACGCCAGGCTGGCCGCCCGAGTTCAAGGTCGAGTTTGCCCCCCAAGCGCCGCCTCCCAGCGTCGAGTTGTTGAATCGCTCGACGCCTGCGGCGACGCCCAGCGGCCCGCTTGAATACCGCAGCGCCGCGCTCCAGCTCGAACCCCGGCTTAAACTGCCAGGCACCGCGCCAGGCGAGTACGAGCCGCTGACGGTGAGGCCGTAAAACGCAGGCGACTTGTAGACAAGGGAGTTATTGACGCGGTATATCACGTCCAAATTGTCGATGTCACCAGCGTGCGCTCCGAAATAACCGGTTAGCCAGGTCGTGGGGCCATACGGACCCACCAGGGTGTAGTACGAGGTGTACTGACGGCCTGCAGTGAGCGTACCGTACCTCGCATTGGTCAGGCCCACGAACGCCTGTCTGCTGAACCCGGCATTCGCGAACTGCTGGGTGCCGCTAAGGAGGTTAAACCCGGACTCAAGCGTAAACACGGCCAGTGTGCCACCCCCAAGATCCTCAATCCCCTTGAATCCAAGGCGATTGCCATTCCAGATATTCTGACCAAGCTTGACGTTGGAATGGCCGTTGACCGTCGAGCCGAGCGACGTCTGGCTGCTCTGGTAAACGAGCCCTGCATCGACAATCCCGTACATCGTGACACTGCTCTGCGCGAACGCGGGTGCGGCAACGCATACGGTGCCGAAGATAAAAAGCGCGCTGATATAGGCACCGTTGCTTTTCATTCAGATCCTTTTGCGGCGGAGGTATCTGTCTAGGCGCGCTACCGTAGGCCTGCGGCAGATCAGGAAGGGCGCACTGCATGATAGGCAAGTTATGCAGCGGGTGCTACCGGCGAAACAGGCGAATGTCGCGAAATTGGCGTAAGAAACGAGCTGCACGAGGCGCGAGTTGCCAGGGCGACATTCCAACATGCGCTGCGCTGCCGATCGCGACTTTAGGCTGGCGGCAGTCAGTTTGGGGAAGTTGATCGGAACAATCGCGCGGCAAAACCGTCAGTCGCTCGAATTGCGGACATCTCCATCGCGACCGAATTCCATCACAGTCAATGTCATACGCATGCCTCCCAACCATACGAATGATTCGCTCAATTCCGGGTTGCCGCAATAACACAGAGGATTGTCAGCGCGCACAGCCTATCGGCATGAACAAGAGATCAACCGGAGAGTGGTCCTCGCGGTGGGTTCGGCGCTCTTCCCTTGTCCGTCGACAAACGTCCTCCAGGTAAGGCAAAACGATACATCAATTGGTTGCACCACCTTGCATCTCGGAAGATGTCGATGTGACAACAGGCAGGGAAAACCTGACCTGCTCTCACGTCTCGATCTCGCAAACAGGCGACAGGAAAACCACGCATTCTGTTGCTGACCCGGTGGCGTTACTGTGTTTTCCACATCTAGCAAGGCTTTACCGTACAACTCGGCTCCAATAGCCGGAAGGACAATCGCACGACGAGCCACAGTATTCGAATCGCGCCACCAGCGTTGGACCGGACTTGCTTCACAAGCGCATCACCGTACGTCACCACCCGTGCCACAACGCGCAATCCCATGGCGGATGCAAATCGTCCGATGCGCGAAACGAAGCTTCCCAATTTAGTGACTTGTCACCTGGCTGCCCCCATGGCCAAATGACGTCTATGATTTCAATTGATCCGCTGCCGCAGGTGAGCGCCGTTGTCGATGCAAGCGTGTCGCGCCAGCTCGCTGACTGCAACGGAGACGTTCGGACTGGAAGGAGCACCGAGTTTGTCCTGAGTTCTCACCTGAGGTTCCGCGTGGCCGCTCCCGGCAATTGCTAGTTGAGGAAAAACGCCAAGGCGCGGCGACGAGAACCGGTTGTGATCGGCAGGACGATCAATGGATCTGTGTATAGGAACTGAACATGCAAAATTCATCCAATGGCGATCTGTCGAGCGCTTTCATCGTGACACACCCGCTTGACCCGGAAGACGGGAAGATCACCGAGGCAATGCGCGCCGTGACCCGTTCCGCCAAAGGCATGCAGCGGGGAGTCGAGGGACGTGGCGCGTTCGATGCGATGATGGAACGCGTTTTACCCTACACGGGCGTGACGTTTGAATCCGGATCGGTCGGCGGCATTCCTGGGCTCTGGGTCAACCCTGAAAATAGCCGGCCTGACGAAGCGATACTCCATCTTCACGGCGGTTGGTTCAACTTTGGATCCGCCAACGCATTCCGCCACCTCGTCGCCCAAATCGCCGGGAGGAGCGGAGTCAAGGCATTCGTCCCAGATTATCGGTTGGCGCCTGAACATCCTTTCCCCGCGGCAGTGGATGACGTGCTGTCCTGCTATCTTGGGCTCGGCGAGAGCGGCATTTCCCGGATTGCGGTTACCGGCGACTCGGCGGGTGGCAATCTTGCCTTGATCCTAGCTTCGCGCATCGCCAACGGAGAAGTCGCCGCGAAGGCGACACTCGTGGGCGCGGTTGCGTTGTCACCCGTTACGGATTTGACGCTCTCCGGCCCGACGTACGAAACCCGTGCGGACGCCGATCCGCTTTTCACGCGCGCGCAAGTGTCGGAACTCGTCCATGCCTACTTGCGAGACGCTGACCCCAAACATCCCTTGGCTTCGCCGCTTCACGCGCCCGTGACCGGCTTGCCGCCCGTCCGCGTTCACGTGGGAGACGATGAAGTCCTGCTGGACGATTCGCGCCTGTATGTCGAGCGTGCGGTCGCCGCAGGCGTCGATGCGCGAGTTGATGTCTGGTTGGGCATGCCGCACGGATTCCATGGCAGCATCGGAACGTTGAAGGCCTCGGCACAGGCTCTCGATGCCATCGGCACGTTTCTTACGGAGAGACTGCAGTTGGGTAGAGGCTCGTGAAGGGGCACCCGCGTGGATTGATCGACCGGGGAAGCCGCCACTTGAGAGACCATGTCTGCGCCCCGGATCGTGACCTCGCGAACGTCGCGCCCATCGACCGCCGGCCGCGCGTCAAGGTCATCAATTGCACTCAGAAGAAGTGCATGATGCCAAAGTAGCCACCTTGCTGGTTGTGCCCCGGCAGCGGTTGCGAATCGGCCGTTTCAACTGGGAACGCTGACGGCTTTCCGTTGAACATGGCCCCGACCGTCAGGTAGAGGAACGTCCGCTTGGACAGGTTGTAGGTTGAGCCGATGGCAGCAAGATTTCCGGTGCCGCCGCCGTGATTCACGTTGCCGTGATACCAGCCAGCCTGCAAGGCGAGTGCAGGGGTTGCCTGATAAGATGCACCAATCCACTCTTGCTGGCTCCGCGTCGCCGCGTAGGGGTTAAAAGAGTCGGCAACCGTATCCTGCCCTGACGAGACAAGTTGCTGATAGCCCGCGTACAACTTCAGCCCACCGAGCTGGTAGGTGGCGCCTGCCATGTATTCACGCGACGCGGTGTACAGCCCCGAGAACTTTCCGTTGTCGTCGCGGAGTTCTTCGTACACTCCGTACGCAGCAAAGTTCACGAGCGTGTACTGTGCACTCACACTGAACTGACGTCCGCCCCGGAAGTTACCTGCCTCGTTGCCAAAACCGTCTTGTACCCGGAAAGAGAAGCCAGCCCAGATCGGCGAGTTGTAAGTAATGACGTTCGATCGGGGACCCCACGCCCGTCCGAAAGCGAAGTTTGCAATGCCTGTTCCCACCTGTTCTCCGAGCGGGTCAATGTACCAGCCAGTTTCGTCGGTGAGACTCATCGCCCGTCCAAACCAGATGCTTCCAAACTTGTCGTTGGACAGGCCTACATACGCGTCACGGGTAAAAAGCGAGTTGGGAAAAATCTCACCGGTTCCGGAAGTGAAGAGGCTTTCGAGTTTGAAGACTGCATGCAGACCTCCTCCGAGGTCTTCGTCGCCTTTCAGGCCGAACCAGCTGTATCCATACTGATTGCTGCCGAACCTGAAGTTGTTTTTTGACTGACCGTTCGGCGTCGCAACGTTGGTCACAAAGTCAATGCCCGATGCGACGCGTCCATACAGGGTCACGGTGCTCTGCGCGTAACTATTGCAGACACCGAGTGCCATGACAGCCGCGCAGAAAATGATCTTTCTCATTTCGTCATCCTTACTTTAAAAAAGAGTCTCCAAAAATCGCTTGACGACCTCTTTCGGGTCGCTGCAATCGGCTTGCAACGGCAGGCTGGTCGTAACCGGCTTCCCGCTCCAAGGTCCCAACCCCGAAACTGCCGCTTTTCGAGCTACCACGGGCACCCGGAACATAATGGCGCGGACACCCGCTACTACTTTCCGCTACGACCTCTTGCGAAACGTTTTTATCGCGGATGGCAGATGGCGGACGGTGGTTGCGAGCAGAATCGCGCAGGCCTGAACGAGGAGCTGAGCAGCGGGGCCCGCACCAAGCGCCAGCACGAGCTGACCGAGTTGCGCCATGAACAGTGCGGCCACCGCACTCGCGACGACGCTGCCTCTGCCGCCCGTGAACGGCGTGCCTCCGACCACCACGGCCGCGACCGCCGGCAGGAGATAGTCATTACCCGACGTCTGCGAAGCGCTTCCGATGAATCCGGCGAGCAGCACCCCCGCCGCGGAAAAGCAAACGGCGGAGGCGAGGTACGCCCCAATCTTGTACTTCAGCACGTTGACGCCTGCGGCTTCAGCCGCGCGCGGGTTCACCCCCACAGCGACGAACCTGCGCCCTACCGTGGTCTTGCGGGTAATGATCCACGCGGTCGTCACGAACGCGAAGGCGAACCAGACGTTGGCCGGGAGCCCAAGGAACTGGGCGTGCGAAATGGTTTGCATGACGGTTGGGACTGCAACCGGAACGTTACCGGTCAACGAGCGGGCGCAGCCGATCAGCAGCGCGTTGACGGCAAGCGTCGCCACCAGCGGCGTAATCGCGACCCTCGAGATGAGCGCACCATTGATGATTCCGACGATCCCGCCGACGCAAACAGTAAAAATGACGGCAAGGACGATGGAATTGAATGCGAATCCCGTCCTGGCCATGACAATGCCGGCGAGCGAAACCATACCGATTGCCGACATGTCCAACCCGCGCTGCTGAATGACCAGCGTTTGGCCCGTCGCGACAATCGCAAGAATGCCAGCGAACGGAAGCATGGCCAAAATTGAGCCTCGCGTCATCGTGCCCGGCGCGACGATGGAACTGCACGCAAAGAGCAGGATCAGCCCGACCCAGATCCATGAGAATTCATCAACCGCTGGTAGCCGTGCCGGCTTTGCTTTTGATTTCGACTTAGAGGGCTCAAGGAATTCCGACATAACTTCCGCCTGATTGTGCATTGCGTTTTTCATTTCGCCACCACCATTTCTCTGCTCTTGGAATAGAGCGCGACTGATGCGAGGATCATCCCGCCCAACAGGTACGACTGCCACGAGTCGCCAATATCGAGGAATGAGGTGACGACATTCACCTGAATGATGAGGAGCGCGCCCAGCAGCGAACCGACGAAGGAGCCGCGTCCGCCAAACAGGCTTGCACCGCCGATCACCACCGCTGCGACGCTTCCGAGCGTGTAGTTGATGCCGGCGCTCGGGTCGCCAGTGCCGACCTGCGCCATCATGGGCACGGCAGCGACGCCCGCAAGAAACGAACACCCCATGTACGCGGCGAGCGACGTCAGTTGCGGGCGGGCACCGGACATCCGCGCAGCTTCGACGCGGGAGCCCACGCCGCGCAGCGTGAGACCGGCCCTCGACTTGAACAACGCGATTTCGAGCACCACGGCAATCACGATTGCCACGATCGCGACAATGGGCATGACGCCGAGCTGGGCACCGATCGACTCCACGATGGGATCCGCGATCAGGCCGCCCGGAACCGGGCGCAGGAGCAGCGACACCGCTTGAAGCGCCATGTACGTCGCGAGTGTCGCCACCATCGGATGCAACCGGAACGGGCCGACAAGCATCCAGTTCACGAGTCCGACGGCAAGGGCGACGAGCAACACGATCACCCACCCAGAGAGCTGATGGCCTAGCGAGGCGCCATCCGTCAGGAAGAACGACTGTATGACGACGATCAGCCCCATGAGCGGCCCGACCGAAAGATCGATCCCGCCAACCAGCATGAGCATCTGCTGCCCGTATGCGACGATGGCCAGTGTCGCCACGAGCGCCAGCATGCCGCTGAGGTTTCGCGCAGAAAGGTAGGTCGGATTGACGTGCGCCGCATACATGCCGAGCGCACAGACTGCAACGGCAAGCATCACGAGCGGCGCCCAATCCCCAGCAGCCCACTTCCAAACGCCGGAGGTTCGGGAAGCGCCCTTCTCCCGCTCAGTCGTTGCGGTCAAGACGGCAGACGTGATGTTGTTCTCACTGACGGCGTCGTCGTCCAATTCCTTGACGACATGGCCGCGCGAGAAGATGAGCACACGGTCACAGAGTCCCGCCACCTCGTGCGCATCCGACGAAACGACAATCACGGCGGTGCCTGCGGCCGCGGCCTCGCGAAGCACCTTGTAGATTTCCATCCGTGCGCCAATGTCCACGCCCTGGGTCGGCTCGTCGACCAGCAACACCTTGGGATGACTGGCGAGGACACTCGCCAGCACAAGCTTCTGCTGGTTACCGCCCGACAAGGTACGAATAGGCGTGTCAATGGACGGCGTCTTGACAGCGAAGCGCGTCACGGCGTCCCTGGCGCGCTTTGCTTCGCTGCGCTGGCTCACCCATCCCTTGATCGAATCGAATGGGAGACTACGGATCGAAAAATTTTCGCGCACCGACAATTCGCCGAAAATTCCCTCTCGATGACGATCGCCCGGCAGATAACTGATGCCCGAATCGGCGGCAGCCTGCGAGTTGCGAAGCTTCGCGGGAATGCCGGCCACCGTGACGCTACCGCGGCTTCGCGTCTGTCCCGCGAGGGCTCGCATGAACTCTCGCTGGCCGTTGCCGTCGATCCCCGCGAGGCCGACAATCTCGCCTTTCCTGACCCGAACCGATATGTCGGTAAAGCCGGCACCACGCAGCTTCGTCACGTCGAGAACGACGCTTGCGCCACCATTGTTGCCCTTGGCCGGGAAGTCGCGGTCGAGCGCACCGCCAACGATCAGTTCGACGATCTCCTGTTCGCTGAGGCCCGCGGCCTCATAGGTGCCCTGACCCTGACCGTCGCGAAGAACCGTCAGGCGATGCGCAATTTTCTGCACCTCGCGGATCCGGTGCGAGATATAGACGACCGAACAACCCGAAGCCGTTATCTTGCGGATGCGCTCGAACAGACGTTCGACGTCTTCCGTCAACAGATGTTCGGTAGGTTCGTCGAGGACCAGAACCTTGGGCTTTGCAGCAAGCGCTTTGACGATTTCGACGATGAACCGCTGCTCGGGGCCCAAGCTCACCACGCGCTCGTTCGCATCGATTGCAACATCGGCGCTCCATTGCCTCAGGAGGCCTCGCGCCCATTGCGCGACCTCCATCAAGGACGGACGCTGCTCGGCAGGCACGCCGAGATAAAGGTTTTCCGCTACGGTCAGGTCAGGCATGAGCGCCGGTTCCTGCCGTACGATAGCCAACCCCAACCGGCGTGCCTGCTCCGTGTCTCCTCGCGTTTCCGTGCCGTCGATCACGACGCGTCCCTTCTCCGGAACAAGGGCGCCGGACGCGACGGCCATGAGCGTGGACTTGCCTGCCCCGTTCTCGCCAACGAGACCGTGTACCTCGCCTTCGACCACCGAGAACGTCACGTCGTCAAGCGCCCGGACTCCGGGGAAGATCTTGGTGACACCATCGACCTGCAGCAGCGTTTTCTGGTCATTCATGATTCGTCTCGAACAATTACTGTGCAAATACTTCCTTGAACTTGTCGGTAGGAAGCGCGGAGGAGAGATCTGCGTCAGGCGGAGCGGCTCTGATGGTTGGTCGCGGAGTCGCCCGCCGCATATGCGGCCGTCCCGAAGACGCAGGCGCTAAACGCCGTGGCAATCTTCGCGAGTGCGCCGCCGAATCGGTACGCTGCATCGACTTCAAACCTGTCGAAGGAGGCCTTCATGAAATCGCGCGGGTCTTCCGTGTTTTGCGTGCCAGTTATCCAGGCCATAGGCGAGTCGAACATATTGATCCTTGATTCCGTTGTTGAATGTTGCCAATGCGCCCACTAGTTGCATTGCTATGTCCTACGAACTATTGACAAGAGAACGTGCCTTTCTGGTTCTTTTTTTTGTCTGCATGAGATTTATTAAGTAGAATTTGAATTCCGGCAGTGAGTGCGGATTGCTTCGAGAGCGGAATGCAATAGTTCGAAAACGAACAGAGGAATGCGGGGCGAGGTGTGACTTGCCGGCATAGCCCAGGATTCGACTGCTGAATTGCATCGCCTTTGCCTCCACCCGGAGCCTTGCAAACACGGAGACCGGATAGGCCGTCCTCCGTTTGGGCCACTCGAAAAGCACGAATCCACTGCGGGCCGGACGACCAGCCTGAATTTCTTTCTGCCCGACAGATTCTTGTCGGAATTACAAATAAGTAACTAGCAATACCGACACACAAGAGGACCGACGGCAGTTGGTCAACGAGAAGCCATCAGGATGCGCAGCATCACATCCGTGCTCTCGGCATATCATTTCAAATACGACGATGCTATCTACGATCGATTTATATAGGATGATGTGTTTCGGAATGAACAAAGTCAAGGGCCCTAGGGAATCTCCCTACCCATGTCGCATGGGTCACGGATTTCACATGGGTGTCGTCTCAAAGAGGGCGCGACTGCGAGCGGCGATGCCGCAACTGACCGCGTGACGCATCTTCGCTGCACTCCGTGATCGCCTGGTTATTCTTGAGCGTGGTGCAAAGCAAAGACGGATGAGCCCGCCAGCAGTGTGGGCTCGCGGGTTGGCGTGCAGATAGGGAAGATGCGCAAGTCGTAACTGGACACGCTCGCGGGAGCGGTGCCAGTCGATCGTCGAGCGGGCGACGACCGAGACGGCGACAGTGTTCGGGCTATCGCAGATATCGTGTGCACGCGCTGTGCGAGGCTCGGCGGTTCGCCGCGTTGACGACCAGGTAGCGGCATTGCCCCTCCTGGACCTCGAATATCATCTCGTGCCGTGCGCAATCGTTCCGTTCAGGCCGGCTACGTGCTCAATGCCATTCAAGGCAACAGACGTCCTCCCTCTCCCGGCACGACACGATGGCATCGCCGAATCTTCAGACATCAAGCAAACGAGGATTGAGCTCCCGTCAAACAAGATCGTCGATCCTCTTTTCGAGGATCTCTGTCATTTCTGATAAAACCATTCTTTGCCGACCGCTCAACGAATCCACGATCTGGACGCCGGTCATTCGATTCGCACCTGCTTGCGCGTCTGATCCGACCTCTCGATGGCATCAATCACCTTGTGAAGGGCTACCGCGGCATCAAAATCAGGGGCAATGTTGGTTCCCTGAACCAGATCCTCGGCCATCTGCCGATAGATGGCCGCCACGTTCCGCGCAAAGTCCGTGTCCGCGAAATCGAAGTAGTGGGACTTCGCAACCTCAACCTCGCTATACGCCTGTTCGCCCCTGCGGCCAGCCTCCACGCGCAATGGCGAGATATTAATGACGGGAGCCTGGTCATTCGTCGCGGTAATGCGCAAATCGCCCAGCGTTCCGTTGATTTCCCACAGCAGGCGCGTGCCGCGCGGCAGGCCCCCGCGAAGCTCCAGGGACAACGGTGCTCCCGACTTCAAAACGGCATTGACCATCACATGATCGTGTGTTTGCATCGGGATCGAGTCGCCCGTCTCGACGATGCGCACGGTCTTCCGGCGCTGCGACACCACGCCCTCCATCTCGTAGACGGGGCCGAGCACACTTTGCACGGCAGCAAGCGCATGCCCACCGATGATCGACAGCATGGTTGCGCCGTTGCGCGAATCCATGGCGTACGAGTCGCCGCGCGTGACTTCGTCACCCCAGGTAGGGCCGCAGCCAAGATAGGTCGACGACAACACGTCGCCTACGTATCCATCAGCCACGATCTTGCGCACGAATTCGACCTCGGGCGACGCAGTGGCCTGGGTGCCCACCACCGCCCGTACCTTGGCCTGCTTGGCGAGCTCTGCAAGCTCGATCGCTTCTGCAAGGCCGTTTCCGAGCGGCCATTCACAATAGACATGCTTGCCCGCCTCCAAAGCCGCAGTGACAACTTCACGATGATGGGGAACTTTGACTGTTACGGCCACGACGTCGATATCCGGGGAGGCCACCAGCTCCGCCACGTTCGCGAACGCGCGCGGAATGCCGAAGGCAGCAGCGGCGGCCTTTGCGCTCGCGAGACTGGTGTTTGCCACGCCGGCGGTCTCGAATACATCGGACAGCGCACGCAACGCAGGAATATGAGCTGTCGTGCCCCAACCGCGCTCCGTGCTCACTCCCACGATTCCCACTCGAAAACGTTTTTTCATTGCATCCTCGAAACCATTCAGTCATTTGTAGAAAGGCCGTCCTTTTTTTGTCAGGTACGGCTCGAACAGAATCCTGCTCGATGCAGACCTGAAACAGCGGGATAAAGGCTTAACGAATTAACTTCACTCATTCAAGACGGCTGATGGTGCCTTCAATGGTGCATCGCATGTCCGAGCGTCTGGGCTGTTACGCCTCAAGGACATCGACGCGTAACGTCACACCGGTCATTTGCCCAC